>JAEWPX010000114.1 GCA_023399375.1 Pseudomonadota bacterium | reverse complement strand
GTGCTGGCCGGCTTTGCGGCCTGCGTCGCCCGGCCGAATTCCGCGACCACAGACCCCGAAGCACCGCCCACCGACCGTCTTCCCATCCGCTTACCGCTCCCCCGCCCAGGGGGTCCGGGGGGATGATCCCCCCCGGCCGCCGGAGGCATCTTCCTGTCTTTCCTCCCCTATTTAACCCCTACCCCTATGCCGTCCGCTTCTCCCAGTCTTCCTGTGCATCGGCCTTTTCTTCTTCCCAGCCTGTGATCATGGCGCGGACGTGGGCGAAGGGGGTGTGGCCGGTGGTGGTCATGTAGATATGCACCACGAGGAAGATGAGGATGGCGAACGCGCCGATGAGGTGGGCGAGCGCCACGGTGGAGAGGTTTAAGCCTCCCAGTCCCAGTCCGGCCCAGTCGTTGTAGACGTAGTAGAGCAGCCCGGTGACCATCATGAACGGGAGCAGGATGGCGGCCAGGGCCAGGTAGGTCAGGCGCTGGAGCGGGTTGTGTTTGGCGTCGGGGGTTTTGGGGCAGGGGTGTGGCCAGCCCATGAAGATGCCGTAGGCGTAGAAGCGCATGACTTCGAACATCTTTTTGGTGGTGGGCACGTATTGCTTCCATTCGCCTGTGGTGGCGACCCAGAAGACGAAGAAGGCGAAGGCGACGAGCCAGGCGACGCCGACCCAGGCGTGGACGGTCACGGCCCGTTTGAAGCCGAGCAGGGTGAAGGAGCCGTGGACTTCGAAGCCGGTGACGAGGAGGCAGATGATGAGCGCCGCCTGGAGCCAGTGCCAGAAGCGTTCGTAGCGGGTGTAGAGATAGAACATGCTCATTTTTCCGTTGGGTTGGCTGTTCATTGTCCGTTCCTCCTCTTGCGGGAAATCAGGCGCACGAGGCCGTGGCCGCAGACGATGACGCAGGCTGCGCCCACGCCGAACCAGCCCACGGTGGTGACGGCGGCGTGCACGTCGCGTCCGGGGATGTAGACGCCGGGCAGTCCCTTGAGGCGGCCTTCCACGGCGTGGCACTGCTCGCAGGGCACGACCTTGTCCTTGGGCGCGACCATGTGGGTGATGGGGAAGAAGTATTCGGTTTCGACGAAGCCGACTTCGCCGGAGAACGGCAGGTCCACGTATTTCATGCCGGAGACGACGGCGGCCTTCCAATCGTAGCCTGTCCAGTAGGCGTCCTGGTCCTTGGGCCCGAACAGGTGCGGGATGACCATGGTGGCGCTGACCGGATCGAAGGGTTGTTTCCCGGTGTGGCGTTTGAAGGGCATGATGCGGGCGTGCGGGTCGTCCGGCGAGCCAGCGGGCTTGTTGAGGGACACGATGTGCTTCGGGTCCAGGGTGTCGGTGACGAGCATGTTGCTCATGGCGCCGTTGAACCAATAGTAGGTCGGGACGACGTTCTTCTCCCAGACGAAGTCGCCCTTCTTGGTGTCATAAACGGGCTTGCCGTAGGGTCCTTCCTTCTTGAAGGGCTTGCCTTCGGCGTTCATCTTGCCGGCGGTGGACCAGTCCCAGGACATCTTGGTCGGCAGCACGCGGGCGAATTCCGGAATGTGGCAGGACTGGCAGGCGACCTTGTCGGTGTGGTCGTTGGCCTTGGCGTCCTTTTTGTGGGGCTTTTGGCCGTGGCAGGATTCGCAGGCGATCTTGGAGGCCAGGTCCGCTTCGGTGAGGCTGATGCGTTCTGGCGCGGCCGGCGAGGTGTAGAGGCGGCCGGCGATCTGGTGCTCCTTGGTGGTGTGGCAGCGCTGGCAGGTGAAGTTGAGTCCTTCGGTGTCCATGTGCACGTCCAGGGACTTCTTGGGCATGCCCATGGAGCTGTCGAGGTCGCCGTGCTTCACGCCGTCGCCGCCGCCGCCGTAGAAGTGGCAGGCGCCGCAATTGAGGCGGTCGGGGCGGCCGACCTTGCCCAGGATGGTCTTGTAGTCCGGGGGCAGGTAGGTGACGCCGTCTTCCGGGAACAGGGTGGGTTCCGTGACAGGGTAGCCGGCCTTGGTGGGGAACTTCTTATAGGTGTGCGTGGTGTCGTGGCACACCAGGCAGTCGATGCGGTCGTTGGAGGAGAAGTCGAAGTTCTTGTCCTTCCAGCCGTAGCCGATGTGGCAGGAGGTGCAGCGCGGCTCGTTGGAGGGCACGGCGATGCAGAAGTTGTTGATGGTCTTGCCGTATTTGCCCATGGACTTGCCGTCGCCGCAGGTGGGGCAGATCCAGGTCCAGTGGATGGAGTGGTGGATCTGGTCGGCGGCCATGTCGTGACAGGACAGGCAGGCCGCCGTGACTTCCTCGGGCTTGGCGAAGTCCTTTTTGAGCGCGTCGAATTTCGAGTGGTCGGCCGTGGTCCAGCGCGCGCCCGGGGCGGAGACGGCGCTGCGGGCGAGTTTGCGTCCCGGGGCCTTGTCGGGCTCTTGTTCGGCCGCCGGCAGCAGGGCCGGCAGGCCGCACAGGGCGGCCATGGCCAGCATGGCCAGGGCCAGGACGCCGATGATCGTGCATGGTCGCGTGAGCTGTCGCATGTTCCCTCCTCGCTTCCCGGCCGGCGTGGCTGCCGGACGGGCGGATGCGCCGCCCGCGAACGGCGGGGCGTCCTTGTTTCGTGAACAAAAGCACAGAGCATGCCAGGGCGCGGATTTGCGACAACGTATATCATGGACTGAAATGTTTGGGGAATAGTTTGGGATGGCAGGCCTTGAAATAAATACCCTCCGCCAGGTGCGCAATTATTTTGCGCACCTGCTTAAACAGGTGTGCAGCAAATGCCGGCACGGCGTTCAGGCCGAACGGCGCAGAGGATGCCGCAGGCCGCAGGACGAGGTACTGGAAGAAAATCCGGGGAGAGGCTAGAACCGCCATGCCGAAAGGCGATGTCGGCGCTGCCTACGCGTGCCGGAAACGCCTTCCTGCCTGGACGACACCGCATGCGCGCGTGCGGCAATCGAGAAGACGGGAGAAAATGCCGTGGGGATATTTTTTTGTTGGACGATATTCTTTTTGCTCCTGGACACGCTGCTTGTACAGGAAAGCGCCTTTGCTTCGGGCGAGGCCGGCTGCGTCAACTATGCGGTTGCGTTCGGCGCTCCCCTGACGCAGCGATTCGATTCCGTCTTCTTGGATGATGTCGTCATCGGCAGGGTGGAAAGGCAGGAGTCCACATCGGATGGGCGCACGGAGGCTGTCGTATGCATCGACAGGGCGTACAAAAAATATATGGAGCAGGGGACAGTCGCTTATTTATCGGACAATAAGTTAAATATCTACAATGTCTGGGGCTCCGGAGAACCTCTTGCCGCACAATCGCGCATCGAAGGCTTTCCAAGCAAGTTCGCGCTCTACCTCCATGAACTGAAATCCCTTGCGCGTTTGTTTCTGCGTTTTTTGCATTGAACGCGCCGCGGCGCGGCAGGGCGATGACGCACGGCCGGCGGCATAGCGCCGCCGGCCCGGGAATACGAGGGGGAATGCGGCCGGTGGAGCGCGCATTCCCCCGTTTTGCCGGCGGCGTCGCGCGTATGCGGCGCACCGGCCGTGTCGTTCACGGCAAGGCTTTAGTAGCCTCGCTTTTCCTGTTCGTGGCCGATCAGGCCGCCGGCGATGCCGCCGAGCGCGCCGCCGAGGCCCGCGCCGATGCCGGCATTGCCGCCGGCGATGGCGCTGATGGCCGCGCCCGCGCCCGCGCCGATGGCCGCGCCGGAAAGCGCGCCCTGCTGTGTCTTGGTCATATTGGTGCAGCCCAGAGCGCCGACGAGCATGACGGCGGCGACGAGCAGACTCAGCTTTTTCATGGTGTCCTCCTTTGGTACGACTCTTCCGGGCGGCTGCGCCGCCACGGAGGGGAACACGCCTTTCGTAATAAGATAAGACCGAAAGACGCCCCGTAAACGACGCGTGACTACTGGCCGGCCTCTTGCGCCTTGGCCTTGGCTTTCGCCGCCGCCTTGGATTGCGCCTTGGCCGCCGCGCGCTTGTCCTTGAGGACGTCGGTGGGATCGGCCTCGCCGATGGTCGTTTTGCCGATGTTGGGCTGGGCCAGTTCGTACCACATCACTTCGACCACGGGTCGGCGCAGCTTGTCGGGATGCTCGGCGTACCATTTGTCCACGGCCGCGACCATCTGGTCGAACGTGTACGGGGCAAGGCCGTGGGCCCAGGCGTCGATGGTGCTGTTTTTTGCCGGCGTCGCGCCCTGGACCTCCTGGTCCAGCTCGATGATGGTGGCCGCGCCGACGAGGAACGCCTTGCGCTCCTGGGGTGTGGATTGGGTCCAATGTTCGCCGGTCACCACCGGCATCTGGTAATCCGCGGCCAGGGCCGGGGCGGACAGGACGAGGGCCATAAAAAGCCCCAAGGCCAGTCGTCTGATGCTTGTACGCATACCGTCGGTCTCCTTCGGCAAAGCTCGCCTCATATCGCTCTTGAGGATGCAATCGACTCCCGCCGCTCCCCCCAACGGAGAGCGGTGAAGACGCCATTCACAACATATGGGGAATATCTGCCAAGAAATCAAGTGATGTCGGCGTCCTTTTGCACTCTTGCCCAAATCCGCGCGCGGGACTATGGCGGTTGCCCAAGATGACTCCCACACATGCTGCAAGCCTTGTCCGCGAATTGTCACGGCCGCTCATTTCCGGCGCGTTCCTTGCCGACCGAGACTGCGAGCGGTTGCTTTCGATCCTGCCCCGTGCGGCGGGCGAAACCCTCGACGCCTTTGCCGCGGCGGCGGTGGCCGTGCGCCGCGCCCGCATCGGCGACGCCGCGTCGCTTTGCGCCATCGTGAGCGCCAAATCCGGCCGCTGCGGCGAAAACTGCGCTTTCTGCGCCCAGTCCGGCCACTACGCCACGGACGCGCCGTACCACCCGCTTCTGCCCCCCGAGCGCATCGTCGTGGCGGCGGCTTCCATGGCCGATCGGGGCGTCACCCGTTTCGGGGTGGTCGTTTCGGGCAAGGCCCTGCCGGACGCGGAGCTCGAAAGCGTCGCCACGGCCCTGGCCGGCATCGCCGCCTTGCCCATGGCCGCGGACGCGTCGCTCGGCGTGCTTTCGGAAGACGCCCTGGCGCGGCTCAAGGCCGCCGGGCTCGCCGCCTACCACCACAACCTCGAGACGTCGCGGGCCTTCTATCCCTCCATCTGCACCAGCCGCACCTTCGAGGACAACCTCGCCGTGCTGCGCGCCTGCCGCAAGCTCCATATCCCCATCTGCTCCGGCGGGCTGTTCGGCATGGGAGAGACCTGGGCCGACCGCGCCGACCTCGCGCGCACCCTGCTCGAGGCCGGCGTTTTCTCCGTGCCGGTCAATTTCTTAAGCCCCATTGCGGGCACGCCGCTTGCGGACCGACCCGTACTTTCCCGCGACGAGGCCCGGCGCATCGTCATCCTGCTGCGCTTTCTGCTGCCCGACCGCCACATCCGCATCTGCGGCGGCCGGCCCACGGTCTTCGGCCGCGACGCGTCGCTCGCGCCCATGGCCGCCGGGGCCGACGGCCTCATGGTCGGCGACTACCTGACCACGTCCGGCGGCGCGCCGGACGCGGACCGCCAGGGCCTTGAAAAACTGGGATTCGTGGTGGCGCGGGCCGGGTAGACGTCTTGCGCGTCCTGCCGTTGTTGCGGGACCGTCACCGGAAGGGCCGCACCGCCCCGGAGAATGAAACAAGGCCCGGCGACAGCGTGTCGTCGGGCCTTTCGCATGCATCAGGGCGTCTGAGCGTCGGATCAGGACGCGGCGGGCGGCGTCTCCACCACGGGGTTGAAATAACCGAAGCGCAGCCAGGGACAGGCCTTGCGCAGGCGCTTGCGGAAGTTTTTAAATCCCATGGAGGCGTGGCGGGCCGGATCGGCCAGCGCGCCGCTGGCCCGGGCCACGGAAAGGTACAGCTCCGGGTCCAGGTTCAGGTTGCGCAGTTGCACGAAATCCACGCGGTGCGCGGTGATCAGTTCGCCAAGGGCCGCAAGCTCGGCCTCCGTGTCCGACACGCCCGGGAAGAAAAGAAAATTGAGCGAGATGAAAAGTCCGGCCGCGCGCGCCCGGGCAAGGCTCTCGCGCACGTCGGCGAAGGCGTAGCCTTGGGGCCGGTAATAGGCCGTGTACAGGTCCGGATCGGCGCTTGAGAGGCTCGCGCGGATGGAGGTGCCGCCGGAGGCGGCAAAGGCCTCCACGGCGTCCGGCAGGCTCGCGTTGGTGTTGACGTTGACCGTGCCCGTGCCGCCGTTTTTGCGAAAGCGCGCCACGGCGTCGGTGATGACGCGGATTTCCGTCAGCGGCTCGCCCTCGCAGCCCTGGCCGAAGGAGAAGACCGGTCGCGCCTCGCGCCGGCCGTGTTCGGCCATGACCTCGACGATCTCCTGGGCCGTGGGGCGAAACGCGATGCGGTTCTGGGTCGAGGGAAAGCCCGAGGACGGGTCCTGGAGCGACAGGCAGCCGATGCAGCGCGCGTTGCAGGCGCGTGAGGTGGGCAGCGGCGCTTCGAAGCGCCCAAGGGCCAGGTTTCGCGCCGCCGGGCAGCACGACGTTAGCGCGCAGCCCGAAAGGTGCTCGATGAGGCGGTTTTTCGGGTATTTGCTGCGCAGCGCCCGCGCGCCCTTGACGATGCGGTCCTTGGCGATGCCGGTGAACACCTGTCGCCGGTCCTCGTCCACCTTGGCCGCGGCCACGACGAAGCGGTCCCCGGAAAAGCCCACCGCGCCGTAGGCGAAAAGCGGCAGCACCGGCGCGCCCGGATGGGTCGCGTAGGCCGCCGTGGCCGAAAGCGTGTGCCCTGGACAGACGAACGCGGCCACGGCCCGGTCCTCGAGGCGCTCGATCTCCCCGGATTCGGGGTCGAAGCCAAGGGCGTCGCGGCCGGGGAGCAGGAACAGCTCGCTTTCCGGCGGCAGGGGGATGATCTCGTCCGGGCGGGGCGGTTCGAGTCTGTCCCCCCGGCGCACGAGCATTTCGAGCTCCGGGTGGTCGTAGATGTTGCCGTCGTCGTCGGCGAAAACGAGCTTGGGGGCGGGCTTGTGCTCGGCCATGGCGTACTCCGTGCGTGCTGGGGACAAGGGGGGGGGCGAACGGAGCGGCTGCCGCCGGTCGCCAGGGATTCCTACGGGCCAAGCGCCGCCCGGACAAGAAAAAGACGCGGACGGGCGGTCAGCGTGCGCCTTTTCCGCGTTGCTCTTCGAGAAGCGCGTGCAGCAGGCCCGCGGCGTCGGCCACAAGCCGTTTGCAGGCGGCCCAGTTCTCTTGCGGGCCGAGATGGTCGAGCACTTCGCGGCAGCAGCTCGCGCCGAAACGTTGCCGGAAACGGTTGCGGAACTCCGCGGCCAGGTCAAGGCCCGCATACGGGGACGTCTCCACGGCGTCGCGCCCGTACGCAAGCCCCAGGGCCATGATGCCGCCGGATAGCGCGCCGCACAGTTCCTCGTGCGAACGCCCGACGCCGCCGCCGAAGCAGGTCGCCATGCGCAGCATGCCCCCCTCGGCGGGGATGGCCAGATGTGCGACGGCCGTGCGCAGCATGCTTTCGGCGCAGTTGTAACCGGTTGCCATCAGTTCGAAAGCGGTTTGTTCGGCTTCTTGTCTGGTCATGACGATACTCGTGGGCACAGCGGGGCGTTGAAGAACATGCGGCATTTCCCGACCGGGATATGCGCCAACGACAAAAGGCGGAACCGCAACAGCGGTTCCGCCCTGATGGTCTTGCAGCGCTCTTGCGGATTAACGCTTCGAGTACTGGAAGCGGGCGCGGGCGCCGCGCTGGCCGTACTTTTTGCGTTCCTTCTCGCGGGAGTCGCGGGTGAGCAGGCCGGCCTTCTTCAGCACGCCGCGCAGCTCCGGATCGAGGGAGCACAGGGCGCGGGAGATGCCGTGGCGCACGGCTTCGGCCTGGCCGGTCATGCCGCCGCCGGCGACATTGACCTTCACGTCCACCCGGCCGTCGAGCTTGGCCAGCACCAGGGCCTGACGCACGATGGAGAGCAGGGTGGGACGGGGAAAATATTCCTCGAAAGGACGGTCGTTGACCAGGATGCGGCCATTGCCCTTGTACAGGCGGGTGCGGGCCACGGCGGACTTGCGGCGTCCGGTGCCGTAGTAGAATTCGTCGCTCATCGTTTGTCTCCGCGTGGCGCGTTACACGTCGAGGGTTTCAGGCTTCTGAGCCTCGTGGGGGTGGGCCTCGCCGGCATAGACCTTGAGCTTTTTCAGCATGGCCCGGCCGAGACGGTTTTTCGGCAGCATGCCGCGCACGGCCTTGCGGATGACGTCTTCGGGCTTCTTCGCCAGCATGTCGCGCAGGGTGGTTTCCTTGAGGCCGCCGATCCACCCGGAATGACGATAGTATTTCTTCTGGTCCAGCTTGCGGCCGGTGGTGAGCACCTTGGCGGCGTTGACGACGACGATGCAGTCGCCGGTGTCCAGGTGGGGACAGTATTCCGCCTTGTGCTTGCCGCGCAGGCGCACGGCCACGGCCGTGGCCAGGCGGCCAAGGATCTTGTCCGAGGCGTCGACCACGAACCAGTTGCGGGTAATATCTTTGGGCGTCGGGCTAAACGTTTTCATGACGGCTCCTCTAAGTTGCTCGAAAGACGAATCGTGTAAGCGGCGCAGGGATGATTGTCAAGACTTTTTTCCGGCGGGAACGCCAGGGCGGCCGCTCGCGGACTCTATGCCCGCCCCCGCCCCCGCCGTCAAGGCGCGTTCGCGCGGGGAGGTTGCCCGCGGCCGTGCGGCGGGCTAGACTGCCTGCACGCCGTCTTCCCGGGAGCCTTCATGGTCAGCGTCCGCAAAAGCCTTCTCCAACTGCTCTTCGCCGGTTCCTTCATGAAACGCTGGAACGACAAGCACCGCTCCATGGACCTCGTGGAGGTGGACAAGCAGGCCCATAAAATGATGGTCGCCTGGATGCTCTACGAGCGCAACAGCGCCCATTTGAGCCAGCCCGAAAAACTGGCGCTGGGGCTCGAGATCGTCGAGGGGGGGCTGTTCGAATACCTCTACCGGCTGGTGATTACCGACATCAAGCCGCCGGTTTTCTACAAGATCAAGGCCAATCCCGACCACTACGCGCAATTGACGGCCTGGGTGCTCGGGCAGCTCGAGCCGCGCGTGCGCGAGCTCGGCGACGACCTCTGGGGCCGGCTTGCGGCCTACCTCGCCGTGCCCGAATCCGACGCCCCGGCGCGGCGCATCCTCGACGCCGCCCACCTCTACGCCAGCGGCTGGGAATATTCGCTCATAAAGCGCGACAATCCCTGGGACGACGAACTGCTCGACATCGAGTCGTCGTTTACCGGCGGGCTGGCCCGGTTTGCGGACCTTTCCGGCGTGCCGGATCTGGCCGACGGGCTTTTCGCGGGCAAGAAAACGGCGCTCGGGCATTTCGCCAGGCTCCTCGGGCAGCTGCGCTTCCAGACCCGCTGGTCCCAGACGCCGCGCATCCCGGAAACCTCGGTGCTCGGCCACATGTTCCTGGTCGCGGCCTACGCCTACTTCTTCAGCCTGGCCGTGGACGCCTGCCCGGCGCGCCGGCTCAACAATTTCTTCGCCGGCCTCGTCCACGACATGCCGGAACTGCTCACCCGCGACATCATCTCGCCGGTCAAGCAGTCCGTGGCCCCCTTGGGCGGCATGATCAAGGAATACGAGCAGGCGGAACTGGAGCGGCGCGTCTTTTCCGTGCTGCGCCGCGGCGGCTGCGCCGACCTGGCCGACCGGCTCGGCTACCTGCTCGGCATGGACGTGGGGTCGGAATTCCACGAATCCGTACGCGAGGCGGACGGCGCGCGGCGCGTGAGCCCGCAGGAACTCCACGATCGTTGCAACCTGGACGCGTTCGACCCCAAGGACGGCGAACTGCTCAAGGTCTGCGACAGCCTCGCCGCCTTCATCGAGGCCTACACGGCGCTTCGAAACGGCATCAACTCCGACCAGCTCCAGGGCGCGGTCTGGCGCTTGCGCAACAAATACGCCGCCACCGTGCTCTTCGATCGCGTGCACGTCGGCGCACTGTTGGCGGATTTCGACTGACCCGCTTTCCCGGACGCCGCGCTACGCGCTGCCTCCCCCTTGCGCCATTTGCTGCGCGAGAAATACGGCTCGGGCCTGCTTGAGCCGTTCGAGTTCCGCGTATCGCGGATCCCTTCGCATCGCCGCGTCGTCGACCGTCGCTTTGGGCTGGGGAACGGCGTTGAAAGCGCTCTGCGACATCGCCGTCGAGGCTTCGACAATGGACCCGTGCACGGCTGCGGCAATCTTTTCCGCCCGCGCCTGAGCGAGCAACGGACCGCTGGTTACGCCCGCGCTGGCGTCGGCGCTTTCGATGGCGTCGGCGCAGGCGTCCCCCATCGCGTTCGAGGTCTCGACGAAGCCGTGATTGTCGATTGTGGCCACCACCTTGCCGTTCACGACGATGTCCGCGTATTTCGCATACGTCGGATTGCGCGAAGTCTCCGGGTGGCGGGAATAATCCAGTTCGAGCATATCCTTTTTCGCGGTCATGACCTGTTGGAAAAGGTCTTCGGGCGCTTCTGCAAGCGGCACGGCTTTGAGTGTGGCGTTTACGGGGTGTACGGAGGAAGGATCGATGCGCAGACTGGCGTCGGACATAGGCAAAATACTCCCTTGCTCTGTGTCTGTGCGCGAAATCCTGCAAAGGACATGCCTCGGTTGCGGCATGCCGGGAAAGCTTCATGGGGATGCGCGGCCCCGTCCGGGCAAGGCGCGAGGTGGACGCCCCGGCGCGGGAGAACGCGCCGGGGCATCCTTTCTGTCCGCGTAGCGGCAATGCGGTTAGAAATCGTAGTTGTAGGTCGCGACGTAGGCGTCGATGCGCTTGTGCGAAGCGTCGATGCGGGCGCGCAGGTCCTTCTTGTACTGCTCCAGGTCGATGGTGTGCTTGGCCACGCCGGTGTCCATGGCGGCCTTGGCCACGGCCGGGGCCTCCCATTCGAGCATGCGGAAGTCCAGCGCCTTGGGGATGATGTAGTCGATGCCGAACTTCACGTCCTTTTCGCCGTACATGTCCATGACCTCGGTCGGCACCGGCTCCTTGGCCAGCGCGGCCAGGGACCTGGCCGCGGCCATCTTCATTTCCTCGTTGATCTTCTTGGAGCCCACGTCGAGGGCGCCGCGGAAGATGAACGGGAAGCCGGAGACGTTGTTGACCTGGTTGGGGAAGTCCGAGCGGCCGGTGCCCATGATGGCGTCGGGACGGGCTTCCTTGGCCTCGTAATAGCCGATCTCCGGATCGGGGTTGGCCATGGCGAAGATGATCGGGTGCTTGGCCATGCTCTTGACCATGTCCTGGGACACGAGGCCCTTCTTGGACAGGCCCAGGAACACGTCGGCGTCCTTGAACGCCTCGCCCAGGGAGGCGAAGGCGTGCTTCTGGGCGAACTGGGCCTTGGTCGGATGCAGGCCGGTGCGGCCGGTGTGGATGTGGCCCTTGGAGTCGAACATGGCGATGTTGGCCGGGTCCACGCCCAGGGCCACATAGAACCGGGAGCAGGCGATGGCGGCCGCGCCCGCGCCGGAGACCACGATCTTGAGGTCCTCGATCTTTTTGCCGGCGATTTCCACGGCGTTCAATATGCCCGCGCCGGAAATGATGGCCGTGCCGTGCTGGTCGTCGTGGAAGACCGGGATGTCCATCATTTCGATCAGGCGCTGCTCGATCTCGAAGCACTCGGGGGCCTTGATGTCCTCGAGGTTGATGGCGCCGAAGGTCGGCTCGAGCAGCTTGACCGTTTCGATGACTTTTTCCGGGTCCTTGGTGGCGAGGTTGATGTCGTAGACGTCGATATCGGCGAAGATCTTGAACAACACGCCCTTGCCTTCCATGACCGGCTTGCCGGCCTTGGGGCCGATGTCGCCGAGGCCGAGAACTGCCGTACCGTTGGAGACCACGGCAACCAGGTTGCCCCGGTTGGTGTACTTCCACACATTCTCCGGATCGGCGGCGATCTCGAGACACGCCTGCGCCACGCCCGGGGAATAGGCCAGGGAGAGGTCCTTCTGGTTGCGGCAGGGCTTGATCGGCACGGACTCGAGTTTGCCGGTGCGCCAGACGGAATGATACTTGAGCGCTTCTTCCTTGGTGAAAAGGGCCATGTGTGGTCTCCTCGTGTTGGGTTGTGCTCTATGCGTCGGCGGGATCATCCGCCGTTTGGGCCGAGGGCGGGTCGGCCGCGGCCGCGCCGAGCAGGCGTTCGGCGATGGCTTTGGCCGCGCGGCGGCCGGCGCCCATGGCCGAAATGACCGTGGCCGCGCCGGTGACGATGTCGCCGCCGGCGAAGACATTGGGAATCGAGGTTTCGCCCGTGGCGGCATCGGCGACGATGTAGCCGCGGCGGTACGTTTCCAGGCCCGGCGTGGTCTGGCTGATGAGCGGATTGGCCCCGGTGCCGACGGCCACGATGGCCATGTCGGCGTCAAGGACGCAGGTGTCGCCCTGGCAGGCCACGGGCGCGCAACGCCCGGAGGCGTCGGGCTCGCCGAGCATCATTTTCTGCATCGCGATCTGTTTGAGCCGGCCGTTTTCGTCCCCGATAAATTCCAGGGGGGCGTTTAGGCACAGGATCTCGAGCCCTTCCTCCTTGGCGTGATGGAGCTCCTCCAACCGGCAGGGCATCTCATGTTCCGTGCGCCGGTAGGCCAGGGAGACTTTCTCGGCCCCCAGGCGCATGGCCGTGCGGGCCGAATCCATGGCCACGTTGCCGCCGCCGAAGACGACGACGTGCCTGGCCGGGAAGGTCGGGGTGTCCGCGGCCGGGAACTTGTAGGCCCGGCCGAGGTTCACGCGGGTCAGGTACTCGTTGGCCGAGAACACGCCGATCAGGTTCTCGCCCGGGATGCCGAGAAAGCGCGGCAGCCCGGCCCCGACGCCGATGAAGACGGCGTCGTAGCCCGATTCCAGCAGTTCCGGCACGGTGATGGTCTTGCCGCCGACCCAGTTGGTGCGAAATTCCACGCCGAGCGCCTTCATGGCGTCGACTTCCTGGCGCACCACGGCCTTGGGCAGCCGGAATTCCGGGATGCCGTAGACGAGGACGCCGCCGACTTCGTGCAGCGCCTCGAACACCGTGACCGGAATGCCGCGCGCGGCCAGATAGCCGGCGCAGGTGAGGCTACTCGGCCCCGAGCCGATGCAGGCGACCTTCAGGTCGTCGCGGGCCATGGCGCAGGCCGGGCCGCCGGTGACGGCGTCGCAGGCGGACTTTGCCAGGTAGGTGTCGGCCACGAACCGCTCCAGGCGGCCGATGGCCACGGGCTCGCCCTTCTTGCCGAGGATGCAGGAACCCTCGCACTGGTTTTCCTGGGGACAGACCCGGCCGCAGACCGCGGGCAGGGAGTTGGTTTCGCGCAATACCGCGTAGGCGGCGTCGTGGTCGCCGGTCGTGACTTGCTTAATAAATCCCGGGATGTCGATCTCCACGGGGCAGCCCTTGCGGCAGGCGGGTTTCTTGCATTGCAGGCAGCGCGCCGCCTCGGCAGCGGCCATGTCGGCCGTGTAGCCTAGGGCCACTTCCTCGAAGTTGCGCGCGCGGACCCTGGGGTCCTGTTCCGGCATGGCGGTGCGGGGGGCCTTCGCTTTCTTACTTGGAGCATTGGCAGACATGGCTTTTCCTAAACTCCTCGTAAGAGATGCGTTCTTGTTCCTTGAAGGACGTGAGACGCGCCGCGAGGCCGTCGAAGTCCACCAAGTGGCCGTCGAATTCCGGGCCGTCCACGCAGGCGAATTTCGTCTCGCCGCCCACGCCCACCCGGCACGCGCCGCACATGCCGATGCCGTCGACCATGATCGAGTTGAGGCTGACCGTGGTCTTCACCCCGAACGGCCGGGTGGCCTCGGCCACGGCCCGCATCATGGGCACGGGGCCGATGGCCACCACTTCGGCCACGGTCTTGTCCTGCGTCAGGCGCTCGACCAGGAGGTCCGTGACGAACCCCTTGCGGCCGCAGCTGCCGTCGTTGGTGCTGATGAGAACCTCGGGACAAAAGGAGCACAGCTCGTCGCGGAAAAGCAGCAAGTCCTCGCAGCGCGCGCCGATGATGGTCACCACATGGTTGCCGGCCATGTGATGGCCCTTGGCGATGTGGTGCATGGCGGCGATCCCGGTGCCGCCGCCGACGCAGATGACGGGCCCCGAGAGCTTGTGGATCTCGGTGGGCCGTCCCAGCGGGCCGCACAAGTCGTGGATGTCGTCGCCGGCTTCCAGGGTGTCCAGATGGGCGGTGGTCTTGCCCATGATGAGGTACACCAGGGTGATGCTGCCGGCCGACGTGTCCGCGTCGGCGATGGTCAGGGGAATGCGTTCCCCGTCTTCCCAGACACGAAGGATCACGAAGTTGCCCGGCTTCGCCTTGGCGGCGATGTGCGGGGCTTCGATGACCAGTTCCGTGGTCTGGCCCGGGATGAGCCTTCGTTTGCGCAGGATGCGGCTTGGCATGACAGGTGCTCCGCTGCGCGCCGGACCGGCGCGGCTTAGCCGAGGTTTGGCTTCACGTACAGCTCCCCGCCATGACAGTCGTTTATGACCAGAAGCGGGAAGTCCTTGACCGTCAACTCCCGTATGGCCTCTGGGCCGAGGTCCTCGTAAGCGATGACCTTGGCGTCGGTGATGCGCTGGGACAGCAGTGCGCCGGCGCCGCCCGTGGCCCCCAGATACACCGCCTTGTGCTCGCGCAGCGCCGCCTTGACGGCGTCGTTGCGCTTGCCCTTGCCGATGGAACCCTTGAGCCCCAGGGAGTGCAGCCTGGGAGCATAGGTGTCCATACGGTAGCTGGTGGTGGGTCCGGCCGCGCCAATGGGACGCCCCGGAGGCGCGGGGGAGGGACCGACATAGTAGATGAGCGCGCCTTTCAGGTCAAAGGGCAGGGTGTTTCCGGCGTCAAGTGCCTCCACGAGCCGTTTGTGGGCGGCGTCGCGGGCCGTGTAGATGTGGCCCGAGATGAAGACCACGTCGCCGGATTTGAGCTGCTCCACATCCGCGTCGGAAAGCGGGGTGGTCAGATGGTATTCGGCCATTAGAAAACGACCTCCTTGTGGCGGGCGCTGTGGCACTGGATGTTGACGGCAAGGGGCAGGCTCGCCAGGTGGCAGGGCGCGACCATGATCTTGACGCCAAGGCTCGTGGTCTTGCCGCCAAGGCCCATGGGCCCGATGCCCAGGTTGTTGATCGCTTCGATCAGCTCGTCCTCGAGCCTCGCGATTTCCGGATCGGGATGACGGTCGTCGAGGGCGCGCATGAGGGCTTTTTTGGAGTTGATGGCCGCGAGCTCGAAGTTGCCGCCGATGCCGACGCCGACGATGGTCGGCGGGCAGGGGTTGGGGCCGGCCTCGGCCACGCGGTTCACCACGAACTCCTTGATACCCTTCCAGCCCTGGGCCGGGGCGAGCATGGTCACGCGCGACATGTTTTCGGAACCGCCGCCCTTGGCCATCATGCAGATTTTGAGCGCGTCCCCGGGCACGACGTCGAAGTGGATGATGGCAGGCGAGTTGTCGCCGGTATTTTTGCGCGTGAAGGGGTCGCACGAGGACTTGCGCAGGTAGCCGTCCTTGTAGCCCTTGATCATGCCGTCGTTGATGGCCTGCCTGAGGCTGCCGCCTGCCACCTGCACGTCCTCGCCGACCTCGACGAAGAAGACGCCAAGGCCGGTGTCCTGGCACAGCGGCAGGTTGGTGGTGCGGGAGAGCTCGGAGTTTTCCAGCAACTGGCGGAAGATCTCCTTGGCCGCCGGGGCTTCCTCGGCGGCGTGACAGGCCTCGAAGGCGGCCTGGACGTCGGCGGGAAGCTCGTGGTTGGCCGCGATGCACATGCCGGCCACGGCTTCGATGATTTCGGATGCCTGGATCGTCTTCATGCTAGAAGTCCTTTTTGAGGAACTTGGGCAGGATGTTTTTGACGGCGGCCAGGGCCATTTTGCGGCGCAGCTTGCCGAGCTGTTCCTGGAGCGGAATCTCCTTGGGGCAGACGTCTTCGCAGGCGAGGAGTCCCATGCAGCCGAAGATACCCTCGTCGGTGCCGACCACGTCGAAGTAGTCCTTCTCGGTGCGCTGGTCGCGCGGGTCGAGGATGAAACGGGCGAGGCGATTGAGGGCCACCGCGCCAAGGAAGTCCTCGCGCATGAGCGCCGTGCCGCAGGCGGCGACGCAGCAGCCGCATTCGATGCAGCGGTCGAGCTCGTAGATCTGCTCGGCCAGGGCGTTGTCCATGCGCTCTTCCTGGGCCTTGGGATCGAAGATCTTGTCGGTGTGCACCCAGGATTCCACCTTCTGGTACATGCCCCTAAACCAGGTGCCGGTATCGACGGAGAGGTCGCCGACCAGCTTGAAGACCGGCAGGGGCATGAGGTTGATCTCGTCCGGCAGATCCTTGGTCTTGGTGTGGCAGGCCAGGCCCGGGCGGCCGTTAATGACCATGGCGCACGCGCCGCAGATGCCGGCGCGGCAGCAGAAGTCGAACATGAGGCTCGGGTCGAGCTCTTCGCGGATGCGGTTGAGCGCAATAAAAAGGGTCATGCGCTCGGTCTCGTCCAGGGTGAAGCGGTCCATGTGCGGCGACGAGGCCGGATCCGCGGGGTTGTACCGGAATATATTGAATGTCAGCGTTCTGCCCATCTTCCTAATCTCCTTATGCATTCCTCACTCGATGCATTACCCCATCCCCCCATCCAGGGGGTCCGGGGGGGATGATCCCCCCCGGCCGCCGGAGGCATCTTCAAATCTTCCCCCTACGCCTCCTTGGGTGCGTCCATGGGGATGATCTTGCCGCCGCCGTAGCCGCGGTCGCCGGGGGGCATTTCGAAGACCTTGGTCGCCGGTTCGTAGTTGAGGGTGGGCAGGTCCGCGCCCGGGGCCCAGGTGGCCAGGGTGCGCGTGAGCCAGTCGCGGTCGTTGCGCGCGGGGAAGTCCTCGCGGGTGTGCGCGCCGCGCGATTCGGTGCGCTGCAAGGCGCCGTAGGCCACGCACAGGGCGAGTTTGACCATGCCTTCGATCTTGAGCGCCATGGCCAGCTCGGGGTTGGCTCCCTTGCCGCTACTGCGCAGGCCGACCTTGCGGGCGCGGCCGAGGATTTCCTGGAGCTCGGCCACGCACTTCTCGAGGTCCTTGCCGTTACGGAAGATGCCGGCTCCCTTCATGATGGAGTCGAACATGGCGTTGCGCACGGTATAGGGGTTCTCGCTGCCGTTTTTGCAGGCGATGAGGTCCGCGATGCGGGTTTCCTGCTTGTGCATGGCGTCGCGGATGGCGGCCGTGGAGAAGTTGGTTTCGGTGCCCTTGAGGAATTCCACGACCTTGCCGCCGATGATCATGCCGGCGACGACGGTTTCGGCCAGGGAGTTGCCGCCCAGGCGGTTGAAGCCGTGCATGTCCCAGCAGGAGGCTTCGCCTGCGGCGAAAAGCCCCTTCAGGCCATAGGCCGCGCCGTCCTTGTTCGTGCGCACGCCGCCCATGGAGTAGTGCTGGGTGGGGCGCACGGGGATCAGTTGGTGCACCGGGTCCACGCCCAAAAAGGACTGACAGATCTCGTCCACCTCGCGCAGCTTGGTGCGGATGTGGTGTTCGCCGAGGTGGCGGATGTCGAGCCAGAGATGGTCGCCGTAGGGGGAGGGCACGCCGAGGCCCTTGCGCATGTGCTCGGTCATGCGGCGCGACACCACGTCGCGCGAGGCGAGTTCGGCCTTTTCCGGCTCGTAGTCGGGCATGAAGCGGTATTCGTTCTTGTCGAGCAGCGTGCCGCCGTCGCCGCGGCAGCCTTCGGTGACCAGGATGTCCGTGGGCACGATGCCGGTCGGGTGGAACTGCACGGCTTCCATGTTGCCAAGGGAAACCACGCCGGTGTCGAGGGCGGTGATGAGGCCGCCGCCGTCGCAGATGACGGCGTTGGTGGACTCCCGGTAGATACGGCCGAAGCCGCCCGTGGCGACGAGCGTGGCGCGGGCGAGGTAGGCGGTGAGCTGGCCGGTTTTGAGGCAGCGGGCGATGGCGCCCATGCAGGTGTCGCCGTCGTGAATGAGCGCGATGGCCTCGACCTTGTCCACGACGTTGACGCCCATCTGGGCGGCGCGGTTGTCCAGGGTGTAGAGCACGCAGTGCCCGGTGCCATCGGACGTGTAGCAGGTGCGCCACTTGGCGGTGCCGCCGAAGTTGCGCGAGTGGATCAGCCCTTCGTTTTCGGGCTTTTCGAAGGCGGTGAACGGCTTGCCGCCCTTGTAATAGGTCTGCTCGCCGGGCACGACGCGGTTCCAGGGCACGCCCCAGAAGGCCATCTGGCGCATGGCGATGGGCGCGGCGTCGACGAACAGGCGGGCGACCTCCTGGTCGCAGCCCCAGTCCGAGCCCTTGACGGTGTCGGCGAAGTGCACGTCGGGGCTGTCGCCCTCACCCATGGCCGAGTTGCCGAGCGCGGCCTGCATGCCGCCCTGGGCGGCCGAGGAGTGGGAGCGCCGCGCCGGGACGATGGACAGACAGATGACGGAGAAACCGTTATCGGCCGCTTCGATGGCCACGCGTTCGCCGGCCAGACCCGCGCCGATGCACAACAGATCGGTTTGAATGATATTCATGGTCAGGCGTCCCCCTCTAGTGAAGCGGCAGGAAGTAGTAGCGCAGAAGCGACAGCAGGCCGATGACGATGAAGATGGCGGTCAGAAGATTTTCCTTCTTCTTGATCACCCAACGCCCCGGCCGGTCGAGGAAGCCCCACTTGACCAGGATGCGGTAGAAACCGATGCCCACGTGCAGTTCGACCATGGGCAAAAGGAACAGGTAGAAGACGAACCAGAATCCGGTCTGGATGCGTGCGGCGGACTTTTCCGCGGTGATCGGCAGGTTGGTCAGCACCACCCACATGTGGATGCCGCCCATGATGAGGATGCCCATGGCCGTCGTGGCCTGGACCACCCACAGCCAGGTGTCGGTGTGGCGCATGCGCTTGGCGTTGGCGAGCATGATGCGCTGCTGGCCGGTGGCGAAGGGAATCTTGCGCGCGGCCAGGACGAAATGGAGCAGGAAGGCCAGGAATATGAGCGGGCCGCCGACCTGCGCCATGTAGGTCGCCTCGAAAAACCAGGCCAGGGCGTTCATGACCTTGGGGCCGAGCAGGATGCTCGACACCAGGATCAGGTGGCTCCACATGAAAAGGATGAGCGCCGCGCCGGTGAGCATTTGCAACCAGTCGAGATAGGCCGAAATCTTGCCGACGGGCAGGCCCTCGTGGGTCGCCGTGCTGGGTACGGACATCGTTTCCCCTCCGTCCTGTTAGTGTTTGGTGTTGGCGGCGACCGTAGCAGTTTCCGCCGACTCTTCAAAAATGAGCATTTCTTCCGGGTCGTCGGCGTACTCGTCGTCATTGCCGGAAAGCACGGCCGCGAGCTTACGTTCGTCCAGGGCGTTTTCCCACTTGGCCACGACGATGGTGGCGATGCCGTTGCCGATGAGGTTGGTGATGGCCCGGGCCTCGGACATGAAGCGGTCGACGCCTAAAAGCAGGGTGAGCGAGGCGACAGGGATATGTCCCACGGTTTGCAGCGTGGCGGCGAGCGTGATGAAGCCGCCGCCCGTGACCGCGGCCGCGCCCTTGGAGGTCAGCAGCAGGATGAAGAGCAGGGAAAGCTGGTGCGAGAGGTTGAGCGGCGTGTTGGTGGCCTGGGCCAGGAACACGGCGGCCATGGTCAGGTAGATGCAGGTGCCGTCGAGGTTGAAGGAGTAGCCCATGGGCAGGCACAGACCGACGACCGACTTGTCCGCGCCGGCGTTTTCGAGCTTGGCCATCATGCGGGGCAGGGCCGCCTCGGAGGAGGAGGTGCCGAGCACGAGGAGGATCTCCTCCTTGATGTAGCAGAGGTAGCGCCACAGGGAGAAGCCGGCCAGCTTGCAGACCACGTAGAGCACACCGAAGATGAAGATGATGCAGGTCGAGTAGACGCCGAGCATGAGATACAGGAGCTTGAGCAGCGCATCGGCTCCCTGGGAGGCCACCACGTAGGCGATGGCTCCGAATGCGCCAAATGGCGCGAAATACATGATGTAATGGACGACCTTGAATAATCCTTTCGAAAATTCGTCGATGATTTTCACGAAGCTTTTGGCCTTGTCTCCGAGATTGGCCAAAGCGATGCCGAAAAGAATGGAGAAAAAGAGCACCTGCAGGATGTCGCCCTTGGCGAAGGCGTCCACGACCGAGGTCGGCACGATGTTCATGAGGAAGTCCACGGTGGACATCTTCTTGGCCTTGCCGGCGTAGGCCTCGACCTTGGCCACTTCGGCCTGGTTGGACTGCATCTTGGCGGCGTAGTCGTCCATGCCCGCGCCGGGTTTGTACAGGTTGACGATGATCAGGCCGATGGCCAGGGCGAAAAGCGTCATGGTCCAGAAGTAGAGCATGCATTTGATGCCCACGCGGCCGACCTTGCCCATGTCGCCCATCTTGGCGATGCCCGTAACCACGGTGCAGAAGATGATGGGCGCGATGATCATCTTGACCATGCGGATGAACGCCGTGCCGAAAGGCTGCATGCTTTCGGCGAAGCCCTTGGTCGCCGGGACGAGGCCCAGGACGATGCCGGCGACGATGCCGAAGATGACCCAGAAATAAAGGGACTTGTAGATGGCTTTGTGGCCGCTCATGGGGCTGCTCCTTCCTCGGTGCCCAGCGGTCGGCACGGCCGCGGGGCCTGTTTCGTGCCCTTTTGGGGCATTGCCGCTTGCGCCCGTACGCCGCCGCCGCCGGCGCGTCCGAGTGGCGCTGCCGCATGGGCCAGGCAAGCCCTTCTGCAGCGACGGACTATAGGCAATGATCGTGCCAAACATGATTGCCGGCGGCTATTTTGAATATCTTTAAAAAGCGGCATGTTGGAAGAAACAATCGTGCCAAAATCCGAAAGTGGTGTGGCGTTTATGTGTGGCATTGATGCCACATGTGGGGCGTAAAGTGTGGCATGCGCCACAGTTGCGCTTACGCGATGCCCAGGCGTTCCATGTTGCGGTAAAGCGTGCGCCGGTCCACGCCGAGCAATCGCGCCGCCAGCGACCGGTTGTCGCCGGCCTCGCGCAGGGCGGCGAGCACGGCCTCGCGCGTGAGCCCGCCCCGGCTCGGCGCGACAGGCGCGTCGAACGCGCGCCGGGGCGCGGGCGCGAGCAGCTCGGGCGGCAGGTGGCCGGGCTTGATCTCGCCTTCCCGGCACAGGACGCAGGCGTGCTCCATGGCGTACTTGAGCTCGCGCACGTTGCCCGGCCAGGGGTAGGCCATGAGCACGCCCATCACTTCCTCGGACAGGCGCGAGATGGTCTTGCCGAAGCTGGCTGCGAACTGGCGCATGAAGTGCTCGGCCAGGAGCGGGATGTCCTCGGCCCGGTCGCGCAGCGGCGGCAGGCGCACCTCCACCACCTTGAGCCGGTAGTAGAGGTCGGCGCGGAAAAGCCCGGCCCGGATGCGCTCGGGCAAATCCACGTTGGTCGCGGCGATGACGCGCACGTCGGCCTTGCGCGATTTGGCCTCGCCCACGCGCTCGAACTCCTTGCTTTCGAGAACGCGCAAAAGCCCGAGCTGGAGACGCGGCGAAATGTCGCCGATTTCATCCAGGAAGATCGCGCCGCCCTGGGCCGCCTCGAACCGGCCGACCTTGTCGCGGATGGCCCCCGTGAAGGCCCCGCGCACGTGGCCGAACAGCTCGCTGCCGAGCAGCTCGTCGGAAAGCGCCGAGCAGTTGACCTTGATCAGCGGCTTGCGCGAGCGCGCCCCGCCGTAGTGGATGGCCTCGGCGGCGAGCTCCTTGCCCGTGCCGGATTCGCCCGTGATAAGCACCGTGGTGTCCACGTCGGCGAGCTGGTCGAGCACGGTGTAGATGTCGCGCATGGCCTTGGATTTGCCGATCATGCCCCGGTGGCCGTGCAGGTCGGTGAGGCGTTTTTCCAGGTCGGCCAGGCGCGTGATGTCGCGGATGATGAGCACCGCGCCGTCGAATTCCCCGGTTTCGCTGGTCAGCGGCATGGAGTTGATGACCACGACGCGGCCCGGGTTTTGCCCTTTGCACTCCACGCGGTATTCGATGACCGGCTTCTGGGTGGAAAGCGTCTCGCGCAGCGCCGCGAAGCAGCCCCGGCGGCAGGCCCCGGCCACCACCTGCTGGCCGCCCGGCCCGGTCTTGATGTCGCCGACGAAGCAGACGTCGGTGAGCGGGCGGTTGGTGCGGATCACGCGCATGCGCGTGTCCACGACCACGAGGGCGTCCGGGATGGCGCGAAAGACCGCTTCGAGATTTAAGCGCAGGGATTCCTTTTCGGCCAGGAGCGCGCGCATGCCGGCCTCGGCCTTGACGCGCTGGGTCACGTCCTGGACCATGGGCATGAAGTAGAGCGGCCTGCCGGCCACGTCGCGGATCAGGCGCACGGACAGGTGCACCCAGACGATGCCGCCGTCGCCGCGCACGTAGCGCTTGTCGATCTCGTAGCGGTCGAATTCCCCGGCCAGCAGCCGCTCGGCCCAGGCGATGGTCTCGGGCACGTCCTCGGGATGGGTGACCTCGAGCATGGACTTCTCGAGCAGCTCGCTCTGGGCGTAGCCGGTGATGCGCGCCAGGGCGTCGTTGACGCGCAGAAAGCGGTAGTCGAGCGAAAGGATGCTCGCGCCGATGGGCGACTGGTCGAAGGTGCGGCGGAACTTCTCCTCGGATTCGCGCAAGACGTCCTCGGCCCGCTTGCGGTCCGTGACGTCGCGCACGATCCACACGCCGTGGTCCGGGCCGCCCTTGTGCGGAAAGCCGCTGGCCGAGACCTCGAGCGGGATGCGCGTCCCGTCCGGGCGCAGCCCCGAAAGTTCTCCGCGAAAGCGCCCCGTGGCCCCGAGGCAGGCCAATGCCCGGGTCAGGGCCCGGTCTTCGTCGTCGATGACGCCCGAAAGCCCGACGAGCGCGAGTTCGGACTCGGCCAGGCCGAAGATGCGTTCGGTTTCCGGGTTGGCCGTGAGGATGTTGCCGGCCGCGCCGCACAGGATCACGCCGTCGATGCTGCCGGTGACGATGGAGCGGTAGCGCTCCAGGATGTCGTTGTAGGCTTCCTCGGCGCGCTTTCGCGCCGTGATGTCGATGTTGAGCCCCTCGATGTAGCGCACCGCGCCCGTCTCGTCGCGTACCACGCGGGCGGCCTGGGAGATCCACTTGACCGTGCCGTCCTTGCGGTAAAAGCGCGTCTCGAGCCCCGTCACCTGGCCTTCGCGGGCGAGTCCCGCCAGGAGCTTGTCCCGGTCGGCCGGGTCCACGTAGAGCTCCTCGCGCAGGTCGGTGAGCGCCGTGATCATGTCCTCGGGGCCGGAGTAGCCGAGGATGCGGGCCAGGGCCGGGTTGACGGCGAGAAAGCGGCCCTCGGGGCTCGACTGGAAGATGCCTTCCACCGCGTTGGTGAAAAAGCCCTCGTATTTGTCGAGCTCGCCGACGAGCCCGGTCATGTCGGCAAGATTGAAGACGTAGAGCGGCTCGCCGCCGAGGCGCAACGGCCGCTTGGACAAGAGGAACCAGCGCGGCGAGCCGTCCGCGGCGTCGCGGCGCACGAGGCGGCCCTGGCCGGCCGGCGGGCTGTGGATGGACTCCGAAAGCCCCAGGGCGCGCCATTTCGGCGCGCGGTCGCCGGGCAGCTCGAAGTCGAGCATGCGGCGGGCCTCGATGTCGGCTTCGACCACGAGACCGTCGTCGTCGACAAGGACCACGCCGACGGTCACGGGATCGCGGCTGGGCATGGGGCGCGGCGCTTTAGCGGACGACCACGGTGGAGATGGAGTTCTTGGGCGAACCGGACACGATCTTGCGGCTGACGGCCAGGTAGATCAGCGCCTTGCGCTTTTCGTCGAAAAAGCGCGTGACTTGCGTGTCCTTGAACAGCACCGAGGTCCCTTCGGAAAAGACCTTCTTTTTCTTGGGAAATTTTTCGGGCAGGACCACCGCGCAGGTCTGGCGGCAGTCCAGCGAGAACTCCGAAGGATCCTCGGCCAGCCCCACGGCGCCGGAGATGCCCCCGGTGCGCGCCTGGCTCATGTAGCAGGTCACGCACGGCACTTCGGGGTCGTCGAAGGCGTTGACGCAGACCTTGTGGTTGGCCCCGAGCAGTTTCCACTCGGTGGTGATGCAGTCGATCTCTTCGGCGACGGCCGGCAGGGCGGCCAGGGAGAGCAGCGACAGCAGGGCGAACAGCGAGAAGAGGGCGCGTGCGCGCATGGAAAACCTCACAGGTTGGCGGATACGGACATCGCAGGGCAAGATACGGCAAAACGGCCCGCCGCGCCAGAAAAAGCCGGCCGCTTCCCTTTCCAATCCGGGCGAAGGCGGGTACCCTTGGCGCACCACGCCAGCGGAGAGAGCCCATGATAAGCAAACGCGCCTTCGACGCCTTGCGCACCGACGTCGTCGCCGTCGACGCCGACGAGGAAATGTCAGCCGTGGCAGACAAACTACGGGATCATTTGAAGAAGAGCCCGGACATGGACGCCGTGGCCGTCATGCGCCGGGGGCGGTTCTGGGGCGTGGTCAGCCTGCGCACGCTGCTTGCCGACGTCAATGACTGCGCCCTGGAGGCGAGCCTGCGCACGAGCCTCGGCGACGACGACTTCGAAGAGACCTACCGCGCCGCCTGCCGCCACTGCATGTCGCGCAAGGCCGCCGAGGCCGCCCGCCGCGACATCCCCCGCGTCGCCCCGTCCGATCCGCTGCACCTCGTGCTCGACGCCATGATCAAGGCCGACAGCCGCTTCGCCGCGGTCCTCGAAGGCGAACGGCTGCTCGGGTTCGTGCCCATGGGCGAGATCTTCCGCGAACTGCGCCTCGAGTGCGCGCCTGCCCGCTGAGGCCGCAGGGGCCGCTTTCGGGGTGGGCGGCGCGTCGCGAAGCCCCGCAGGCGGGGCCGGGGGCTTTCGGGAACCTCGCTTGCGTCCTGCGCCGCCCTCTCCCCCTGAGGGGAGGACGTGGGGAAAGTGGGAAGCTGGTGGGAAGACGGCCCTATTTCGGCCCGGCCAGGAAGGCGAGCAGCCTTTTGACGTAATCCGCCGGGTAGCGCCGGTTTTCTTCCAGGAGCTTTTTGGCCGCGGCGAGCGGCTCCATGGCCGGCGCGTAGATGCGCTTGCTGGTCATGGCGCAGTAGGAATCGACCACGCCGGCGAGCAGTCCCGCCTCGGAAATGTTCCCCATGCCGAGCTTCTGCGGATAACCCGAGCCGTCCAGGCGCTCGTGGTGCTCCGCCACGCAGCGTTCCATCTCCGGGAACTTGATGTCGAGGCGGGCGAGCATCTCGTAACCGGACATGGTATGGCCGCGGATTTTCTGCATTTCATCGGGAAGAAGGGGTTTGGTCTTATCCCGGATGAGGGCCGGCACCCGCGTCATGCCGAGGTCGTGCAAGAGCAGGCCCTGCACCGTGCGGTCGAGGACGGTGCGGGCGTTTCGCCCGTCGCGAAAACCGTCCGACTGGGCGGCCAGGAACAGGTGCAGGCCGAGCAGGGCGCAGTTGACCGCGTGGTTGGCCAGGCTGTGCGTGTCGTGACGCCGCTTGGCCAGGGCCTTGGAACGGTGGAAGTCCTGCCAGACGTATTCCGTGAGCACCATCGCGTCGTCGCGCACCTTGTCGTAGGCCAAACGCACTGGCTGGTCGAAGAACGCCTCCATGCGCCGCGTGAGCGCGATCTGGAAGATGTCGGCGATTTCGGATTCGGTCAGGTGCTTGTCGAGCAGCACGAGATCGAGCTGGTAGCTGATGTGCTTGACGTAGATGGGATGGTCGTCGCGCGAGACGAAGATGACGCCTGCGGCGACGAGGTCCGCCAGTTCCTGCGTCTGCTCCTTGGAGAGGCGGTCCCCCACCTTGTAATAGGGCGCGATGCGCCCGACGTTTTCCAGAAAATGATAGATGTTCAGCGGAGGACGGAACTTGCTGAAACTCTGCAGAATGTCCGGACTGATCTGATAATACTCTTCTTCCAGTCCGACCGGGATGTCCAAACTCGCCCTGTCGCGCATGCTGCCCTTCCGTGGGTGCTTCTTGACGCCAAAAAACGCCTGCGCTCCCTACGCCGGCTGCCGCAACAACGTGTGCCCCGAAAACATCTTCCCCTAACGGTCTCGGCCGCCCGTTGGCAAGGCTTGTTTCCGCCGGCTGCCGAACCCCTTTTCCCCTATGCCCGCTTCCTGATTTTTTATCCAGTATTTTCGAGGAGTTTTTCGGAGGCCTGGTGCTTCAAATTCAGGTTTTCCGGGGATTTTGGGGCGCGGGTGGTTTCTTCTTGACACCCATGGCCTATTGATGGAGAGAATGTGGGAAAAGGTGGTAAGAAGTGGTGAGCCGCCATAGCGAGGACGCGTGTTTCGAGGCCATTCCTACCGCAGCCTGGACCCCAAGGGTCGCCTGATGCTGCCGCCCGAGTATCGGGAGGAGGTCCTTTCGCGCGTCGAGGACGGCCGGATCATGCTCACCAACAACTTCGACGGCGCCGTCACCGGCTACCCCATGGACGTGTGGGTGCAGGTGGAGGCCAGCTTCGCGGAGGGCAACAAGCTCGACCCGCGCATCCGCGACCTGGAGCGGTTCCTCATCTCCGGGGCGATGGAAGTGACGCTGGACAAGCAGGGGCGCATCCTGGTGCCGCCGTACCTGCGCACCTACGCGCAGCTGGACAAGGACCTGGTGCTCGCCGGCGTGGGCGAGAAGTTCGAAATCTGGAACCAGAACAAGTTCGAAGAGCGGCGGCGGCAGGTGGGCCTGCGCATCGACGCGGATCTGGCCGCCCTGGCCGACATGGGCGTCAAGATCAAGCTCTAGGCACGCCATGCCGATCGCGCCCGTACACGTCCCGGTCCTGCTCAGGGAGGTTCTGGAGTACCTGGCCATCCGGCCGGGCATGAAAATTTTGGACGCCACCACAGGGCTTGGCGGGCATTCTAGGGGGATGCTCGAAGCGGCCGGGGGCGATGCCTGGCTGCTCGGGCTCGACAGGGACAGGGAGGCCCTGGACGAGGCCGGGCGGCGCTTGACGGCATACGGCGAGCGGGTGCGCCTCGTGCGCGCGCCGTTTAGCCGGTTCCCGGCGGCCCTGGCGGAGGCGGGGTGGGAGAAGGTCGATGCCGCATTGCTGGACGCGGGGGTGTCCTCCTTGCAGCTCGACGACCCGGAGCGCGGCTTCGGGTTTTTGCACGACGGCCCCCTGGACATGCGCATGGGGGCCGAGGACGGCGGGGAGAGCGCCGAAGGGTTGGTCAACCTGGCGTCCTTTGCGCGGCTTCGGGATCTCATCCGGGAGTACGGCGAGGATCCGCAGGCCGGGCGCATCGCCCGCGCCATCGTCGCCGCCCGGGAGAATGCCGCCATCACCACCACGGCCCGTCTGGCCGAGATCGTGGCGGCGGCCTACCCGGCCAAGTGGCGGGCGACGGCCCGGCAGCATCCGGCTACCCGGACGTTCCAGGCCCTGCGCATGGCGGTCAATGACGAGCTTGGGGAGTTGAAGGAGTTCTTGCGGGCCATTCCCGACCATCTCGCCCCGGGGGGGCGGGTGGCTGTGATCTCCTTCCATTCCCTCGAGGACAGGATGGTGAAGCGCTCCTTTCGCGAGGAGGCCACGGACTGCGTGTGCCCGCGCGAACAGGTGGTGTGCGTGTGCGGCCACCGGGCGCGCTACCGCATCCTGACGAAAAAGCCCGTCATGGCCGGCGAGGAAGAAGTGGCGGCCAATTCGCGGGCGCGAAGCGCCAAGCTGCGGGTGGCCGAGCGGCTGCCGGACGCCTGAGGGAGGCGCGCGGCGCGACGCCGACGCTGGAGACCGAGGAGGGGAGATGGGCACGCTTTCGCGGGAATGGGCGATATCCATGGCGTTCAGCCTGGTCTTGCTGCTGGTCTTCGGCCTGGGGCTCGTCTGGCTCAACATCGAACGGGTCGATCTGGCGTACGAACTCAACAAGATGCAGCGGCAGATCGACGAGGTCGAATCCCTGGCCGCCAAGCTCGAAGTGGAGCGCAACACGCTCATCACGCCGTCGCGGCTGCGCGAGGTGGCTCGGGATTACGGCCTCGGGCCGGCGCGGCCGGGACAGATCCGCCGCGTGGGGCCGGACGGCGCGGTCGAGGCGTCGCCGCTCGTGGCCGTTTCGGACGATTCCCGCCAGAAGGGCCAGGCCAAGCCGTCCCCGGACGCGCCTCCCGCCGCGAAAACGAAGCCCAGGGACAAGTCCCGGGCCAAAGCCGTCGAGACGCCGTAAGGGACGCGGGAGCAGGGCATGCGCGCTTCGAAGGTCGATCGCCAGCAACAGACCGTCCGGGATTGGAGCCGGGTCAAGCTTACGTGCGTGGGCGTTTTTTTCTGCCTGGCCTGGCTCGCGCTGTGGACCAGGGCGGGGTATCTCCAGATCGTGGCCGGCCCGGAACTGGCCGAGAAGGCCATCCGGCAGCACCTGGCCTCGGAAGTGGACAAGGGGGCCAGGGGCGAAATCTACGACCGGGGCGGCAGGCTGCTCGCCAAAAGCGTCGAGGTCGAGGCCCTGTTCGTGCGCCCGAAGGAAATCGAGGAGCCGGAAAAGACCGCCGCCTTCCTGGCCAAAGTGCTGCACATGAAGGAGCAGCGGGTGCTCAAGAAGCTGCAGAGCCCGTCCTCCATGGTCTATGTCGCCTGGCGCGTGGGCGACCGCACTGCCGCCCGCATCCGCGAGGCAAAGCTGCCCGGCATTTATTTTACCAAGGAATTCGCACGGTTTTATCCCAACGGCCATCTCGCCAGCCAGCTCATGGGCTTCGTCGGCGTCGGCGACGTGGGCCTGGAGGGCATGGAAAAGGCCTTCGACGAACGCCTCACCGGCCGCCAGGCCAAATACGTGGTGCAGCGCGACGCCTCGGGCCGGCGTTTCTTTTTCGATTCCCAGGGGCGGGAGCTCAACGACATCAACGGCAAGGGCGTGCGCCTGACCATCGACTCCCAGATCCAGTTCTTCGCCGAGGAGGAGCTGGAAAAGGCCGTCACCGCCAACAACGCCAAGGCCGGTACGGCCATCGTGGTCCACGTGCCCACGGGCGAGATCCTGGCCATGGCCAACTACCCCTTCTTCAATCCCAACGTGGGACGCGGCATCAGCCCGCGCATCGCGCGCAACCACGCGGCCCTGGACGTGTTCGAGCCCGGCTCCACCATGAAGCCCCTGCTCGTGGCCGCGGCGTTGCAGGAGCGCGTGGTCAAGCCCACCACCACATTCAACTGCGAAAACGGCAAATTTTCCTTCGCCAACCGCGTCATCAAGGACACGCACTCCTACGGCGTGCTGCCCGTCAACATGATCGTGCGCGTTTCGAGCAACATCGGCGCAGCCAAGATCGGCCTCCAGCTCGGCGCGACGCGCCTGCACTCCTATTTCGAAAAGCTCGGCTTCGGCCGCCCCACGGGCCTGCCCATCTCCGGCGAGGGCAAGGGCCTGCTGCGCCCGCTCAAGTTATGGTCCCCCCTGGACGTGGCCACCCAGTCCTTCGGCCAGGGCGTGGCCGTCACCCCGGTCCAGCTCGCCCAGGCCTTCCTCGTTCTGGCCAACGACGGCGTGTACAAGCCGCTTAAGCTCGTGGCCGATCCCGACGACGCCGCGCCCAAGCGCGCCCCGTACCGCGTCTTCGACGCTGACGTCTGCCATACCGTGGAGCGCATGATGCGCGAGGTGGTCAACGAGGATCACGGCACCGGCAAAACGGCGCGCATCCCGGGCCTGGAGCTCGGCGGCAAGACCGGCACCGCCCAGAAGGCCGCGGCCCATGGCGGCTACGGCAACAAGTACCTCGGCTCCTTCGTCGCCTTCGTGCCGGCGATGTCGCCGGAGTACATCGTCATGGTCATGGTTGACGAACCCGAGCCGAGCCACTACGGCGGGGTCGTCGCCGCGCCGGCGGTGCGGGAGATGACGCTGCGCACCCTGTCCTACCTCGGCCGCATGCCCGAGACGGTCCAGGCTTCGGCCGCGTCGGCGGGGCAGGCCCCGGCCGCTCCGGCCGCCCAATCGACTCCGACGGCCGCGTCGGGCCAGGCGGGCCAGGCGGCCCGCGCCGAACAGGCCAAGGGCCCCTCGAGCGCCGACAAGGAAATCATGGAGATCGCCCAGTCCACGCCCACGGAGGTCAAGGCCGTCGAGGTCCGCTCCGTGCCGAACTTTTCGGGCATGCCCCTGCGCAAGGCCGTGGAAATCCTCATGCAGAAAGGGATCGTGCCCAGGCTTGAAGGCCAGGGGCTCATCGTCGACAAGCAGAGTCCGGCTCCGGGCGCGCCCTGGCCGGGCGAAAACAAGAACGAGTTCGTGTTGTGGCTTTCCAGGCCCTCTTAAGGATGGCGCAGCGATGATGACGACAGCAAGCGACGCGGCGTTCGCCGCCCTGGTGGAAACGGTGCGGGCCGGCGGGGTTCCCGTGGCCGCGCATTCGGCCAAGGTGCTGCCGGGCGGCGTGTTCGTGGCCATGGCCGGCAACGCGGCGGACGGCGCGCGTTTCGTGCCGGACGCCGTGGCGCGCGGCGCGGCCTGGGTGGTCGGCGTGTCCGGCACGGCGCTTCCGGAAGGCGCGGCCGCGCGCCTGGTCACGGTGGACGACCCGCGCGTCGCGTTGGGGACGCTTGCCGGCGCGCGCTACGGCACCGACCGCATGGCCATGCCCGTGGCCGCGGTGACCGGCACCAACGGCAAGACCACGGTCAGCTATCTGCTTGAACGCCTGGGCGCCGCCGCCGGCAAAAAGGTCGGCGTGCTCGGCACCGTGGCCTACCGCTGGCCCGGGTTTTCCCGCGACGCGTCGCTCACCACGCCTGACTGCCTGACCATCCACGAGAATCTCGCCGCCATGGACCGCGCCGGCTGCGACTTCGCCGTCATGGAGGCCTCCTCCCACGCCCTGGACCAGGACCGCCTCGCCGGCCTCTCCTTCGCCGCCGCCGCCTTCACCAACCTGACCCAGGATCATCTGGACTACCACCGCGACATGGAGACCTATTTCGCGGCCAAGGCCAAGCTTTTCCGCGACTACCTCGTCGATCCGGGGAAGGCCGTGCTCAACTTCGACGATCCCTTCGGCCTGCGGCTTCTGCGCGAATTTCCCCAGGCCATCGGCTACGGCCTCGGCAAGCCGCCGCACGGGTTTTCCCGGCTGCTCGCCGGCGGCATCCGCGAGCACGGCCGCGACGGCTTGGTGCTCGGCGCGAGCTTCGGCGACGAGGCCTTCGAAGTCGCCTCGCCCATGCCCGGCCGCCACAACGCCGCCAACATCCTCGCCGCCATGGGGCTGGCCCTGGCCCTCGGCCTGCCGGCAGAAACCTTCGCCTCCCTGGCCGATTGCCACGGCGCGCCGGGCCGCTTGGAGCGCATCCCCAACCCGGCCGGGCTCACCGTGCTGGTCGATTACGCCCACACTCCGGACGCCCTGGAAAACGTGCTCTCCGCCGCCCGGGAGTTCACGACCGGCAAGCTCTACGCGGTGTTCGGCTGCGGCGGCGACCGCGACCGCGCCAAGCGGCCGCTCATGGCCGCGGCCGTGGCGCGCCACGCCGACGTGGCCGTGCTCACCTCCGACAATCCCCGCCACGAGGAACCGCTGGCCATCATGGAGGACGCCAAGCCCGGGCTCGCCGGAGCCCGCCGGGCCATCCTCGAGCCGGACCGGCGGCGGGCCATCGAACTGGCCCTTGGCGCCATGCGGCCCGAGGACGTGCTGGTCATCGCCGGCAAGGGACACGAAACCTATCAGCAGATCGGCGACGTGAAGTACCCGTTTTCCGACGCCGCCGTGGTCAGGGAGCTCACCGGATGCGCATGACCCTGTCTGCAATCCTCGCGGCCACCGGGGCCGTCGGCGACGTGGGAGAGCGGGGCAATCCCGTCATCGAGGCCGTCCGCATCGACAGCCGCGCCGTCATCCCGGGCTGTCTGTTCGTCTGCGTGCCGGGAGCGCGCCTGGACGGCCACCATTTCGCCGCCGAGGCCGTGGCCAAGGGCGCGGCCGCCGTGCTGGCCGACAGGCCCCTGACGGGTCTGCCCGAAGGCACGCCGGTGCTGCTCGTGCGCGACACCGTGGCCGCGCTCGGCAAGCTGGCCCAGGCCTGGCGCGAGAGCGCCGAGGCCAAGCTCGTGGCCGTTTCCGGTTCGGCCGGCAAGACCACGGTCAAGGAGCTTTGCGCCGCGATCCTGTCCAAGGTCGGCCCCACGGCCAAGAACTACAAGAATTACAACAATCGCATCGGTCTGCCGCTGTCCATGCTCGAGGCCGCGGCCACGGACCGTTTCTGGGTCATGGAACTCGGCATCTCCGCGCCCGGCGAGATGGCTCCCCTGGCCGCCATCGCCGAGCCGGACATCGCCGTGATCCACAACGTCGGCCCGGCCCATCTCGAGGCCTTGCGCGACGTGGCCGGTGTCGCCGCCGAGAAGACGCAACTTTTCGGGGCGCTTCGCCCGGGCGGCGTGGCGCTCGCGTCCATGGACTATCCCGAGCTCTGGGACGCGGCCCTGGCCGTGTGCCCGCGCGTGCGCGGCATGTCCGTGCGGGGCCAGGGCGCGGGGCATGCCGCCCCGTACCGCGCGAAATACCTGGGCGCGCTCTCCGAGGGCCGCGGCCGGTTCTTCCTCAAGCTCGGCGACCTCGAACTCGAGGCCGTCACCCCCCTGACGGGCGGGCATTTCGCCGAAAACATCCTGGCCGCCGCTGCCGCCGCCCACATCCTCGGCGCGGGCGAAAAGCAGATCGTCGCCGGGCTCGAAACGGCCGTCATGCCCGAGCAGCGTTTCCTGTGCCGCCGCCAGGGCTGCTTCACCACCATCGACGACACCTACAACGCCAATCCGTTGTCCATGCGCCGGGCCATCGCCGCGGCCGCCGAAACGGCAAAGGACAAGCCGCTTGTCCTCGTGCTCGGCGAGATGCGCGAGATGGGCGCCCAGGCCGCGGACGAGCACGCGCGCCTGGGCGAGATCGCCGGAGCCAGCGGCGCCAAGGCCGTCTTTTTTCACGGCAATTACGCCGACGCCGTGGCAGAGGGGCTGACCCGCGCCGGCTTCGCCGGCCGTTTCGCCGTGGTCGACACTCCGGACGCCTTCGTCGAGGCCGCAACGCCCCTGGGCCTCGAATGCGGCGTACTGCTTTTCAAGGGGTCGCGCTCCATGCGCATGGAGGAATACCTGGCAGCCTTCACCCAGAGCCTCCAGAAGGATGCCACGGCATGATCTACTATTTGCTGGTGCCGCTTGCGGCGCACTTAAGTGCCCTAAACGTCTTCCGCTACATCACGTTCCGGTCGATCGCCGCGTTTTTGACCGCCCTGGTCCTTTCCATCGTTTTCGGGCCGCGGTTCATTCGCTGGCTCACGCGGCTCAAGTACGGCCAGTACATCCACGAGGACGTCGCCGCCCACCAGCGCAAGGCCGGCACCCCGACCATGGGCGGCCTGCTCATCGCGTTTTGCATCCTGGTCAGCGTGCTGCTCTGGGGCGACCTGGCCAACGAATACGTCTGGATGACCATTTTCGTGTACCTGGGATTCGGCGCACTCGGCTACGTGGACGACCACGCCAAGGTGGTGAAGAAGCAGAACAAGGGCCTCTCGGCCCGGGGCAAGCTACTCGGACAGCTCATCGTCTCGGGCGTGGCCGCCGCCGTGCTCCTGTCCGACCCCGAATACTCCACGCGCCTGGCCGTGCCGTTTTTCAAGCACATCAATCCCGACCTCGGCTGGGGCTACTACCCCTTCGCCATGCTGGTCATGATCGCGGCCAGCAACGCCGTGAACCTGACCGACGGCCTGGACGGGCTGGCCATCGGTCCCATGATCGTCAACGCGGCCATGTTTTCGCTTTTCATCTACGTGGCAGGCCACGCGCAGATGGCGCGCTACCTGCAAGTCATGCCCGTTTCCGGGGTCGGCGAAGTCACGGTGTTCTGCGGGGCCATGGTCGGCGCGGGACTCGGGTTTTTGTGGTTCAACGCCTATCCGGCGCAGATTTTCATGGGCGACGTGGGGTCGTTGTCGCTTGGCGGCGCGCTCGGGTTTCTCGCGCTTTTATGCAAGCAGGAACTGCTCCTCATCGTCGTCGGCGGCCTGTACGTGGCCGAGACCGTCTCGGTCATCCTCCAGGTCGGCTACTTCAAGATGACCGGCGGCAAGCGGATTTTCCGCATGGCCCCGCTGCACCACCATTTCGAGCTCATGGGCGTGCCGGAATCGAAGATCATCATCCGGTTCTGGATCCTCTCCATCCTATTGGCGCTTGTCGGGCTTTCCACCCTCAAACTGCGTTAGGCGGCCGTAAATCATGTCCGATCTCTTCCATGCCGATCAACTGCGCGGACATCTCGCCGTGGTGGTCGGGGCCGGCGCGTCCGGTCGCGCGGCCGCGCGGCTGCTCTCCCGCCTGGGCGCGTCCGTGCGCTTTTTGGAGAAAAACGCCAAGGCCGTAGCCGACGCCTTGCGCGAGGAAGCGGCCGAGGCCGGGTACGACCTGCGCCTTGGCGCGCACGGTCCGGCCGATTTCGCCGGCGCGGACATGGTGGTGCTCTCGCCCGGCATCCGCGCCGCGGGCCTCGCCGACTGCCTCGCCGCCTGTCCCGGCGCGCAGGTGCTCTCCGAGCTGGAGCTCGCCTCCTGGTTCGTCGCCGAACCCATGGTCGCGGTCACCGGCTCCAACGGCAAGACCACGACCGTGATGCTCGTCAGCCACCTGCTGGAGGCCGCGGGCAACAAAGTCTTCACCGGCGGCAACATCGGCACGCCGCTTTCCGAATACGTCCTCTCCGGCGATCCCGCCGACGTGGTCGTGCTCGAGGTCTCGAGCTTCCAGCTGCAGCTCACGCGCACCTTTCGCCCCCGCGTGGCCGTGCTGCTCAATTTCGCGCCCAACCACCTGGACTGGCACGCGGACCTCGCCGAATACCTCGAGGCCAAGCTGCGCATCTTCGCCGCGCAGCGCCCGGGCGATCTGGCCATCGTTCCGGAGGAGATGCGCGACGCCCTGGCCGGCAGGAAGTTCACCAAGGCCGAGACCATCTGGTTTTCGGGCACGGACCGCTTCACCTGCCCGCGGCTCATTGGCGCGCACAACCGCCAGGACATGGAGGCCGCCTTCCTCGCCGCCGCGCCGTTCGGCGTGAGCGAGGAAATCGCCAGGAAGGCGTTTGCGACCTTCGTCCCCGCGCCGCACCGGTTGCAGGTCATCGGCGAGAAGGGCGGGGTGCTTTTCGTGGACGATTCCAAGGCCACCACGGTCGCCGCCATGGAGGCGGCCATCCGCAGCTTCGAGCGCCCGGTGCGGCTTTTGGCCGGCGGCGTGTTCAAGGGCGGCGACCTCGCCGCGCTGACGCCGCTCCTGCGCGAGCGCGTGGCCTCGGTCGGGCTTTTCGGGGCCAATCGCGAGGTGTTCGAGGCCGCCTGGGCCGGGCAGGTGCCCCTTTTCCACGAGGCGACCCTGGAAGCGGCCATGACCCGGCTTTTCGCCGAAGCAAGCCCCGGCGACGTGGTGCTTTTGTCCCCGGCCACGGCCAGCTTCGACCTCTACGACGGCTACAAGGCCCGGGGGCGCGATTTCCAGCGGATTTTCGCCGCGCTGCCCATGAACAAGGACGCGGGGGAGCGGACATGAGCACGGTGCGCGTGGCCACGGCCGAGAGCAAGCTGCCCGGCCGCTTCGACCTCTGGCTTCTGGGCGCGGCCCTGGTCCTGGCGGGGCTTGGCCTCGTCATGGTCTTTTCCTCGAGCGGCGTCATGGCCGAGCGCCTAAACGGCAACCGCTACTATTTCTTCCAGCGCCAGGCCCTGTTCGCCCTGGTCAGCGTCGGGCTCATGGCGATTTGCGCCTACATGCCGCGCAAGGTGCTGCACGGTCCGGTCTACCTTTGGCTCTTCGCCATCATCGGCCTGCTCATGCTCACCCTCGTGCCGCCCTTTTCCGTCAAGGCCGGCGGCGCGCGGCGCTGGATGCACCTGGGCCCGGCCACGTTGCAGCCCATGGAGCTGGCCAAGGTGGTGCTGGTCATGTACCTCGCCTACTTTTTCAGCCAGAAGCAGAAGCTCGTCCGTTCGTTTTCCGTGGGATTCATCCCGCCGGTCATGGTCACGGGCTTTCTCGGGCTCATCCTGCTGCTCCAGCCGGATTTCGGCGGCGCGGTCTTTCTCGGCATGCTCTTTTTCCTCATGAGCCTCGTCGGCGGCACGCGCATCACCTACCTCGCCGTATCCATGATGTTCGGCGTCGGGGCCATGGGGCTGCTCATCGCTTCCTCGCCCTACCGCTTCAAACGCTGGTTCGCCTTTCTCGATCCCTTCAAGGACCCGCAAAACGTCGGCTACCAGCTCGTCCAGTCCTTCTACGCCTTCGGCTCGGGCGGCGTGGTCGGGGCCGGTTTCGGCGCGGGCAAGCAGAAGCTCTTCTACCTGCCCGAGGCGCACAACGACTTCATCATGGCCGTGCTCGGCGAGGAGCTGGGCTTTATAGGTGTGTCGCTGGTCTTTATCTGCATCGGCATCCTGCTTTGGCGCTCGTTCAAGGTGGCGCTCGCCCAGGACGACCTGCGCGATCGCTTCACGGCCTACGGCATGGCCCTGGTGCTCGGGCTCGGCTTCGTCCTCAACCTTGCCGTGGTGCTCGGCTGCGTGCCGCCCAAGGGCGTAGCCATGCCGTTTTTGAGCTACGGCGGTTCGAATCTGCTTTCCTGCTTCCTGTGCGTGGGCATTCTCTTGAACCTCTCCCGGAGCGCCAGGACATGACGCGCATCGTGCTGACCACCGGCGGCACCGGGGGTCACATTTTTCCGGCCCTGGCCGTGGCCGAGGCCCTTCGCGAGCGCCGCCCGGACGCGGACATCCTCTTCGTCGGCGGCCAGGGGCCCGAGGGGGCGCTTGCGGCCAAGGCAGGCCTGCCCTTCGTCGGCCTGCCGGCGAGCGGCGTGTTCGGCAGGGGGCTGCGCGCCCTGGCCGCGCCGTTCTGGATGGCCAAGGCGTTCGGGCTGGCCGTCAAGCTGTTTTCCCGGGAGCGCCCCGCCGTGGTCGCCGGTTTCGGCGGCTACGCCGGGTTCATTCCCGTGGCCGTGGCCCGGCTCATGGGCATCCCCACGGCCATCCAGGAGCAAAACAGCGTGCCGGGCGTGACCAACCGCATCCTCGGCCGCTTCGTGGACCGCGTCTTCATTACTTATCCCGACGAGGGCGGGGCGTTTCCGGCAGGGAAGACCGAGCGCCTGGGCAACCCCATCCGGGGCGGCATCGCCGCGGGCCGCGACCATGCGCGGGAAGGGGAGGGCAAGCGCCTGCTCGTGCTCGGCGGTAGCCAGGGGGCCCGGGCGGTCAACGACGCCGTGGCCGACATCCTGCCCCGCCTGCTCGATGCCGGCGTCACCGTGCGCCTCCAGGCCGGTCGGGCCGATTTCGAGCGCATGCGCGAGCGCACCGCCGCGATCATGGCCGTGCGGCCGGACGTGCCCGGCGCGCCGCGCGTGATCCTGGAAAATTTCATCGAGGACATGGCCGAGGCCTACGCCTTCGCCGACCTCGTCCTGGCCCGAGCCGGCGCGACCACGCTCGCCGAGGCCACGGCCGCGGGCAAGCCCTGCCTGCTCATTCCCTTTCCCTTCGCCACCCACGACCACCAGTCCGTCAACGCGGCCTATCTGGCCAAGGCGGGCGCGGCCGTGGTCGTGGCGCAAAAGGACCTGCCCGGCACGGATCTGGCCGGGATGTGCATCGACCTTTTAAACGACCCGCGCCGTCTGGAAGCCATGGCCCGGGCCTCGGCCGCCGCCGCCCTGCCGGACGCCGCCGCCGCCGTGGCCGAAGCGCTGTTGCGGCTCGCCGCGTCCGGGGGAGGCGGGAAATGAACATGCAACAAGCGACGCAAAACGGCACCGGAGCCATGCGCACCAAGGTCCGCAAGATCCACATGATCGGCATCGGCGGTTCGGGCATGAGCGGTATCGCCGAGGTGCTTCTGAACCTCGGCTACGAGGTTTCGGGCTCGGACATGGCCATGGGCGCACCCGTCAAGCGCCTGGGCAGCCTCGGCGCGAACATCGCCATCGGCCACGGCCGGGAAAACCTGGGCGAGGCCGACGTCGTGGTCAAATCCACGGCCGTGACGAACGACAACCCCGAGGTCGTGGCCGCCAGGGAGCGGGGCATTCCGGTCATCCCGCGCGCGGAGATGCTCGCCGAGCTCATGCGCCTGCGCACCGGCATCGCCGTGGCCGGCACCCACGGCAAGACCACCACGACGTCGCTTCTGGCCACCATCTTCACCGAGGCCGGTTTCGACCCCACGGTCATCATCGGCGGACGCTTAAACGCCTACGGAGCCAACGCGCGCCTGGGGCAGGGCGAGTACCTCCTCGCCGAGGCCGACGAATCCGACGGCTCGTTCCTGTGCCTTTCTCCCATCGCCTCGGTCGTCACCAACGTGGACGCCGACCACCTGGACCACTACGCGAACCTTGCGGCCATCGACGACGCGTTCGTGGAGTTTTTGAACCGCATCCCCTTTTACGGCGTGGCCGTGGTCTGCCTGGACGACCCCGGGGTGGCGCGCATCCTGCCCCGCGTCAACCGGCCCGTATTGCCCTACGGCTTCGGGGAAAAGGCCAGGCTTCGCGGTACGGTGCTCGAAACCGGCGACGGCAGCCGCTTCCGGGTGAGCCTCGACGGGACCGACCTCGGTGAAATGCGCCTCAACCACCCCGGCCGCCACAACGTCCTCAACGCCCTGGGCGCCATCGGCATCTCGCTCGAGGCCGGCATTCCCCTGCCGGTCATCGCCGCGGCCCTGGCCAAATTCGGGGGCGTGGGCCGGCGTTTCGAGCGCAAGGGCGAGGCCGGCGGCGTCACGGTTATCGACGACTACGGCCACCATCCGGCCGAGATCAAGGCCACCCTTGCCGCGGCCAGGACCGTCTATCCGGACCGCCGGCTGGTGGTGGCGTTCCAGCCGCACCGCTTTTCGCGCACCAAGCTGCTCTTCGGCGATTTCTGCACCTGTTTCGCCGGGGCGGACCAGCTCCTGCTCACGGAGATCTACCCGGCCTCGGAAGCGCCGATTCCCGGCGTCAGCGGCGAGAGCCTGGCCCAGGGCATCCGCCAGGTGAGCAAGACGGAAGTGTCCTACTACCGCGATTTCGCGGCCATGGAAGAAGCCCTGCCCGGCATCCTGCGTCCGGGCGACGTGCTCATGACCCTTGGCGCGGGCAGCATCTGGCAGGTGGGCGTGCACTACCTGGAGGCGCATGGTGGCGCTTGAGGTCAGGCCCGGGCCGCTCTTCGCGGACCGGACCACCTTGCGCCTGGGCGGACGCGCCCTGGCGGAAATCGTTTTCACGCGGCCCGAGGAGGCCGCGGCGCTCGGCGACGCGCTGAAGGGCCTCGGCGGCGCGCCGTTCGTCCTTGGCGGCGGCAGCAACGTCCTGGCCGCGGACGGCGAACTGCCGCTCGTGGTCGTAAGTCCCCGCGTCACGGGCGAGCCGGTGGTCCTGCACGAACGCCCGCAGGGGAAGATCCGCGTGCGGGTCGGTGCCGGGGGCAAGCTGCAACGCCTGGTCGCCTGGCTCGCCACGCAGGGGCTTGCCGGCCTTGGCGGGCTCATCGGCGTGCCCGGGACCGTGGGCGGGGCCGTGGCCGGCAATGCCGGCTCCTACGGCGACGCCATGGGCGACGTGCTGGCCCGGGTGCTGCTCTGGTCGCCCGGGACGGGACTGGCCTGGATCGGGCGCGAGGGATTCGCGGCGGCCTACCGCAGCTTCGCCGTGCCGGGCGTGAAAGGATTTTTCGTGGTGCTCGCGGCGGAGATCGACTGCGAGGTGGAAGAGCCCATCGCCATACGGGGGGCGATGGTGGCGCACCTTAGGCAGAAGCGGGCCAGCCAGCCCATCACCGCGGCCACGGCCGGGAGTCTTTTCAAGAACCCGCCGGGCGAGACGGCCTGGCGGCTGCTCGAGGCGGCCGGATTTCGGGGGAGACGTGTGGGCGGTATGGGATTTTCCGAAATGCACGCAAACTTTATGGTGAATTACGGCGGAGGGACGTGCAGCGAGGCGTTTGCGCTCATCGATGCGGCAAGGGAGGCCGTACGGGAGCGAAGCGGCCATGAACTGGAACTGGAAGTGAGGGTGGCGCCATGAACGTCAGGGTCGGTACGCTTTCCGGGCTCGGAATGGGGGGGGCGGCCAAAAAACGCCGCAACGGCTACGCAGGGGCAGCACCGCGCGTGACCGTCAAGAGTCGGGTGGTCAAATCCAAGGGCAACCGCAACCGCAATTCCCGCAGCTGCGGCTGTTCCGTGCGCATGCCGTCGGTCAGCTTCGGCGGCGTGGGCAGGCTTTTCACCCGGGCCGTGTCCATGGCCTTCATGGGTGCGATTTTGTTGGCCGTGAGCGTGGCGCTTCTGGCCGGCTACCGCTGGCTGACCACGGTCAATTATTTTGCCCTGCAAAACGCCACGATCACAGGCTGTTCCCGGCTGTCCGAGGAGCACATCCGCCAGATCGCGGGACTTTCCCCGGGCGTCAACGTCCTGTCGCTGTCCATGGACCGGATGCGGGGCGATTTGACCCGCGAACCCTGGATCGACGCGGTGACGGTGAAGCGGGTGCTCCCCGGGACCATCGTCGTGGATGTGAAGGAAAAGGCTCCTTCCTATCTTGTGCAGTATCAGGGAACCCTCTATTACGCCGACGAGGTTGGACGCATCATCGACAAGGTCGAGCCGGGGCAGTTCGTTTCCCTGCCCCAGATCGAGGTCGAGGCCGGCATGGAGAAGCATCTGGCCCTGCTGGCCGATCTGCGCCGGGCCGTGGCCGAGCACCAGGTTCCCTTCGATTTCGGCCAGATCGCATGGCTGCGCCTCAGTTGGGGCCGGGGCCTGGAGATCCGCCTCATGGACCCGGGCATCCTGTTGTGCCTGGGCTCCAAGGAATGGCGGCGCAACCTTTCGCGCATGAATCTTGTCTGGACGGACTTGCGCCGGCGGGGCGAACTGGACAAAGTCGGTCTCATCACCGCCGAAGGCGACAAGGTCTGGGTGGAAAAGCGCGGCAATTCGGGGGAACTGTCGCAAGGCTAGGGGAAGGGTGAAACCGCGACGGCGGTTCTGGGGGGCCGTTCGCTCCGGAGGGAGTGAAATAGGCAATGAAATCGTCGCGCGTTTGACGTAGAACCGTGCGCGGGCGGCACCGACGCCGCGAGTGGAAACGTTCAGGGAGCGGTTTATGGCCAGGTCGGAACTTATCGTCGGACTCGATATCGGCACCACCAAGATCTGCGTGGTCGTCGGCGAACTCTCGCCCGAGGGCGTGGACGTGGTGGGCATCGGCACGAGCCCCTCCACGGGCCTGCGCAAGGGCGTGGTCGTCAATATCGAGCAGACCGTGCAATCCATCAAGAAGGCCCTGGAAGAGGCCGAGCTCATGGCCGGGTGCGAAATCCGCTCGGTCTACGCCGGCATCGCGGGCAGCCATATCAAGGGCTTCAACAGCCACGGGGTCATCGCCGTCAAGGGCGGCGAGGTCGGCCCGCGTGACATCGAGCGGGTCATCGACGCGGCCAAGGCCGTGGCCATTCCGCTCGACCGGGAAGTCATCCATATTTTGCCCCAGGAATTCATCGTCGATGACCAGCGCGGCATCGCCGACCCGCTTGGCATGGCCGGCGTGCGCCTGGAAGTGCGCGTGCACATCGTCACCGGCGCGGTCACCAGCGCTCAGAACATCATCCGCTCCTGCCACCGGGCCGGGCTCGACGTCTCCGACATCGTGCTCGAATCCCTGGCCTCCTCCAAGGCCGTGCTTACGGGCGAGGAGCGGGAGATCGGCGTGGCGCTTGTGGACCTCGGCGGCGGCACCACGGATCTGGCCATTTTCGCCAATGATTCCATCAAGCACACCGCCGTGCTCGCCCTTGGCGGCACCAACCTGACCAACGATATCGCCTTCGGGTTGCGCACGCCCATGGCCTCGGCGGAAAAGATCAAGATCAAGTATGGTTGCGCCCTGGCCGAGATGGTGCCAAAAGACGAGGTCATCGAGGTCATGAGCGTCGGGGGGAGGGAGCCCCGCCGGCTCTCGCGACAGGTGTTGGCCGAAATCTGCGAGCCCCGCGTGGAGGAGATGCTGGCGCTGGTGGACCAGGAGCTCATCCGCTCGGGCATGAAGAACCAGATCGGCGCGGGCGTCGTCCTCACGGGCGGCACGGCGCTGATCGAGGGCATCCAGGAACTTGGGGAACAGATTTTCAACCTGCCCACGCGCATAGGCTACCCGGACAAGGTCGGGGGCCTCAAGGACGTGGTCAACAGTCCCATGTACGCCACCGCCGTGGGGCTGCTCATGTTCGGCGCGGAAAAGGAAGGCGTGGAACAGCGCTTCCGCATCCGCGACGAAAATGTGTTCAACCGCATTCTGGGGAGGATGCGGAAATGGTTCGTGGACGTGAAGTAGGTCCGCGAGAGGCTGCTTTTTCGGGGGATTTTCAGGGAGATCCGCTAGGGGGAGACACGAAGATGGAATATTTGGAACTCGACCAGGGCTCCAACGCCCGCATCAAGGTCGTCGGCTGCGGCGGCGGCGGCGGAAATGCCGTCGAGAACATGATCTGCTCGGCCATGTCCGGAGTGACCTTCATCACGGCCAACACCGATATCCAGGCCTTGCAAAAGTCCCAGGCCGAATACCGCATCCAGCTCGGCGAGAAGCTCACCAAGGGCCTCGGCGCGGGAGCCAATCCCGACGTCGGCCGTGACGCCGCCCTGGAGAGCATCGACGCCATCCGCGCCGCCATCGGCGATTGCGACATGGTCTTCGTCACCGCCGGCATGGGCGGCGGCACCGGCACCGGCGCGGCCCCCGTGGTCGCCCAGGTGGCCAAGGAGGCCGGCGCGCTCACCGTGGCCGTGGTCACCAAACCCTTCTATTTCGAGGGCAAGAAACGCCTGCTCTCGGCCGAAAAGGGCGTGCAGGCCCTGAGGGACGTGGTGGATTCCATCATCACCATCCCCAACGACCGCCTGCTGTCGCTGGCCTCCAAGAAGGCCACCTTCATGGAGATGCTCAAGAAGGCCGACGAGATCCTCTACTACGCGGTCAAGGGCATTTCCGACCTCATCATGGTCCCGGGCCTGATCAACCTGGACTTCGCCGACGTCAAGGCGGTGATGAGCGAGATGGGCCTGGCCATGATGGGCTTCGGCACCGCGCGCGGCGAATCCCGCGCCCGCGAGGCCGCGCTCAAGGCCATCACCAGCCCGCTGCTCGAGGACGTCACCATCGACGGCGCGCGCGGCGTGCTCATGAACATCACCTGCGGCCCGGACCTCACCATCGAAGAGGTGGACGAAGCCGCTTCCACCATCACCGAAGCCGTGCACGAGGACGCCAAAGTCTTCTTCGGCACCGTCTTCGACCCCGACGCCACGGACGAGATGCGCATCACCGTCATCGCCACGGGCATCGAGTCGGCCATGCAGCGCGACGCCGTGCCTGCGCAGAAGCGCGAGGAACAGCAGAAGCCCGTCGAGGTCATCACGAGCCTCAACCGCCAGAAGCCGGCCCCGACCCCGCCCATGGGCGGCGGCGGAGGCGGCGGCGGGGGCGGCATGCAGAGCCCCCGCAGCATGCGTGTGCTTTCCAGCCAGCAGGCCAACGACTACAACATCCCGGCCTACCTGCGCAAAGGCGGCAAGAAGGGCAACCCCGAGGCCGCCCTGTCCCAGAACCCGCTCAAGGCGCAGCCCGCCGGAGAGGAAGAGTTCCTCTTCGATGAGGAGGAGTTCGAAATTCCTTCTTTCATCCGCATGCAGGCGGATTAGCGGTGTGCCCCTTAAAAAATACGCCCGTATTTTTTAAGGAAGAAGAATTGGAGCGCGACATCCGCGCGGGGGCGCTCCCTTGCGCCCCTGACCCGTCGGAGGGCCGCGAGCCCCCCGGCGGTTGGAAGGCTTCTTGAGCGAAAAGACGCGGGCCAAGGTGTATTTCGGGCTGGACAGGCCCGAGACGCGGGATTTCGGGGGACGGCTCCCCATAGCCCTGGCCGTTCCCGGCGACGCCGCCCTGGCCCTGTCGGCGCTCGGCTGGCAGGCCGCTTGGCGACTGCTCGCCGAAAACCCGGCCCTGGCCGTGGAACGCGTGTTCTGCCGCCCGGGCCGGCCGCCCGAGGCCGAGGATTCGGGACTTCCCCTGGCCCGATTCCCGGTGGTCGCCTTTTCGCTGTGCTACGAGGAAGACTACCTGCCCGTGGCCGCCGCGCTGGCCGCTGCGGAAATCCCCCTTGCGTCCGAGGCGCGGCCCGACTTTCCCATCGTCATGGGAGGCGGGCCGCTCTCCTTTATCAATCCCGCGCCCATTCTGCCGGCGCTCGACCTGCTTTTCGTCGGCGAAGCCGAGGCCGGGCTGGCCGACGTCATGGACCGGCTGCGCCGAGAGGCCCTGGCCGGCGCGGACAAGGCCGCCTGCCTCGCCGCCGTGGCCGACATGCCGGGCGTGCTCGTGCCGGGGCGCACGAAAACACCGGTCGCCCGCGTCGTGGCGCACTGCGCGGACGCGCCGGGCGTGCTCGTCGATCCCGTCCATTCCTGCTTCGTCTCCGGCCACGCCGCCTTCCGCGACATGTTCCTCGTCGAGGTCAACCGCGGTTGTCCCTACGGCTGCCGTTTCTGCGCCGCAGGCTACGTCTACCGCCCCCCCAGGCAGGCGCGCCTTCGCGATTTGCAGGCGCTTATCGAGGACGTCTCCCCGCGCAAGGTCGGGCTCGTAGGCACCGCGCTCACGGACTGGCCCGACCTGCTGCCGCTCCTCGGCTGGCTCAAAAAACGCGGCACCAAATTCTCCCTGTCCTCCATCCGCGCCGACGGCGTCACCCCGGAGTTGCTCGCCGTGTTGCGCGAGGCCGGACTGCGCACCCTTACGCTCGCCCTCGAAGCCCCGAGCGAACGCCTGCGCCGCGCCGCCAACAAGCACCTGTCCGTGGAAGCGCTGCTGCGCGCCGTATCGCTCGCTGGCAAACATGGCGTCAACCACCTCAAATTCTATCTGATCGTCGGCTGGCCCGGGGAAAGCGAAGAGGATTTCGCATCGCTCGCGCCACTGTTGCGCGAAATCGCCGCAGCCGCTTCCGTCGGCGTCGGCAAACGCGGCGTGGCCCACGCCACGCTCTCGGTCAATCCCCTGGTGCCCAAACCCGCAACGCCCATGCAGTGGGCGCCCATGGCCTCCGAAGCGGCCATCGAAGCGGCCTACGCCCACGTGCGCGCCGCGGCCAAGTCGCTCAAGGGCTTCAAGGTGGAAGTGGAAAACGCCTCCGCCGCACGCATGCAGGGACTCCTCGCGCGCGGCGATGCCGCCCTTTTCCCGCTCATCGAAGCAGCCGTCGTCGCCGGGAGCTTCCGCCGCGCGCTCAAATCCTGGGACGGCGACGTCGCCGACTACCTCGACCGCGAACGCCTCCGCGACGAGGCCTTTCCCTGGGACGTCGTCGAGAGCGGCGTTTCCCGCGATTTCCTCTGGCGTGAATGGGAGCGCTACCGCGAAGGCGTGGCCACGGCCAAATGCCCGCCAGCCGGCTGCGGCGATTGCCGTCGCTGCGGGATTTACGCCTTCCCGGGGAAAGGATAATCCGGCGGCAAAGGAGCCCGCCATGACGCTTCCCCTCTATCTCGCCTTCGTCGCGGCCGCGTCGCTGCTGCTCGTTTTCCCCGGCCCCACCGTGCTCATGGTCATCGGCTACGGCCTCGCCGAAGGCCGCAAATCCGTCTGGTCCCTCGTGGCCGGCGTGTGCCTGGGCGACGCCGTGGCCTGCGCCGGCTCCCTGGCCGGACTCGGCGCGCTGCTCTCCGCCTCGGCCGCCGCCTTCACCGTGGTCAAGGCCGTGGGCGCGCTCTACCTCGTCTGGCTCGGCATCGGCATGCTGCGCGCCGGCGACGCCGCAACTGCCCCGGCCTCGTGCCCGGCCGGCCGCAAATTTTTCCACGCCTTCACCGTGACGCTTCTCAATCCCAAAACCATCCTCTTTTTCATCGCCTTCCTGCCCCAGTTCGTCAGCCCCTCGTCCCCGGCCCTGCCGCAACTCCTCCTTCTCGGCGCAACCTTCGTCATCCTCGGCGCGTTCAATACTGCCGCCTACGCGACCCTCTCCGGCAGACTCGGCGGCCGCATCCGCGACCCGCGCTTCGTGCGCCGCCTGCGCCGCGTGGGCGGCGGCGCGCTCATCGGCGCAGGCGTCATGACGGCGGTCGCGACGAGGCGGTAGTAGGGGAGCGAGGGAGAGGGGAGAAGATGAAGATGCCTCCGGCGGGGGGGGGGGGGGGGGGGGGGGGGGGGGGGGGGGGGGGGGGGGGGGGGGGGGGGGGGGGGGGGGGGG
>JAEWPX010000105.1 GCA_023399375.1 Pseudomonadota bacterium | reverse complement strand
CCCCCCCCCCTCACGGGGCGACGGCCTGGGGCCGGAATTTTCCCTGCCGAGCCTGCCGCGACAGCGGCGGCAGCGGCAGGGAAAATTCCGGCCCCATCTTCGTTCCGCCAACGCCCTTCCCGCGGCGCCCGGAGCCCCTCCCGCGCCACGACGCCGAACGGGGGGACCGGGGGGAGTGACTCCCCCCGGTGGGGTCCGGGGCAAAGCCCCGGCGGGGCCTGGGGCAGCGCCCCAGCCGCCGGAGGCGTTGGCATGAACACAACGATGGCCGAAAACGGCTAGCGCGCCTGGCAGGGTGGCGGTACTTTCCTTCCATGTTGTTGCATCCGGACGAGTGTTACAGGGCCTGGGCGGCCAGGGACGCGCGGTTCGACGGCCGTTTTTATACCGGCGTGACTTCGACGGGCGTGTATTGCCGGCCGGTATGCACGGCCAGGCTGCCGCAGCGCGAGCATTGCCGTTTTTTCCCGAGCGCGGCGGCGGCCGAGGCGGCGGGTTTCCGGCCGTGCCTGATTTGCCGTCCCGAGCGTGCGCCGGGGCAGTCGCCGGCCGAGGCGGGCACGCGTCTGGCGGATGCGGCCGCCATGCTCATTGCCGAGGGCGTGTTGGAAGACGGCGGCCTGGAGGCGCTTGGCGACCGGTTTGGGGTGAGCGCGCGGCATTTGCGCCGGGTGTTCCGGGCGCGCTTCGGCGTGACGCCCGTGGCGTATGCACAGACGCGACGGCTGCTTCTGGCCAAGGCGCTGCTGACGGACACGACCATGCCCGTGACGGACGTGGCGTATGCCAGCGGTTTTTCCAGCCTGCGACGTTTCAACGCGCTTTTTGCAGGCCGCTACCGGCTTGCCCCTTCGGCGTTGCGGCGTGAGGGCGCGCACGCGGCGGCGGATGCGGCGGAATTGGAGCTCGGGTTTCGCCCGCCCTACGATTGGGAGGGATTGCTCGGCTTTCTCGGGGCGCGGGCCGTGCCCGGCGTCGAGGATGTCGCGGACGGCGCGTATCGTCGCACGTTGCGGCTGTGGCGCAAGGGCGCGGCGCATGCCGGCTGGTTCGCCGCGACCCGGGCGGCGGACAAAAATACGCTTCGTGTCTCGGTTTCTGCCGGGTTGTTGCCGGTCTTGCCGGCGGTGCTGTCCCGGGTGTCGCAGTTGTTCGACCTGGGTTGCGACCCCGAGGCCGTGGCGCACGGGCTTGGCGAGCTGGCGGCCGGGCACGAGGGCGTGCGCCTGCCCGGGACGACGGACGGCTTCGAAACGGCGGTGCGCGCGATACTCGGCCAGCAGATCACGGTCGCGGCCGCGCGCACCCTGGCCGGGCGTTTCGCGGCGGCGTTCGGCGATCCCGTGGCGACGCCGCATGGCGCGCTGACGACCGTTTTCCCCGATGCCGCGCGTGTGGCCGCGCTCACGACGGACGCCATTGCGTCGCTCGGGATCATCGCCTCGCGGGCGGGCGCAATCCTCGCACTGGCCCGGGCCGTGCGCGACGGAGGACTGACGCTTGCGCCCACGGCCGACCTTGCGGCGACCTGTGACGCCCTGCGCGCGCTGCCGGGCGTCGGCGAATGGACGACGCAATACATCGCCATGCGCGCGCTCGGCTGGCCGGACGCGTTCCCTCACACGGACGGGGGTGTGAAAAAAGCCCTCGGGGAGTCCGATCCGCGCCGCATCCTGGCCCTGGCCGAGGCCTGGCGGCCCTGGCGGGCCTATGCGGTCATGCACCTGTGGCGCACGCTTCACGGAGAAGAAAAATGATGACGACGTGTTCCTATGAAAGCGCCTTCGGCCCGATGCTTCTTGCCGCCAAGGACGGTGCGCTGCTCGGGGCCTGGTTCCTCGGCCAGAAGCATTTTCCCGAAACGCTTACAGCAAATGGCGACGCGCCGCCGGACGCGGTGCTCGCCCGGGCGGCGCGCGCATGCGACGCCTATGCGGCCGGGGAGCGTAAGACGTTCGACGTTCCCCTCGCGCCCCGGGGCACGCCCTGGCAGCGCACGGTCTGGGAGGCTCTGCTGGCGATTCCTTACGGCGAGACGCTCTCCTACGGGAAACTCGCCGCGCGGCTGGGACGGCCGGGCAGCGCCCGGGCCGTGGGCGCGGCCGTGGGGCGAAACCCGCTTTCGATCTTCATCCCCTGCCACAGGGTCGTCGGCGCGAACGGGAGCCTGACCGGCTACGCCGGAGGACTGGACCGCAAGCGCGCCCTGCTCGCCCTGGAAAAAGCCCTGCCAGGGCACGCCGGCTGAAGCGACCGGCGCTTAGCCCCGGTGGAAGATGCCGAAGCGGGCGATCCACCAGAACGCGGCCAGGCCGTCGCGCCAGCCGATCTTTTTGCCTTCCTCGTAGGTGCGGCCGTAATAGGAGACGGGCACCTCGTAGATGCGCGCCCGCAGCCGGGCCACCTTGGCCGTGAGCTCCGGCTCCACGCCGAAGCGGTCGCTCTGGATGCGGATCTTTTGCAGGATCTCCCGCCGAAAGACCTTGTAGCAGACTTCCATGTCCGAGAGATTGATGTCGTTTAACATATTGGACAGCAGCGTCAGGCATTTGTTGCCCACGGAGTGCCAGAAATAAAGCACCCGGTGCGGCCCGCCCAGGAAGCGCGAGCCGAAGACCACGTCGGCCTTGCCCGCCAGGATGGGCGCGAGCAGGACCGGGTAGTCGTCGGGATCGTATTCCAGGTCCGCGTCCTGGATGAGCACCACGTCGCCCTGGGCGGCGTCGAAGCCCGTGCGCAGCGCCGCGCCCTTGCCCTGGTTTTTTGCGTGCAGCAGCACGCGGATGCGGTCCGCGCCGACAAGCCCCTCGAGATAGGCGCGGCTGCCGTCGGTGGAGGCATCGTCCACCAGCACCACTTCCCAGGTTTCCGGCCGGGCCAGCACCTTGGAGAGCACCACCGGCAGGGTCTGCATTTCGTTGTAGACGGGGATGACGACGCTGACGCGAAGCGGAGTATCGGAAAACGTCATGTGCATGCGGGGACTCCCTTTCAGGCTGGAGGAAGGCCGAGCGCCTGGAAATAGCGTGCGCGGCATAGCGTTTCCACGGCGCACAGGTCGCCGAGGGCCTCGTTGTAGTCGTCGCGCCCCATGGTGAAGACGCCGTGCCCAAGCACGACCACGCCCCGCCGGCCGACGAGGGCCGGGGGCATGGTGTGGACCAGGCCGCGCGGGCCGCAGCCCACCTCGCCCGGCACGATGGGGATGTCGTCCACGGAGCGTGCACGGTCGCAATCCACATGGCAGGAATCGCGCCGCGGGCAGTCGCGCCGCGTCGCGCAGTCCATGGAGAGGATGACCGCGAATTTGGGATGGCCGTGCAGGATGGCCCGTCGCGGGTCACGCGCGACAAGGGCGGCATGGGCCGAAAGCTCGCTCGAGGCAGTCAGCCCCGCGCAGGACGAACCGTCCAGGGGACAGCAGTCGATAGCCCCTTCCAGGGCGTCCAGGGCGCTGCCGGTCTGGCTGATGGCGAGCACGCCGTCCAGGTTGTAGGAGATGTTGCCGAAGACGGAATCGACGAGCCCCAGGGCGACGGTGGCGCGGCCGGCCTCGGCCATGGCTGAAAGCGCCGCTTCGCGGTCGGGAAACGGCCCCCGGGCCAGGGGGGGTACGGCCTGCGGCGCGGGCGGCAGGGCGCGTACGGCGGCGGCGAAGGCCGCCCGGCCGGCAGCGTCCAGGGTGCCGTCGCGATGGGCGACCAGATGGTCGGAGAAGAATTTGACGAATCCGGCGAAGGCGACCGACGAGACCGTGATGAAGGCCTGCTCCGGGGAAAGCGCGCCGTGGGCCAGGATGCCGTACCCGGGCAGGTAGGCCCCCTTGCGCCGCGACAGGGCGGCGGCGGCAAGTTCCGGCGAGGGCTGCGCCACCACCGGGATGTCGTGGAAAAACGTACGCGTTTCGCAGTCCCGGGGCCGTATCGCCGGGGCCTCGCGTATGGCGAGGTATTCGAGGATGGTGCGGTAGGGCTCGGCCGGCGGCGCGAGCATGAGGCAGGCCACGTCCAGGAGGCGCGCCGTTTCGGCCAGAAAGGCGTTTTGCGGGAAATCCTGCCGGGAAAAGCTCGCGGCCTCGTCCACGCAGACGATGGCGGCCTCGCCGGGCGCGCAAAGCCCGGCCCGGGCCAAGCGTTCGGCGAAACGCACGGTCAGGGCGTCCATGCCGCCTCCCGGGAACTCGAATCATCCCCCTCGCCGCGCAGGCGGCGGTATTTCTCCCGGGCCGCGAGAAAAGCCTCGCGGGGCAGCGGCGGTACGACGATGCCTTCGCCGGCCGTGCCCGGGACGCGAAAAAACCACGCCGGCAGGTCGTCGGCGTCCGGGCCGAGGCCCTGGCGCAGGTTTTGCGCGCGCTCGCGGCAAACGACCCGCGCGCCAAGCGCGGCCAGATCACCGGCGGCAACCGGCGCGCCCGAGGCGGCGGAAAGCGCCAACGCCCATTCCTCGAGCGTCACGGCCAGGGACAGATAGGCGCAGCCGCCAAGGCTCTGGGCGGCGGCCAGGGCGTTTTCGCCAAGCACGACGGCCCGGGCCTTGCCCTCGAAGGTGAAACGGTCCGTGGCCACGGGTTTTCGCAGCAGCTCGTGGGCCAGGCAGCCGCCCCGCCAGGGATCGGGGCCGCCGGTCCCCACGGCAAGCGAAAGCGCGAGGCCGTACGCGCCGCGCGGATCGAAGGCAGGCAGGGGCACGCCCTTGACGGCAAGGGCAAGCGCGGCCGCGATCTCCCGCCCCGGCGCGCCGCCTGCGGCCAAAGCGGCAAGGCCTTCGCGCACGAGCCCGGCATCGGGCGTTTTCCCCCGCGCCATGGCCCAGGCGGCCAGGGACGCGGCCGCGCCGGCGGGGTCGAGCCCCTGCTCCAGGCAGTACTGCCGCGCGAAAACGGCGAGCTCCGCATCGGCCAGCCCCAGCAGGGCCGTAAAATGGGAAAGCGCGTCCACATCCGGCAGCAGCCGGCCGGCGGCGTCCAGGCGGCGACAGGGCACGGGACAGCCCGGGCAGGCGACGCCGCTTGAGCCGAAACGCCTGCCCAGGGCCGGGGCGTTGACCGGGGCGGTTTGCGAAAAATACGTGGCCCGGAAATCGTCCGTGGGCTGCATGCGCCGGCCGTGAGTCAGATCGACCAGGGCGGCCGTGCCATGGTGGGCAAAGCCGCAGGGGCCGGCCAGGGCGGGCGCCGCGGCGATGAGGCGCTCCATGGCCGCACGCGCCAGGCCGAGGCCTTCGGGATCGGGAGCGGCGACGCGCCCCGTGCCGGAGGCGGCCACATAGACGAGATTTTTGGCGGCAAGGGCCAGTCCCGCGCCAGTCGGGCCGGCGTCGTGCCAGCGGTCGACGACGGCGGTGGCGAGGGTCGCGCCGGCCTGCGCCGCAGGCCCGGTCACAAGGGCCGCGTCAAACGGGGCCAGGGCGTCATGGCGGGCCGGCGTCGTCAGGCCGGCAAGGTCGCCGGCCGGGACGAGACGGACGTCGCCGTCCGCGATGACAAGGCCTACGGGCTTCGCCGCACGGCCGACGACGACCACGGCCGCGATGCCGGCCCGGGCCAGGGCATGGCCCAGGCCGCCGCCGAGGGAGGCCGTGGCCGCGCCGCCCGTGCGCGGGGAAAAAAAGGTCAGGGACACGTGGCCGCAGCCGGGCAGGTCGCAGCCGGCAAGGGCTCCCGCGGCCAGGCACAGCGGCGCGTCCGCATCGTCCCAGGCGACACGCCGCGCCGTGTCGCAAAGCGCCGTGGACAGCGCACGGCCGCCCTCCCCGCACGAAAGGCGCGGCGCTGCAACGACGCGGCGCATGCCGGCCGTGGCCAGATCGACGTGCAGGATGGCGGGGGCGGCGGATTGCGGCATGACATTCCTTGCTGCGCCGGGAGCGCGATGCGGAAGTACCAGATGCGCCACGTCGAGGCAACGCGCCGCGCCGGCCTAAACTTCCCCGCGCTTTGGCCGATCCGTGCAGGGACGTTCCTCTAACGGCGAGGCGGACATGCAGATAGCTTCCCTCAGCAATACGACCGGCGCGCTGCGCACGCTGCTGCCCTCGGGGCAGACCGACGGCCACGCCCTCACGTTCGGCTTCGCCCCGCAGCAAAAGGGAACCGCCGCGTACACGCCGACGCTCAAAGCCCCGTCCAGCACCGCGGACGTCTTCGCCGCCGACATCCTCAAAAAGCTGCAAGCCGCGCAAACGGCCAGCAACGCCGGGGCGCTCGCGGACAGCGGCGCGGCCGGGGCGCTCGAGCAATCCCTGGCCGACACCGTCGAATACGTGCGAAAAAAACACGGCGACGCCGCCGCGACCGCGGTCATGGGCATCGTCATCAAGGGCGTGGGCGACGGCTCTGGCGGCGAGGACGCGCTCGGCGACGCGCTGGTGTCCTCGCTCAAATTCATCGACCGCAATTTCGGCATCGCCTCGGGCGACGCCGCCATCTCCCAGTTCAACGGCGCGCTCAACGACGCGGTCAACGGCTATTTCCAGAATGGCCATGACGAGCTGTTCTACGCCACGGACGGCACGACCGGCTCGGGCGGGAGCGCGGACGCCATCCAAAGCACCCTTTCCGCCACTCTGGACGACGTGACCAAGCGCTTCGGCAAGGAAACGGCCGACGCGGTGTCGGACATCCTGAACGCGAGCCTCGAGAAGACCGGCGTCGACCGCCAGGGCCTCGGCACGGCCCTTGCCGCCGCCGACGCCTACCTCACGGACCAGTACGGCGAGGCCGCCGGCCTCGGCCAGACGACCCTGACCGGGCAGGCTACCGCCCTGGAAAAGGGCTCGGTCCTGGACATGGCCGTCTGAGCCGCCGCTACGTTTCCGAAACCACGCCCCACAGCACCCGCGACCCGTTGGGACCGGTGAAATCGAGGCGTCTGACCTCGCGCACGCCGGCTTCCTCAAGCATCCCCCGGATCGCCCCTTCGGCGTAGCCCTGGCCGTGAGGCGTGCCGAGCAGCATGTTGAGCGAAAAAAGCGCGGCGAAAAGCGGTCCGTCCAAGGTATCGTCAAGCATGAACTCGTGCACGAAAAGCAGGCCCCCGGGACGGAGCGCGCCCGCGGCCTTGGCGATGACCGTGCGGCAGCCGTCAGGGTCCTCGGCGTGCAGGATCTGCGACAGCCAGGCGACGTCGTAGCCGGCCGGCAGGGGGTCGCGCAGGTAGTTGCCGGCGGCGAAATCCACCCGGTCCGCCGTGCCCAGGCGCGCGGCCTTGGCCAGGGCGTATTCCCGGCTGGCCGGCAGGTCGTAGACCGTGGCCGTCATGCCCGGATTGGCCAAGCAGAAATGGGAGGCGTAGGTGCCGGGTCCGCCGCCCACGTCCAGGAAACGCCGTCGGCCGGAGAGGTCCACCAGAGTTGCCAGGCGCGGGGCGATGGCCGAGGCGATGCCGTCCATGGCGAGCAGGAAATCCTCGCGCGCGCCGGGGTCGCCGTAATCGGTCATGTGTTCGCCAAGGGGCCGGCCCGTGCGCACGGCCTCGGGCAAATGCGCCCACGAGGCCATGATGCGGTGGTGGTGGCGCACCACATGAGCCACGCAGCGCGGCGACCGCTTGTCCAGAAACGTCCGGGCCGGAGGCGCGGCGGCGTAGGCGTCGCCTTCCCGGACGAGCAGCCCCATGGCGACCAGCGCCGTCAGCAGCATGTCCAGGGCCCTTGCGTCGCAGCCTAGGCGCGCGGCCAGGGCGGCGGCGTCCATGGGCGCGCGGCAAAGCGGGGAAAAGACGTCGAGCATGGCCCCGGCGTGCAGGGCGCAGGCCTGCCAGTAGGACCCGGAAAGTTCGAGCAGCCGGCCGGGATC
>JAEWPX010000104.1 GCA_023399375.1 Pseudomonadota bacterium | reverse complement strand
CCCCCCCCCCCCCCCCCCCCCCCCCCCCCCCCCCCCCCCCCCCCCCCCCCCCCCCCCCCCCCCCCCCCCCCCCCCCCCCCCCCCCCCCCCCCCCCCCCCCCCCCGCCGGAGGCATCCTCTCCCTGCAACTATGCGCGCAAATGCGCGCGCCAGGTGTCGACGATTTCCTTTTCGCGGCGGGCGGGTTCGCTTTGGGGGCAGAGGCGACAGGCTTCCTCGGCCGCCTCGGCGGCCTGCTGCATCCAGCCGCCCTCGCGCAGGCTGCGCGAGGCCATGACGTAGAGGAATTCCGGCGCAGCGCCGTAGACGCCGCGCACGAGTTCCCGATAGCCCTGGCCGAAGACCTCACGCACGAGCTCGTTGCGCTTGAAGAGAAACCGGGCCAGCCAGTGGTTCTCCTTCTGGTCGGCAAAAAAAAGCGGAAAGAGCTTGCGGCATTCGCCAAAAAGGAAGCGGATGCGGCGGATTTCGCGCTGCATGCTCTCGGCGGTCTGCATGAGCAGCTGGAACAGCTCGCGGCTGATGATGAGGTCGGGCTCGGGCAGTTCGCGCTCCTGCATGGAGCGAAACCACGGCGCGTAGTTCTGCTGCTGGTAGGCGTCTTCCTTGAGCTTCATGGACTCGTGGAAGATGTAGCCGATGCACCAGTCGAGAAACTGGCCGACGAGGCTCACGCCGCCGCCTTCGCGGAAGAGGTGGTGGGCCGTGTCCTTTAAGCGCCACAACAGACCCTTGTTCATCTCCTCGCCGAGCAGGTCCTTCAGATCCTCGAAAGCCATGGTGCCGGTGCGGTCGAAATCGCGGAAAAGCCGTTCCAGCACCTGCACGGCCAGACAGTAGTCGCGCAGCAGGTCGCGCATGAACTCGGCGCGTTTCTCGTCGAACCAGTTACTGGCCATGGCCTCATCCTTGTCCGGGTTGCTGCTGCGGGAAGCCCGTGGGCGCGCACCGGGCCATGCGAGAGAGCCGCGCGTCCACCAGGGCGAAGAGACTTTCCGGCGGGAACTTCCCGTCCGGGCCGGGCGCGCCCGCCGGAATGCCGGTCAGAATCTCCATGACCTCCTCGATGGTGGTCACGGGGTAGATGTGGAATAGCCCCTGGTCCACCGCCTCGACGATGTCGTCGTCGAGCATGAGGTTGACCACGTTGTCCGCGGGCAGGAGCACGCCCTGGTCGCCGGTGAGGCCGCGGCGGCGGCAGACCGTGAAGAAGCCGCGAATCTTCTCGTTGAGCCCCCCGACGGCGAGGATGGCCCCGGACTGGGAAACCGCGCCGGTCATGGCGTAGCGCAGCTTGATCGGCCGCTCGGCCAGGGCCGAGAGCAGCGCGGCCAGTTCCGCGCCCGAGGCCGAATCGCCCTCCACCTCGGCGTAGCTCTGCTCGAAGCACAGCGACCCGGTCATGACCAGGGCCTTGTCCTGGGCGAAGCGGCCGATGAGGTAGCTTTTTAAAATCATCATGCCCTTGGTGTGGATGGGCCCGCCGAGCTCGGCCTCGCGCTCGAGGTCCAGGATGCCGCCGTGCCCGACGCCGACGGTGCAGGCGATCTGGTGCGGCAGCCCGAAGGCGTAGTCGCCGTACATGCGCACGGAAAGGCCGTTGGCCCGGCCCACGGCCTCGCCTGCGGTGGCCACCTTGATCATCTCGCGGTCATACTCCTCGAGGTATTCCTCCTCGTAGAGGTTGGCGCGAAAATCCCGGGCGCGCCGGGCCAGGCCCAAGTGGGCCGCGCCGACCAGCTGCGCGCCTTCGCGCCGGGCCAGGGCCGCGGCCTCGATCATGAGCTCGCGCGCCAGGGGGAGCTTGAGCGAAAGGCGCGCCTGGTCCTCGGCCAGAAGCGAGGCGTATTCCACGAGCCCGGCCAGGGCGGCGCGGTCGAAGGGCGGAAGGTCGGCCTCGGCGATGGCCCGGGCCGCGAGCGACAGGTAGACGCGCACGTTTTCCTCGTTGCGCGGCATGGTCTCCTGGAGGTGGGCCTTGAGCTTGAAGAGCTTGCCGAAGCGCTCGTCGTTGTAAAGGAGCATCTCGTGGGCTTCGTCGGGTCCGACGAGCACCACCTTGAGGTCGAGGGGCACGGGCTCGGGCTCGATGGTGCGGGTGCGCACGTGCTCGCCGCCCTCGGCCGGGTCCTCCACGCGGCCGAGGCCCGAGCGCAGGGCGCGCAGGAGCCCCTCCCAGGCCCCGATGTTGGCCGAGATGTCGTCCACGCGGATGATGAGGAAGCCGCCGTTGGCGCGGTGCAGGGAGCCGGCCTTGATCAGCGTGAAATCGGTGTAGAGCGCGCCCATCTCGGATTCGCGCTCGATGCAGCCCATGAGGTTGAAGTAGGTGGGGTGGTCCTCGATGACCACGGGCGCGCCTGTGAGCGAGCCGTTGTCCACGAACAGGTTGGCCTCGTAGCGGTAGAAGATGTCGTCGGGATAGGGCGACTCGCCGTGGACCGGGGGCGGCGCGGCGGCCTGGGCCGCCTGGGGCATGAAGGCGTCGATGTTGTCCAGGATGTCGGCGCGCATGGCGGCAAGAAACCCGTCGATGGCCGGATTGGCCTCGCGGTAGGCGGCGAGCGCGGCCAGGTGGGCGTCCACGACCTCGCCGGCCGTGGCGCGCTCCAGGTCCTTTTCCCGGTCGCGGTAGCCGCGCTCCTCCTTGGACAGCCGCCGCAGGGCCGTGCCCATTTCCTCCAGGAGCCGGTCGCCCTTGGCCTTGAGCGATTTCTTGAGCTCCGGGTCCAGGCGCTCGAATTCCTCGTCGGAAACGACCTTGCCCTCGAGCAGCGGGTAAAGGGTGAAGCCGCCCTGGTCGTCCACGAACAGGCTGTAGCCCTCGGACTTGGCGCGCTCCTCCATCTCGTCGAGCACGGTTTCGCGGTCGGCGTTGTAGCCGCGCAGCAGCGACTGCTTCTCGGTCTGGTAGGCCTCGCGCTCGAAGCGGGCCGGAATCTCCTCGCGCATGTCGGCGACGGCCTTGGCCAACGCGGCCTTGAAGCCCTTGCCCTGGCCTGCCGGCAGGGACACGGCGCGCGGCCTGTCCGGGTCGTCGAAATTGTGGACGTAGAGCCAGTCCGGCGGCACCTTGCCCCTGGCCGCCTCGGGGTCGAGGAAGCGGCGGGCGAAATGGGTGCGGCCCATGCCGGGCTCGCCGGCGAGGTAGACGTTGTATTCGCGCCCGGCGATGGAGAGCGCCAGGCTCAGGGCGGCATGGGCCCGGGGCTGGGTCTTGGCCAGGGCGGCCGGATCGTCGGGAATCTCCCGGCTGTCGGCAAAGGGCAGGGATGCGGGGTCGCAGGCCGCGCGCAGGTCTTTGGGGCGAAGGGTGTGCGTCATGGATTCCGTCTGGAAAAAGGCTTTGGGGATGGGGACGCCGGTCGTCCCGGGGTCGCTTTTTCTAGAATACGAACTCATGGCCGCTTTGTCATCTCCGCAGCCGGCCGGCTTTTCAGGCCGGGCGCTTCCTGGTAGGGGCTTGCCGATGGAAAAAGCACGCGGCAAGCCGCCGTTTCTGGCCGGCCTCGGGGGCTTTCGCGCCCTGGCGGCCCTGGCCGTGCTGGCCGGGCACGCCCTGTCCTGGCTCACGCCCCTGCCGCAATATCCTTTCCTGGCCATTCCCGCGGCGCGGCTGACCCAGGCGGGCCTGTCGGGCTTTTTCGTGCTCTCGGGCTTCGTGCTCTTCTACACCCACGCCCCGCGCCCGGACGCGCCGGCGTTTTCCGCGAAACGCTTCGCCCTGGCCCGGCTGGCCCGCATCTACCCGGTCTACCTCCTGCTGCTGCTTGCGCACCTGGGACTGGCCCTGCTGCACGAACCCACCCTGTTCGCCCGCTATCCCGGCGACGTGCTGGCCCATGCCGCCCTGGTCCAGACCTGGTTTTTCGCGCCCGAAGCGCCGTCCCTTTTTCCCATCGGCTGGGCCATCAGCACCGAAATCTTTTTCTACCTGCTCTTTCCGCTGCTGCTGCGTCCGGTCCGCGCCCTGGCGACGCGGCGCGCCGCCATCCTTACCGCCGCCTGCGCCCTGGGCGCGGCCGTTTGCGCCGACGCCTGGATCGCGGCGTCCTGGCCCACGCTTTTCGCCCGCGTCGCCGCCGGCCATCCGGGTTTTGCGGACCATGCCGCGGACCTGGCCGGACTCTTTTTCCAGTGGCTGACCTATACCGCCCCGTACCTGCGCCTGCCCGAATTCCTGTGCGGCATGGCCATGGCCCGGCTGTTCCTTTTGGGCGCGCGCCCGCCTCGCTGGCTCGGGCCCGCGGCCGGGGCGGGGCTTTGCCTGCTGGCGCTTGTCCCCTTTGCGCCCGGCGCGTTTTTCCTGTCCGTGCTCGCCAACAACGCCCTGTACGCGCCGTGTCTGGCGGCCGTGTGCCTGGGGCTTGCCGCGCGCGCGCCGGCATGGGCGGGGTCGCGGGCCGTACGCGCCTTTGCCGGGGCGAGCCTGTCGGTCTACCTGCTCCAGCCGTTGACCCTCGAACCGTGGCAGGCCCTTTCGCGCCTCCTGCCGGGGATGTGGCCGGCGGTCTTTGTCCTCGGCATGGCCGCGACCGTGGTCGCGGGCCTGCTCGTGTCGCGCTTCGTGGAAGCCCCGGCCGCGCGGCGCATCCTGGGACGCGTCGGCAGCAGCCCCGCCGCATCCGCTGGCAGAATCTAGACGATTACAAACAGGCCCGGGACAGGGGCAGGCGTTCGCCGAGGGCAACGCCCGCTTCGCCCACCGCCGCGCGGTAGGCGAGTACGAGCACGCCGGCGGCGACGGCCTGGCGCAAGAGCGCCGCATAGCCCGGGTCGATGACCGCGGCCGGGGCGAACGAGTCCCCGTCCGGGCGCTGCACGCAGAAAAAAAGCGCGGCGCGGGCGCTTCCCTCCCGGGCCAGGCGCGTCAGTTCGACCAGGTGCTTGCAGCCGCGCTCCGTGGCCGCGTCCGGAAACATGGCCGCGCCGTCCTCGACCATGGTGACGTTCTTGCACTCGACGAAACATTGCCCGGCCGGGCCGGTGAGGGCGAAATCGAGCCGGCCGTGGGCAAAGGCGGGCTCGGGCCGCACGGCATCGTAGCCGGCGAGGTCGGGAAAGGCCCCGGCGAGAAACGCCCTGCGAAAGAGGCGGTTGGGCGTGAGCGTGTTGACGCCGACCCAGAAATCGCCCCGGAAATCGGGAAGCCGCACCATCTCCAGGGTATGCGCCAGCTTGCGCTTGGGGTTGTCGGACATGGAAAGCCCGACACGCCGGCCCGGGCGCAAGAGCCCGAGCATGGAGCCGGTGTTGTTGGCGTGGGCGGTGAAGGGCCCGGCGTCGCCTTCCACGTCGATGAGGAAGCGCACGCGGCGGCGCACGAACCGGGCCGTGACCAGGGGGCCGGGCAGGGGCAGGAGCACGGGAACTTCCGAGCGGGGAACCATGATTTACCTTTTTCGCGATTGAGGCTATATTGACAGACGGCCGCGTGTCCGCGGCCGCAGGCGAAAACCCCTAAGCAAGGATTCCGGGCCATGCGCACCGCGCTTCGTATGCGTCTCGTCGCCCCTTCGGCAACCCTCGGCATGGCCGCCAAAGCCGCCGACCTGCGCCGCCAGGGCAAGGCCATCCTCGACCTCTCGGCCGGCGAACCCGACTTCAACACTCCCGACCATATCAAGGCCGCCGCCAAAAAGGCCATCGACGACAACTTCACCCGCTACACCCCGGTGCCCGGCATCCACACCGCGCGCGAGGCCGTGACCGCCTACTACAAAAACACCTACGGCGTGCCCGTGCCCAGGGAATCAGTCATCCTGACCAGCGGCGGCAAGCACGCCCTCTACAACTTGTTCATGGCCCTGCTCAACCCCGGCGAGGAAGTGCTCGTGCCCGCGCCCTACTGGGTGAGCTATCCGGACATGGTCCGGCTGGCCGGGGCCACGCCCGTGCCCGTGCCGAGCACCCCGGAAAACGGCTTCCTCGTCACGGTCGAGGACCTCGACCGGGCCGCCACCCCGACCACCCGGGCGCTGATCCTCAATTCGCCCTCCAACCCCACCGGCGCGCACTACACGGCGAAGGCCCTCGACGCCATCATGGACTGGGCGGTCGCGCGCGGCATCGTCATCGTCTCCGACGAAATCTACGACCGGCTGGTCTACGAGCCGGCCAAGCCCGCCTCCATGGCCGGCTGCTTCGCACTGCACCCCGAGCACGTCGTCGTGGTCGGCGGCCTGTCCAAGAGCTTCGCCATGACCGGCTGGCGCGTGGGCTACGCCCTGGGCCACCCGAGCCTGATCCGGGCCATGTCCACCCTGCAGAGCCAGTCCACCTCCAACATCTGCGCCATCGCCCAGAAGGCGGCCATCGCCGCCCTGACCGGGCCCATGGACTGCGTGGAGGAAATGCGCCTGGCCTTCAAACGCCGCCGCGACCTGGCGCTTTCCATCATCAAGACATGGAAAAAGGCCATCTGCCCCACGCCCGACGGCGCGTTCTACCTCTTCCCCTGCCTGTCGGCGTACTACACCGCGGCCGTGCCCGATTCCACGGCCCTGTCCGAGGCGCTTTTGGGCGAGGCCGGCGTGGCCACGGTGCCCGGCGTAGCCTTCGGCGAGGACCGCTGCGTGCGCCTGTCCTACGCCACGGACGACGCCACCCTGGAAAAGGCGCTCACGGCCATGGGCGACTTCCTGGGCAAACTGTAACATTCCGCGATATGCTGCGGCCAGGGAACCCGGCGTGAAGAAAACCGCCCGTTCGGAAGGCGACCAGTACCTCGGGCTGGTCAAATTCCTGTCGTGGAGTTCCCTGGCCCTGATCCTGCTCGTCAACCTGTTTCTGTCCATCTTCCTGTCCAACTACGCCCGCCAGGACGTGCTCTCCAAGCAGAAGGAATTCGCGCTGCTTCTGGCGGAAAACCTCAACCACCAGATCTACCAGCGCTTCACCCTGCCCACGGTCATCGGCTTCGGCCGCGTGGAGCTGTCCCAGCCCGCCCAGTACGACCGGCTGGAAAAGACCGTGCTCACGACCATCCACAGCTTCCATGTCAGCGAAGTGCGCATCTACGACTTCGACAAGCGGGTGTCGTTTTCCACGGACAAGGAGCTCGTGGGGCAGACGGGCTACGCCGGCACGGCCATCCTCGAGGCCCTCGAACAGGGCAACTCGAGCTTCCAGGTCGTCAGCCGCACGGGCATGTTCGGCGGCATCTTCGACTTCCACCCCAAGCCCGACACCGTGACCCTGCGCACCATCTACCCCCTGCGCACGGAACGTTCGCTGGTGCCGGGCAACCCCCAGGGCTTCATCATGGGCGTGCTGGAATTCACCCAGGACATCACCTCCGACTACCAGAAGGTCGTGGATTTCCAGCGCATCATCATCGTCACCACCCTGACCTCGTCGCTGCTGCTCTTTTTCATCCTGCGCGTGATCATCAGCCGCGCCGGACGCATCAACGCCCAGCGCATCGCCGAGCGCGAACTGCTCGAACGCGAGCTGCAGCAGCAGGAAAAGCTCGCAGGCATGGGCCGCATGGTCGCCGGCATCGCCCACGAGATAAGAAATCCGCTGGGGATCATCCGCTCCACGGCGGAACTCCTGCTCAAGCGCAACAAGGACGCCGACGGCGTCAACGCCAAGCTGCTCGGCGCGATTTTCGACGAATCCAAGCGCCTGTCAAAGACCGTGGGCGATTTCCTGGACTACGCCCGGCCCAAGACGCCGCGCCAGGACGAGGTGGACCTCGCCGTGATCTGCGACCAGGCGCTCACGTTCCTCGAGCAGAAATGCGAGGACCTGGGCGTCGTCGTCACGCGCGCCTACGCGCCCGGCCTCGTCGTGCGCGGGGACAAGGACCTGCTCTACCGGGCCGTGTACAACATCGTCTCCAACGCCCTGGACGCCATGGCCGAGGAGCCGGCCCGGCCGGCGGCCATCACCGTCGCGGCCGAGTCCGGGCCCGACGCCGTGACCCTGACCGTGACCGACACCGGACCGGGGTTCTGCCCGGAAAACAAGGACCGCCTGCTCGACCCCTTCTTCACCACCAAGGACGCCGGCACGGGTCTGGGGCTCGCCATCGTGCGCAACATCCTCGAAAGCCACGGCGGCTCGCTGACCCTCGCCAACGCCCCCGAAGGCGGGGCGTGCGTGGCCATGCGCTTTCCTCCGGCCTGAAATTCGGTCATAAGACGCTCATGAAACGCTTGTGCATCGCCGGCGTCGTCATCCTGGCGCTGCTTGCGGGCAGCGAAGGACTCGCCCGGCTTTTCCTCGGCCCCCCCGACCCGGTCCGGCCCGAACGCATCGACTGGGCGTGCAGGCGCGATCCCCATCTCGGCTTCACGTTCGTGCCCGGCGCCGTGGGCCCTGGCGGCCCCGGAGCCAACTCCATCAATGCGCTGGGCTTTCGCGGCCCGGAGATGCCCCTCGAAAAAGCGCCCGGCGTCTATCGCATCCTCTGTGTGGGCGATTCCGTGACCAATGGCGTCAATGTCCACAACGATACGACCTATCCGGGCATCCTCCAGCGCCTGTTCGCGGCGGATCCGGTCGCGGACAAACGCGTGGAGGTGGTCAACGCCGGCGTGCCGGGCTACCTCTCCGACCACCAGCGCTATCGCATGGAACACGATTTCGCGCGCCTCGACCCGGACTGCATCGTCTTTCTCATGGGCGAGGCCGACGTCACCGCATCCCTGCTGACCAACGAGACGTGGCAGGCCATCGGCCGCCCCAGGCCCATGACCGTCCCCAGGCTGGAAGCGTCCTGGCTCAAACGGCTGGCGGCGCACAGCACCGTGGCGCGCCGGCTGCGCGACAAGCTGGAAAACGCCATCATCGACAGGCGGCTGGAAAAGTCGGCCGACCAGGACATGACCGAGACGCTCACCCGGGCCATCGCCCTTTACAAGGCCAATATGGACGCCATGCTCGCGGACTGCCGCGCCAGGGGCATCCAGGCGGTCATCGTCAACTATCCCTGGAATTTCAGCGACAAGGTGGGTCGCGGCGACAACTACAACGAACTGAAGACGCTGATCAAACCCTTCGAGTTCAACCTGTTCTGGCAGGCGGCCCCCCTGCTCGCCAAGACCAACCGGGAGCTTGCCGCGGCCTGGCAGATTCCCCTGATCGATCCCCAGCCCGCGATCTACGCCCTGGCCGACCGCCGCACCGTGTACGACGATTTTTCGCATCCGAACAAGAAAGGCAATTTCCTCCTGGCCTGCGCCGTCGCCTCAGCGCTGCGCGCCGACGTGTTCAAGAGCCCGGACCCGGGGCGCAAGGTGCCCTACGACCTGGTCGCCGATTGCCTGCTCAATTGAGGGCCCCGGACGCCGCCGTCCGGGACGTTCCCCGTATCCCCAGAGAAGACGCCATGCCAAGCCAGATACTCATTCTCGACGACGAAAAGAACTACCTGCTCATCCTCGAAGCCATGCTCGGGGACGCGGGTTACGCCGTGACCGCCCTGGACGACCCGGAAACAGGACTCGCCTTCCTCGACGAATCCGAGGTGGACGTGGTCATCACGGACATGAAGATGCCCAAGGTCACGGGGCAGCAGGTGCTCGAGCACGTCAAGCGCAACTTCCCCTACATCCCGGTCATCATCATGACCGCCTTCGGCAGCATCGAAGGCGCGGTCGAGGCCATGCGCATCGGAGCCTTCGACTACATCGCCAAGCCCTTCGCCAACGACGAACTGCTGCTCACCGTGGAAAAGGCCAGCCGTTTCGCCGCGGCCCAGCGCGAAAACATGCTGCTGCGCCAGTCCCTGGAGGACCGCTTCTCCTCGGAGAACATCATCGGCCGGGGCAAGTCCATGCAGCGGGTGCTCGAAATGGTGCGCAAGGCCGCGCCCACGAAATCCACGGTGCTCGTCACCGGCGAATCGGGCACGGGCAAGGAGCTCGTGGCCAAGGCCATCCACTACGCCTCGCCGCGCAAGGACGCGCCCTTTATTTCCGTCAACTGCATGGCCCTGGCGTCGGGCGTGCTCGAATCCGAACTCTTCGGCCACGAAAAGGGCTCGTTCACCGGGGCCGTGGCCCGCAAGCGCGGCCGGTTCGAAATGGCCCACGGCGGCACCATCTTCCTCGACGAGATCGGCGAGCTCTCCCCGGAATTGCAGGTGAAGCTGTTGCGCGTGCTCCAGGAACGCAAGTTCGAGCGCGTGGGCGGAGCCGACCCCATCGAGGTGGACATCCGCATCCTGGCCGCGACCAACCGCAACCTGTCCGAGGCCGTGGCCGCGGGCGCGTTCCGCGAAGACCTCTACTACCGCCTCAACGTCGTCCACATCCAGACGCCGCCCCTGCGCGAACGCCGCGAGGACATCCCGATCCTGGCCGCCCATTTCCTGGAGCGCTACGCCAAGGAGAACGGCAAGGCGTTCAAGGGGTTCTCGCCCGAAGCCATGGAGTACCTCACGGCCTACGAGTGGCCGGGCAACGTGCGCCAGCTGCAAAACGTGGTGGAGCGCTGCGTGGTGCTCGCCGGCAGCGACGTCATCGTGGTGGAGGACCTGCCGAGCGAGATCCGCGACGAGGAAAGCCAGTACAAATCCGCCGTGGACCTGCTGCCGCTGACCATCAACCTCGGCGAAACCCTGGAAAAGATCGAGACGGCGCTCATTCGCCGGGCGCTGGCCCGCTCCAGCCTCGTCCAGGTCAAGGCGGCGGAGATGCTCGGCATCTCCAAGAGCCTGCTGCAATACAAGCTCAAGAAATACAAGCTGACCGGGCACTAGGCGCACCTGCGGGCGTCCCCTCCGCGCCACGGTTTCGGCCTGCAACTCCCCAGGCCATTGCGGGGCTCCCGGCCGGGCGCTTGCCCGCTTCCCGCCCCCTGCCGCGCCGGCCCGGGCTACGTCGCCCCGTCGATGGCCACCCGGTCGCGGCCGGCGGCCTTGGCGGCGTAGAGCGCCTTGTCCGCCCGGGCCAGCATGTCCTCCAGGGCGTTCTCGCCGTATTCCACGCGCTCTCGGGCCTCGGCCACGCCGATGCTGATCGTGACCGAAAGAAACGTGTCGTCGATGCGGCAGGGATTGCCGGCCAGGGCCGTGCAGATGCGCGCGGCGAGCGCCGCCGCCTGGGCGGCGGTGGCTCCCGTCAGCAGCACCGCGAACTCCTCGCCGCCGTAGCGGGCCGCCAGATCGGACTTGCGCACGCAACCGACCAGCACCCGGGCAAGGTGCGCGAGCACCCTGTCCCCGGCGGCATGGCCGTAGGTGTCGTTGACGACCTTGAAATGGTCCACGTCGAGCATGAGACAGGCGCATGGCCGTTGCGCCCGCAGCGAAGCCTCCAGGAGCTTGTGCCCCCCGGAAAAGAGGAACCGCCGGTTGTAGAGCCCGGTCAGGGCGTCTTCCACGCTGATCCGTTCCACTTCGTCGACATACGAGCGGATCTCCCCGGCCATCTGGCAAAACGCCTCACGCAGTTCCGCCACCTCACGGGGCAGGCCGTCGGAGCTGGCGACCGGGCAGGCCGCCGCATAGCGCGTGTCGTGCAATTCCCGGGCATACCCCGCCAACCCCGTCAGAGGGCGCTCGATGTTGCGCGACAGGCGCAACACCAGCGGCAGCACGACCAGGAGGGTGGCCACCGCCCCGAAAAACACCCAGCGCATCTGCCGCCGGTACCCGGCGAGCACGTGCGTCACGGGCAGATCGCTGACCAGCCGCCAGCCGTCGCGGCCCAGGGGGGCCGCCGCCCCGAGCATCTCGCTCCCGTCGGCGGTCGTGTACCCCGCGCCCGCCGCGCCGGTGGCGAGCAATGCCGGCGCGACGCGCGCCTTTCCGGGCCCGCCCCCGGCCGCGACCGCCGACGAGGGCGCAAGAATGAACCCCTGCGTGTCGCACAGGATCACCGGACTGTCGGAGTGGGCGACATTTTCGCGCAGCCAACGGTCCAGGGATTGCAAATGCACGGAAATGGCGAGCACGCCGCCGGAGCCTCCGCTCTGCGACGCAACGGGAACGCTGAAGACGCAGGCGGGATTGCCCGTCAACCGCCCGTCCGGAATCAGCTCCAGGGCGTCTTGCCCTTCCAGGCCCTTGTGGAAATAGGCCCTGTCGCCGAGAGAGACCCCGCGGCTTTCGATATTGGATGCGATGATGACGCCATCCGTACCTATGAAAAAAACATGCTTCACATTTCCATGAGTCCTGACATACTCCTTCAGATATGTCGTCATCTTTGCGGCATCGTTACGTGTGGCGTCGGCAAGACTGGCAAGATATCTCGCATCGTCGAAGCGCTCGTCTATCCATGCGCGCACGACGTTGCATTCTTGCCTGAGGCCATATGCAAGGGAACTTATTTCCCTGTCTACGATATTGTTTCGTTGAAACAAGGAAAAACAGAGCGTTGCCAACAAAATAGGCAGGGTGACAAGCAACAGGGTGTAGAACCGCAATTGCCAGCGAAGGCTTTCCAGGCCGAAAAATCGCCGCAACCGCTGCAAGAAGAGCTTTTCCAAATTGGCACCATTCGGGACAGCCAGGCCGTTACGTACACGGACCTGCCCTCAACGGTACAGTAAAGCTGCCGCCCCGACAATGCGTTCTCGCGCCATCTTGCGAAAAACCCGGTTTTGCTCCATGACCGTTTCATCCGCCGAACGCCAAATGAGCATGCCGCCCCCTGACGCCAATACCCCGGACGACCTCCGGCAAACATCCCCGACCGACGCCGCCCCGGGCGACGTGGCCGATTACGTCGCCGCGCTCGTCGCTTCGGCGCGCCTGGGGCCGCAGGTCGTACACCACCGCGTGATCCCGGCCGCCCCGGCCGTCTTCGCCGACCCGGCACGGCCCTTTCCCCGCCACGTGGCGGAACTGCTCGCCGCGCGCGGCATCGACCGGCTCTATTCCCACCAGGCCGCGGCCACGGACCTGGCCCGGGCCGGCCGCCATGTCGCCGTGGCCACGCCCACGGCAAGCGGCAAGACCATGACCTACCTCCTGCCCGTGCTCGAGGAGATCGCGCGAAACCCCGATTCCCGGGCCCTCTTCCTCTATCCCCTCAAGGCCCTGGCCCAGGACCAGCTCAAGGCCATCGAGGAGCTGACCGCCGGCCTGCCGGCCTCGGGCCGACCGCGCGCCGCCATCTACGACGGCGACACGAGCGCGCATTTCCGGCGCAAGATCCGCGAAAACCCGCCGCACATCCTCATCACCAACCCCGAGATGCTCCATCTCGCCCTGCTGCCGGGCCACGAGTCCTGGAGCGCGTTGTTCGCCGGTCTCTCCCACGTCGTCGTGGACGAGATGCACACCTACCGCGGGGTGATGGGCTCGCACATGGCCCACGTCTTTCGGCGGCTTGCGCGCGTGTGCGCCCGCTACGGCGCGCGGCCGTCGTTCATTTTCTGCTCGGCCACCATCGGCAACCCCGGGGAGCTGGCCGAGAGCCTGGCCGGATTTCCCGTGGCCACGGTCACGGCCTCGGGCGCGCCGGCCGCGCCGCGCCATTTCCTCTTTCTCAACCCCGAGCAGTCCGCGTCGACCACCGCGGTCATGCTGCTCGCCGCCGCCCTGAAAAGGGGGCTGCGCACCATCGTCTACACCCAATCACGCAAGATGACGGAGCTGATAAGCCTCTGGATCGCCGAGCGCGCCGGGCCGTACGCCTCGCGCGTGTCCGCCTACCGCTCCGGCTTTTTGCCCGAGGAGCGCCGGGCCATCGAAGCGGCCATGGCCTCGGGCAAGCTCCTCGGCGTGGTCTCCACCTCGGCGCTCGAACTCGGCATCGACATCGGCGGCCTCGACCTCTGCATCCTGTGCGGCTATCCCGGCTCGGTCATGTCCGCCTGGCAGCGCGGCGGCCGCGTGGGCCGGGCCATGCGCGAATCGGCCGTGGTGCTCGTGGCCGGCGAGGACGCCCTGGACCAGTATTTCATGCGCCATCCCGCCGATTTCTTCGACCGGCCGCCGGAATCGGCCGTGATCAACCCCGAAAACCCGGTCATCGCCGCCCGCCACCTGGAATGCGCCGCGGCCGAGCTGCCCCTTGGCGCGGGCGAGCCCGCCTTTGCCGCGCCGGCCCTGCGCCGGGAGATCGAAAAGCTCGAGGCCGGGGGACTGCTCCTTCGCGACAAGGACGGCCAGCGCCTCTTCGCCGCACGCAAGCGCCCCCACCGCGACGTCAACCTGCGAGGCTCGGGCGGCCAATTCGCCATCGAGACGACCTCGGGCGGCATCATCGGCCAGATCGACGAGATGCGCGCCTACCGCGAGACGCATCCCGGCGCGGTCTACATCCACCGCGGCGTCTCCTACCTGGTCGAAAGCCTGGACATTCCCGAACGACGCGTGCGCGTGGCTCCGGCCAAGGCCGACTACCACACCCGCGCGCGCGGCCAGAAGACCACCGAGATCCTGGAAGTCCTCGGCGAATCGTCCGTCGCCGGCGTGCCGGTGTTCCTCGGCCGGCTCAAGGTCACGGAGACGGTCACCGGCTACGAACGCCGTGCCAACCGGGGCGGCCAGCTCCTTTCCATCGTTCCCCTGGACCTGCCGCCCATGGTGTTCGAAACAGAAGGCCTGTGGTGGGTCATTCCGCAGGAGGTCCAAAACGAGCTCGACCGGCGGCTTTTCCACTTCATGGGCGCGATCCACGCCATGGAGCACGCCATGATCGGCATCCTGCCCCTGCTCGTGCTGACGGACAGAAACGACCTGGGCGGCATCTCCACGCCGCTCCACCCGCAGGTGGGGCGGGCGTGCGTCTTCATCTACGACGGCGCGCCCGGGGGTGTGGGACTTTCGCGCATGGCGTTTGCCAAGGCGGACGAGGCGCTAAAGCGCACGCTCGCCGCCGTGGCCGGCTGTCCCTGCGAAACCGGCTGCCCCTCCTGCGTCCATTCCCCCAAATGCGGCTCCGGCAACCGCCCCATCGACAAGGTCGCCTGCCGCTTCCTCCTGGAGGTCCTCGTGTCCGGCAAATTTCCCGAACAGGCCGATTGCCGCCCGCAGTGCGCCGCGCCCGCGCAGCCGGCCGACGCCCCGGGCGCAGGCGAAGCATCCGCGCCGGCGATCAAACCCGCGCCGCCCGCGCGCTTCGGCGTGCTGGACGTGGAGACGCGCCGCGCCGCGGCCGACGTCGGCGGCTGGGGCAACGCCCACAAGATGGGCGTGTCCGTGGCCGTGCTCTACGATTCGGGCCTGGACGACTTCCTGGTCTACCGCCAGGAGGAACTGCCCGCGCTCTACGAGGCGCTCGCCCGCCTGAACCTCGTCGTCGGGTTCAACATCAACCGCTTCGACTACAAGGTGCTCTCCGGCGCGTCGCCCTTCAATCACCGCAGCCTGCCCACCCTGGACATCCTGGAAAAGGTCCACGCCCGCCTGGGCTACCGCCTGTCCCTGGACGGACTGGCCAAGGCCACGCTGGGCACGCCCAAGTCCGCCACGGGCCTCGACGCCCTGGCCTGGTGGAAGGAAGGCAAGATGGACGAAATCATCGCCTACTGCCGCCAGGACGTGGCCGTCACCCGCGACCTCTACCTCTTCGGCCGCGACAACGGCTACCTGCTCTTCAGCAACAAGGCCGGCAAAACCGTGCGGCTGCCTGTGGAGTGGAGTTAGGATAAGAAATGCCTCCGGCGGCCATGAGGGGCCGAGGGCCCCTCCTGGACCACCCCGAAAGGGGGATTCCCAAGAGGGGCGGATATCATAAGGACGGCATTTTTCCGGGCGGAAAAGTGTGCTAGAGGATCGCAATGCAACGGCAAGCTTTTGGAAGACATCGATGCTGCGCATAGAGCGCCTGGCCAAGTCCTACGCCCATAACGGGCACGCCCCGGCCTGCGCCCTGGCCGAGGTGAGCTTTTCCGTGCCGCGCGGCGCGTTCGTGTCGCTGCTCGGACCGTCGGGCTGCGGCAAGTCCACGCTGCTGCAATGCGTGTGCGGCCTGCTCGCCCCCACCTCCGGCCGCGTGCTTCTGGCCGAGCGGGAAGTCACGGGTCCGCCGCCGGAAATGGCGCTCATCTTCCAGAACGCGGCGGCCTCGCTTTTTCCCTGGATGACCGTGGCCGGCAACATCCGCTTCGTGCTGCGGCGCAAGCCCGGCTCGAAAAAGGACAAGGAGGAAGCGGCCCAAAAAGCCCTGGCCGACGTGGGGCTTGCCGCCTTTGCCGAGCGCTACCCCTGGCAGCTTTCCGGCGGCATGCAGCAGCGCGCCGCCCTGGCCCGGGGGCTGGCCTACGGCGCGGACGTTTTACTGCTCGACGAACCCTTCGCCTCGGTGGACGCGCAGACCCGCGAGGACCTGGAAGACCTGCTCGCCGGCGTGGCCACGGCGCAGGCCAAGACCGCGCTTTTCGTCACCCACGACATCGACGAGGCCGTCTACCTTTCCGACGCCGTGGTCGTGCTCACCCCGGCCCCGGCCACGGTCGCCGCCGTGCTCCCCGTGGACCTGCCCCGGCCCCGCGACCAGGTCGCCACACGCGAGGACCGCCGCTTCCTCGACGCCCGCAAAGCCATTCATTCCCTACTGCACCGCTAACGCCATGCCTATCTCGCCCCTCTCACCCCGCCCCTCCTCCCCCCATCCAGGGGGGCCGGGGGGGATGATCCCCCCCGGTGGGGTCCAGGGGCAACGCCCCTGGCCGCCGGAGGCGATCTCCGGTTATCTCCTCCTCGCCCTCCTGCTCCTCGCCTGGGAGGCGACGGCGCGCTACGGCGCGGTGCGCACGGATCTGCTGCCGCCGGCTTCGGCCGTGCTGGGGGAGTTGTGGCGGCTGGCCGTTTCCGGCGAGTTGTGGCGGCAGGGCGGCGCGACCCTGGGCCGGGCGCTGGCCGGATTCGTCGCCGGCGGCGCGGCGGGCGCGGCACTGGGATTCGCCTGCGGCGCGTTTCCCGGCTTTGGCCGGGCCTGCCGGGTGACGGTGGAATTTCTGCGCCCCATGCCGTCCGTGGCGCTCATCCCCATCGGCATCCTGTTCCTGGGCCTGGGGTTCGGCCTGTGCGTGGCCGTGGCAGGCTTCGCCTGCGCCTGGCCGGCGTACGTCGCGGCCCTGGCCGGGGCCGGGGCGGCCGGACAAGGGCTTCGCGACACGGCCCGGGTGTACGGGCTTTCGCACCGCGAAATCCTCTTCCATGTGCGCCTGCCCGCCGCAACGCCCCAGGTGCTTTCCGGGCTGCGCGTGGCGCTCGGCGTAGCCGTGGCCGTGACCGTGACCACGGAGATGGCCGCCGCGCCGGACGGCCTGGGCTCGTTCATCCTGGAATCGTCGCTGGCCCGCCGGCCTGAGGGCATGTACGCCGGCATCGTGGCCGTGGGCCTGCTCGGCTTCGGCCTCAACGCCTCCTTTGCGGCCCTGCGCGACCGGGCGCTGCGCTGGATGCCGCGCGGCGGGAGGCGGTGAACATGGAGGCGGTGAGGATGGAGAAAGAACGCCTCCGGCGGCCAGGAGGGGATGATCCCCTCCTGGACCTCCTCTTCGAATCGGTATGCAGATGCCAACGACAAGGACACGCTCCATGCGCGGCTGGATCTCCGGCATAGCGGTCTTTCTGGGCTTGGCCGTGGTCTGGGAGGCGGTCTCGCGGCTGGGAGTCGTCTCGGCGCTTTATTTCCCGCCGGTCACGACCATTGCCGCGACCTTCGCCCGGCTTTCGCTCTCAGGACTCTTGCCGGGACAGGTCGGGCTGACCCTGGGCCGCGCCCTGGCCGGCCTGGCGCTCGCCGCGCTGTGCGCCGTGCCGCTCGGGTTGGCCATGGGCGTTTCCCGGCGCTTCAGGGGCTTGCTGTCCCCGCTCGTGGAAATACTGCGCCCGGTGCCGCCGCCGGCCGTCATCCCGGCGGCCATGCTGTTTCTGGGCATCGGCGACGGCATGAAGGTGTTCGTGGTCTTTTTCGCCTGCCTGTTTCCCATCCTGGTCGGCGCGGCGGATGGGGCCAGGGCGGTCGCGCCCGGCTTTCGCCTGACGGCCGCGGCCTACGGCGTCTCGCGCCTGGACGCGCTGTGGGGCGTCGTCCTGCCGGCTGCCGGCCCAAGCGTCGCGGCGGGGCTGCGCACGGCCGTGCCCATGGGCCTCATCGTGGCCGTGCTCGCCGAGATGATCGGCGCGACGAACGGCATCGGCCACTACATCCTGCGCATGCAGCGCACCTTCGCCATCCCGGAGATGTACGCCGGCGTGGCCGCCCTGGGCCTCGCGGGCCTTGGCGTCAACGCGGCCGCGCAGGGAGCGCTCGCCCGCCTGACGCGCTGGGCGGGGCCTGGCGACGCCCCGCAATGAGGCCGTCTGCCTACGCCTGTGCACCGTAGACTGCGTCGTTGTCGGCGCGGGTGCCCCGGCATTGGCATGACGTGACGATTGGTGCATAAGGGATGCTGTCTCGTCCGCGCCGAAAAACCAAGGAGCACCCATGTCCCGCTTCGCCGCCTGCGTCCTGTATCTCGTTTTTTGCGCCGCCACGGCCCATGCGCAAGCGCCGACGCCGCTCAAGGTCGGCTACATCCCCGTGGGCGACTGCCTGCAGTATTACGTGGCCGAGGCCGAAGGCTTTTTCGCGGCCGAGGGGCTTTCCGTGACCGGCATGCCCATGAAGGGCGGCGCGGTCATCGCCCCGGCCGTGGAAGGCGGCGAGCTGGCCGTAGGCTGGTCCAACGCCGTCTCCATCATCCTGGCCCATGCGCGCGGCTTCGATTTCGCCTTCCTGGCCCCCGGGGCGGAAGGCGTGGCCGGAACCAACGACGTCCACGCCCTGCTCGTGCCCGCCGCCTCGCCGGTCAAATCGGTCAAGGACCTCGCCGGCAAGACCGTGGCCATCAACACGCTCGGCAACATCAACGAGGCGGCCATGCGTTCCCTGGCCGCCCAGGCGGGGCTGGCCCCGGACGCCATCCGGCTGGTCGAGGTACCCTTCCCGGACATGGCCGCGGCCCTGGCCAAGGGCTCGGCCGACGCGGCGCTTTCCCTCGAGCCCTTCGTCACGGACGCCGTTTCGCGCGGCGCGGCGCGGGTGCTCGATCCCTCGCCCCATGCCGCCTTCGGCAGCCCGTACCTGATCGGCGGCTGGTTCGCGAAAAAGGCCTGGATCGCGGCCCATCCCAAGGAAGCGGCGGCCTTTGCCCGGGCCGTGGCCAAGGCGGCGGCATACATCGCCGCCAACCCGCAAAAGGCCCGGGATGTCCTGGCCGCGCGCACCAGACTCTCCCCGGAGCTTGCCGCGACGATCGCCCTGCCGCGCTTCCCCGAAACCCTTGCGCCGCAAGCCCTGCAAGGCGTCATCGACGGCTGCGCCCGCTTCGGCCTGCTGCCGCAGCCCTTCCCCGCCGCAGACATCCTGGCCGCGCCCGCCCCATGACGCCGCGCGCGCGGGCGTCCGGCCATTGACGCCCGGCGCGGCGACCTTATTTTTCCAATTCGGGGAAAACCTTCCCGACGCCGCAACGGCATACGGCCGTCTGCGGCAACGAGGGGTTCACTGCATGGGACATGGGGCGCGGCGTGCGCGAGCGCAGAACAATATTCGAAAAGACATGCAAAACGCCGGACATAAGACGTTTCCCAGAACACGCAACTTGCCAATTCCGGCGAAACATCCTGTGCGAACAGACTTTGATTCTCCGTCTTCCTTGCGGGAATAATTTACAATTTCCGTAAGGACCCCCCTTTTTTTATTTTTTGCTTTACGCTGCCCCATTTTGTCACTATGAAAAAACCCCCCTCAAATAGATACCGTTATTCGGAGTAGACCATGTGCCGCTTATTCGCCCTCAGCAGCCGGGACCCCGTGTCCCCCATGCGCGCCATCGAGGCGCTCAACGTCATGAAGGAAGGCCACGACGGCTCCGGCGTCGGCCTGTTCCTGCATGACCTGGGCGGCCCCTTCGGCGACATGAAGGACGCGCCCATCCTTTCCGGGATTTTCACCGACGAAGGTCTCAAGCGCCTGGACGCCTTCATGGACGAACGGGGCTTCGTGACCAAGGCCACCCTGGTGCTCGACCCGCAAACGCCGACCCCGGTCGGGACGCCCGTGCGCGGCACCTACATGGCCCGGGCCTACGAGATCCCGGCGGACCTCAAGGCCGCCTCCAAGGCCGACCGCGAACTGACCTATATGAACATCCGCGTCACGCTGCGCCTGATCGGCGAAGAGCGCGACGACATCCGGGTCTTCTCCTTCTGGCCCGACACCATCATGGTCAAGGAAGTCGGCGATCCCATGACCGTGGCCGAATACCTCGGCCTCGACCGGTCCGAGCTCTACGCCCGCCGCATTCTGGCCCAGGGCCGCCAGAACACCAACTACGCCATCAATCTCTACGCCTGCCACCCGTTTTTCCTCCAGGGCGTGTGCACCATGACCAACGGCGAGAACACGGCGTTCATTCCCATCAAGGAATACCTGCTCTCGCGCGGCTTCCGCGGCTACATGGGCTACCAGTCCGATTCCGAAGTCTTCGCCCACATCATGCACTTCACGCGCAACCGCCTGGGACTTGGCATCGAATACTACAAGCACGTCATCACGCCGCTGTCCGACGCCGAGATGGAAGGCCATCCCGACCGGGCCCTGCTCGCCCGCATCAAGCAGACCTGCCGCAAGCTGATCATCGACGGTCCCAACTGCGTCATCGGCTGCCTGCCCGACGGCAACATGTTCATGGTCCATGACCGCAAGAAGCTGCGGCCGGGCGTGGTCGGCGGCAAGGACGGCATCTTCGCCTTCTCTTCGGAAATCTGCGGACTGGACGCGGCCATTCCCGACCGCGACCCCCATAGCGACGTGCAGCCCATGCACCTGGACACCGTCATCGTGCGCCCCGAATGCCAAGAGGTCACCTTATGCAATCAACTGCAGTCATTACCCCGTCCACACTAAGCGTCGTCGATCTCCCCTGGCAGATCGAGTGGAACAAGGACACCTGTACCCTGTGCGGGCGCTGCACGTCCGTGTGCCCGGTGAGCGCCATCGAGCTCGGGGTCTTCCGCAAGCGCACGGTCGAGGCGACGGTCGCCCTGCAAAAAAAGCCGACCAACAGCTATTCGATCTATTACGGCGTCCGCCAGCGCACCGACCCGGCCTACCGCTGCATCGGCTGCGGCATGTGCAACATGGTCTGCCCCAACAACGCCATCGCGCCGAAGCTGCGCCCCGAAGCCACCACGCTCAAGTTCCACAACAACCGCGGCGGCTCGGCCCGCACCCGCGGCGGCCGGCGCAACGACACGGGCAGCCTGCTCGACCAGATCAAATTCATCCGCATCTCCATGCTCACGGACCCGGCGCTCGACGCCGGCCGCCACGAGTTCGAGCTGCGCACCCTGCTCGGCCGCATCCAGCCGCCCGAGGAAGGCCTCGCCGCCCTGGAGGAAAACGCCTGGGTGCCGGCCGTGCGCGAGATCTATCCGCTCATGATCGGCTCCATGTCCTTCGGCGCGCTCTCCCCCAACATGTGGGAAGGCCTCGTCATGGGCGTGACGTACTTAAACGAGGAGCTCGGCATGCCGGTGCGCATGTGCACGGGCGAGGGCGGCTGCCCGCCGCGCCTTTTGCGCTCGCGCTTCCTCAAGTACATGGTCCTGCAGATCGCCTCGGGCTACTTCGGCTGGGACGAGATCATCAAGGCCCTGCCGGACATGAAGGAAGATCCCTGCGCCATCGAGATCAAGTACGGCCAGGGAGCCAAGCCCGGCGACGGCGGCCTGCTCATGTGGTACAAGGTCAACAAGCTCATCGCCGCCATCCGCGGCGTGCCGCAGGGCGTCTCCCTGCCGAGCCCGCCCACACACCAGACCCAGTATTCCATCGAGGAATCCGTGGCCAAGATGATCCAGTCCATGTCCATGGCCTGGGGATTCCGCGTCCCGGTCTATCCGAAGATCTCCGGCACCACCTCCTCCACGGCGGTGCTGAATAACCTCGTGCGCAACCCCTACGCGGCCGGCCTCGCCATCGACGGCGAAGACGGCGGCACGGGCGCGGCCTACAACGTGTCCATGAACCACATGGGCCACCCCATCGCCAGCAACCTGCGCGACTGCTACGAAAACCTGTGCATCGCCGGCAAGCAGAACGAGATTCCGCTCATCGCCGGCGGCGGCATCGGCAAGAACGGCAATCTGGCCGCCAACGCCGCCGCGCTGATCATGCTCGGCGCAAGCGCCGTGCAGTCGGGCAAATACATCATGCAGGCCGCCGCCGGTTGTCTGGGCTCGGAACACGACCGCTGCAACGTCTGCAACATCGGCGTGTGCCCCAAGGGCATCACCTCCCAGGACCCGCGCCTGTACCGCCGGCTGGACCCGGAAAAAGTGGCCGAGCGTCTGGTGGACGTGTTCCTTTCCTTCGATACCGAGCTGCGCAAGATCGTCGCCCCGCTCGGACGTTCCACGTCGCTGCCCATCGGCATGTCGGACGCCCTGGGCATCAGCGACTACCACGCGGCCGAGCGCCTCAAGATCAAGTACGTGGTCTAAAAAGGCCAGGCGACCTCGAACCCAAGCAGCAGCAAGGCAGCAAACGCACATGGCACAACAAAGCGTCACCATACACGGCATGGAAAACGGCCAACGGGTCCAGTCCCGCATCCTGGAGGAATGCATCCAGCGGGCCGTAGCCCAGGGCGCCCGGGAAATTACCGTCGAGGCTTGCGGCCAGCACGGCATCGGCGGCCGGCTTTTCATCTCTCCCCAGGAACCCGTCACCGTGCGCATCACCGGCGCCCCGGGGCAGCGCACCGGCTCCATGGGCTTTCCCGGAACCAGGATCATCATCGAAGCCCCGACTTCCGACGACATCGGCTGGCTCAACGCCGGGGCCGAGATCGTGGTGCTCGGCAACGCCGGCAACGGCGCGGCCAACGGCATGGCCCAGGGCAAGGTCATGGTCGCCGGCAACCTCGGCGCGCGCGGCATGACCATGACCAAGCGCAACCCCAAATATTCGGCCCCGGAAATGTGGGTGCTCGGCTCCGTGGGCGACTACTTCGCCGAATTCATGGCCGGCGGCGTCGCCGTGGTCTGCGGCTTCGAAGCGCAAAATCCGGACAACGTGCTCGGCTACCGCCCCTGCGTCGGCATGGTCGGCGGGCAGATCTTCTTCCGCGGCCCCTACAAGGGTTTTTCCCTGGCCGACGCCAAGCTCGTGCCCATCGACGACGCGTCCTGGACCTGGTTCGGTGAGAACCTGCGCACCTATCTCGAGGCCATCGGCCGGTCGGAACTCTACGAGACCCTGTCCAAGCGCGACGAATGGCAATGCATCGCCGCGCGCACGCCCTACGAGAAGACCGGCAAGAAACGCCGCTCCATGGAGGAGTTCCGCACCAATGTCTGGGACGCGGAACTGGGCCGGGGCGGACTCATTGGCGACCTCGACGACAGCGACCGCTCGCCCATCGGGCTCATCGTCAACGGCGAACTGCGCCGTTTCGTGCCCGTCTGGGAAAACAAGAAATACCTCTCCCCCTGCCAGGCCAGCTGCCCCACGGGCATCCCGGTGCAGCAGCGCTGGCAGCTCGTGCGCGACGGGCTCATGGACGAAGCCATGGACCTGGCGCTGGCCTACACGCCCTTCCCGGCCACGGTCTGCGGCTACCTCTGCCCCAACCTGTGCATGCAGGGCTGCACCCGCGCCGTGTCCAACCTGACCCCGCTCGACACGGCCATGCTCGGCAAGGCCAACGTCAAGGCGGGCCGCATGCCCAAGCTGCCGCCCCTTTCGGGCAAGCGCGTCGCCGTCATCGGCGGCGGCCCGGCCGGCATGTCCGTGGCCTGGCAGCTGCGCCTGGCCGGCCACGAAGCCATCATCTACGACCTCGAGGAAAAGCTCGGCGGCAAGATCACCGCGGCCATCCCCTCCTCGCGCATTCCCAAGGACGTGCTGGACGCGGAAATCAAGCGCGCCCAGGAAGTCCTGCCCCATATCCGGTTGCCCAAGGCCCTCGGCAAGGACGAGTTCGCCCAGATCGTCACGGACCACGACTTCACGGTCCTGGCCGTCGGCGCGAACAAGCCGCGCGTGCTGCCCGTGCCGGGCAAGGAACTGGCCGTGCCGGCGCTGACCTTCCTCAAGGCGGCCAAGAAAAACGAAGCCAAGGTCGGCAAACGCGTCGTCATCATCGGCGCGGGCAACGTCGGCTGCGACGTGGCCACCGAAGCGGCGCGCCTGGGCGCCGAATCCGTCACGCTCATCGACATCCAGACCCCTGCCTCGTTCGGCAAGGAGCGCAAGGACGCCGAGGCCGCGGGCGCGATCTTCAAATGGCCCTGCTTCACCAAGGAGATCACCGCCGAGGGCGTGACGCTGCAATCCGGCGAAACGCTCCCCGCGGACACGGTCATCCTGTCCGTCGGCGACGTGCCGGACCTGGAATTCCTGGACGACACCATCGCCACCGAGCGCGGCCACGTGAAGGTGAGCGAGATCTACCAGACCACGAACCCCAAGGTGTTCGCCATCGGCGACATCGTGAAGCCGGGACTCCTCACCCAGGCCATCGGCATGGGCCGCGACGCGGCCAGGGCAATCGAGGACATCTTCGCGGGCAAGCGTCCCTGCGAAGACACCCGCAAGATGATCGACTACAAGCGGGCCAAGCTCGAATACTTCGACCCGCGCATCATGGAAATGAATGACCTCAACTCCTGCGCCAGCCAGTGCTCGTCCTGCGGCGCGTGCCGCGACTGCGGGCTGTGCGAGACGATCTGTCCCACAGGCGCAATCTCGCGCAAGGCGCTCGACGGCAAGGAGTTCGAGATGATTTCCGATCCGGACAAGTGCATCGGCTGCGGCTTCTGCGCCAACGCCTGCCCCTGCGGCGTCTGGAACCTCGTGGAGAACACGCCGCTCGTGTAAATTCGCAAGCCAGGGGAGACGCCTTCGGCGACGGGGAGGGCAAAGGCCCCTCCCGGACCTCCCTTCAGGAAGATTCGCACCGGGCCGTATCCAACGAGACGGCCCGGTTTGTTTTGGAATCGCTGCGCCGAAACGGCGCTTACCGCGAAGCGTACCCCAGGCCGGCAAGCGCCAGCCGCGTCGCCGCGGCGAGCACGTCCTTGCGCGCGGGCGCGTCCTTTTGCGGCTGCGTAAAATAGACCGCCAGCAGCAGCGGGCCGCCCTGGGGCGGCCAGAGCACGGCCACGTCGTTGGTCGTGCCGTACGCGCCGCCGCCGGTCTTGTCCCCGACCGTCCAGCCGGCAGGGACGCCGGCGCGGATGCTTTCGCCGCCCGTGGTGTTGCCCTTGAGCCAGTCCGCCAACTGCCGCCGCTGCGGCGCGGCCAGCGCGTCGCCAAGCACGAGCGTTGCCACGGTGCGCGCCATGGCCACAGGCGTGGTGGTGTCGCGGGCATCGCCCGGCACGGCGGTGTTGAGCTCCGGCTCGCGGCGGTCCAGACGAAAGGCCGTGTCGCCGAGGCCGTGGGCATAGGCCGTCAGCGCCTTTGGCCCGCCGAGCCTGTCCAGGAGCAGATTGGCGGCGGTGTTGTCGCTTACCTGGATCGCCGCTGCGCACAGGTCCCCGACGGTCATGCTCCGGCCTTCCTCCAGGGCCTTGCGCGTCGCCGGGGCCCAGGCAAGGAGATCGCCCTGCCCGTAGGCCACGGGCTGCGCGAGCAGGCCCGGCTCGTCCTGGCTCTTGCGCAGCACGGCGGCTGCGAGCACGAGCTTGAACGTGCTGCAAAAGGGAAAGCGCTCCCCGCCCCGGAAGGCGAAACGCCGGCCCGTGGCGGGGTCGAGGAAGGCCACGCCGAGCCGTCCCCCGGCTTCGCGTGAAAGGGCCGCAAGTTGCGCCTGGAGCGCCTTGTCGCCGGCCTGCCCGGCCCGGACCGGCACTGTCGCGCCGCAAACGACCATCGCCAACAGGATCGGCAGCGTAAGCCGCCACACCATTGGACGCCGCATCATCTTCTCCTCCTGGAACGGCAACGGCGGAGCAAGGCCTTCCAGCCTGCTCCGCCGCTTGTTATCGTCGAACTATCGCATCATACAGCGTTGTTAGCCGCTTTGCCTCCCCCCTTCGGGGTGGTCCAGGAGGGGCCCTCGGCCCCCCCTGGCCGCCGGAGGCATTCTCCTCCTACCCGCTCGCCCCTCGCCTACGCCAACGCCCAGCGGATGAGGCCCAAGGAATGAGAGTCGAGCAGCAGCGGGTGGTGCGGCAGGATGCGCACGGTGAAGCCGAAGCGGCCGGCCTCGGCGGGCTCGATTTCGCCGACGTAGACCGTCCAGCCGTCGTCCATGCTCTCCACGGGCCGCATGACGATCGTTTCGCGCTGGGCGAACTTGCCTTCGTAGTCCAGCCGGCCGGCGTAGATCTGCACTTCCACGTCCTGGGGCCGGATGCCGTTTAGGTGCACCTCGGCGCGCACGCGGATGGGGTCGCCCACATGGAGCTGCTCCGGCTCGTCGGCGCGGATGTTGCGGATGTCCAGGTTGCTCCACTTGGTCATCATGTCCATGCGCCAGGAAGCCAGGTCCTTGGCCGCGGCGCAGTCGTCGCGGGTGAGGCGGTTGTAGTTTTCGAGCGCCGGCACGTAGGCGACGCGCGCATAGTCCTCCACCATGCGGTGGGAGTTGTACAGCGGCGTGAGTTCGGCGATGGAATCCTTCATCTTGCGGATCCAGTTGCGCGGCAGGCTGCCGTGGTGGCCCCGGTCGTAGAAGGTCGGGATGATCTCGTTTTCCAGGATGTTGTAGAGAGTCTGGCTCTCCACGAAGTCCTGGTAGCCGCCGTCCTCGTACTCCTCGCCCTGGCCGATGGCCCAGCCCACGCTGTTGTCCGGCTTCCAGGCCTCGGCCCACCAGCCGTCCAGGGTGCTGTAGTTGAGCACGCCGTTGCACATGGCCTTCATGCCGCTGGTGCCGCAGGCCTCGAGCGGCCGGCGCGGCGTGTTGAGCCAGACGTCCACGCCCTGCACGAGGTAGCTCGCGATCTCCATGTCGTAGTCTTCGAGAAAGACCATGTTGAACCGGCACTGCGGGCTGTTGCACAGCTGCACCAGCTCCTGGATGATCTTTTTCCCTTCGTTGTCGTGAGGGTGGGCCTTGCCGGCGAAGACGAACTGCACGGGACGGGCGTTGTCGCCAAGGATCTTGAGCAGCCGTTCCTTGTCCGAGAGAAGCAGGTTGGCGCGCTTGTAGGTGGCGAAACGCCGGGCGAAACCGATGGTCAGCGCCTGGGGATCGAGCACCTCCTCGGCGGCTTGCAGCTCCTTGCGCTTGGCCCCGCGGGCAAGCAGCTGTTCGCGCAGCCGCTCGCGCACGTAGCCCACAAGGCGCTCGCGCAGGCGTTCGTGGGTGCGCCACAGTTCGGCGTCGGAAATCAGGTGCGTCTGGGCGAACACGCGGCCCGTATCCGGATCCTCGCGCCAGTTGGCCCCGAAGTAGCGGTCGTAGAGCGCGGCCATGTCCTGGGCGACCCAGGTCGGCACGTGCACGCCGTTGGTGAGGGCCCCGATGGGCACGTCCTCCACCGGGTACTGGTTCCAGACCCGGTTCCACATGCGGCGCGAAACCACGCCGTGCAACTGGGAAACGCCGTTGTTGAAACGCGAGAGCTTGAGCGCGAGCACCGGCATGCAGAAGTGTTCGGAATCGTTGCGCGGGTCCTCGCGGCCAAGGGCGAGCAGCACCTTGAAAGCCAGCCCAAGGCGCTTGGCGTAGTCCTCGAAATAGAGCTGGATGAGGTCCGGCGGGAAACGGTCGTTGCCCGCGGGCACGGGCGTGTGCGTGGTGAAGATGGAGCTTGAGGCCACGAGCTCCATGGCCGCCTCGAAGGACAGCTTGTGCTTGTCCATGAAGTTGGCGATGCGCTCCAGGCCGGCAAACGCCGAATGGCCCTCGTTCATGTGGATGACCTTGGGCTTGAGCTCGAGCGCCTCCAGGGCGCGGATGCCGCCGATGCCGAGGAGGTATTCCTGGCGCACGCGCGTTTCCAGGTCGCCGCCGTAGAGGCGGTTGGTGAGCTGGCGCGAGCCTGGCTCGTTCTCGGGCACGTTGGCGTCCAGAAGATAGAGCGACACGCGGCCGACCTGCGCCTTCCAGATCTGCGCATGGACGCGCTCGCCGCGCAGGTCCACGTGGATGAGGATACGCTCGCCGTTTTCGTTTTTGCAAAGCGAGAGCGGCATCTGCTCGAAGTCGTAGATGGGGTAGCGTTCCTGCTGCCAGCCGTCGGCCGTGAGGTACTGGCGAAAGTAGCCCTGCTGGTAGCACAGGCCGATGCCGACCAGGGGCACGCAGAGGTCGCTGGCCGACTTGAGGTGGTCGCCGGCGAGGATGCCAAGGCCCCCGGAATATACGGGCAGGCAGGCGGTGATGCCGTATTCCAGGCTGAAATAGGCCACGACGGGCTGGCCGTCGCGGTCGGGAAAGGGAATCGAGGTCGTCTTACGCGCCAGGTAGGTCGCAAGCGTCTGGCGCAGGTCGTTGACCCGCTCCACGAAGAAGTCGTCCTCGGCCAGGGTCTCCAGGGTCTTCTGGGGCAGGCGGTTGAGGAAGCCCACCGGGTTGCCGGAGCATTCCCGCCACAGTTTGCGGTCGACCTGGGCAAAAAGCGACGCGATGTCGTCGTTCCACGCGAAAAGCAGATTGTAGGCCAGCTCCCAAAGCGGTTTGAGCTTGGCCGGCAATTTCGGCACAACGCTGTAAACGCGTAACGGCTGCATATACACCCCTTTGTCCAGGCGACGCGCCGCGGCGCGTCTTGCCGCGCAGTCCGTGCCCTTGAGCGGCATCTACCCACAAGGCCTGCCAAAAGGCAAGGCCGGGGACAAAATGTCACAGTCCCGGCGTCGGATCGAAAAAACCCATGAATTCCGGTATATTAAATTTTATTTACAAATGCAGCGAATACGCTACGTTAGCCAGCCTATCGCCTGACCGGAGGTTCGCCATGTCCATCCCCACCAGCGCCCTGCGCATCAAGTTCCTCCGGGAGTCGAGCCGCGCCAATCCGCCGTCCGTGGCCACGCCCGGTTCGGCCGGCATGGACCTGCGCGCCGACATCGACGCCGAGACCCTGACCATCGCTCCTGGCGCGCGCGCCGCCATCCCGACCGGCATCGCCATCGAGATCGAAACGCCGGGCCTGGCCGGGTTCGTCTATTCCCGCTCCGGACTCGGGGCCAAGCACGGCCTGACCGTGGCCCAGGGCGTCGGGGTCATCGACCCGGACTACCGGGGCGAAATCATCGTCTGGCTGCTCAATACCGCCGACGAACCCCGCACCATCTCGCGTCACGAACGCATCGCCCAGCTCATCCTCGCGCCGGTCGTCCGACCCGTCGTCATTCCCGTGGAGGAACTCGGCGACACCCGCCGCGGCAGCGGCGGCTTCGGACATAGCGGGAAGGTATAGAGGAAAGAAGCCTCCGGCGGCCGGGGGGCATGATGCCCCCCGGACCCCCTCGACGGGAAATGGGCTTCGCGAGGCTTGCGGATGTTCAGGAATACCCTTTAGCACCCCTTGAAGAGTTTTTTTTGGAAGGTGGGGGTCCGGGGGGGGGGAACCTTTTTTTGAAAAAAAGTTGACGCCCCCGGGAATG
>JAEWPX010000091.1 GCA_023399375.1 Pseudomonadota bacterium | reverse complement strand
GGCCCCGCGCCCCCCCCGGCGCGGGCCCGGGCCCGCCCCCGCCCAGGGTCCGGGGCAGCGTCCCGGCCGCGCTCCGGCTACCGGAGCGCGGCTGCCCCTCCCCCTATGCCAGATACCCTTCGCGTTCGAGGTAGAGCAGCACTTCCTGGGCGGCCTGTTCGGGAGTGAGGCGCGTGGTGTCCAGGCGGATTTCGGGGCGTTCGGGGGCTTCGTAGGGGTCGTCGATGCCGGTGACGCCTTTGACGACGCCGGCGCGGGCCTTGGCGTAGAGCCCTTTGCGGTCGCGTTGTTCGCACACATCGAGAGGCGTCGCCACGTGTAGTTCCACGAAACCGCCGTGGGGCGCGACCAGGGCGCGCGCCGCGGCGCGCGCCCTGGCGTAGGGCGCGATGGGGGCGCACAGGGCGATGCCGCCGTTTTTGGTGATCTCGCTGGCCACGAACCCGATGCGTGTGATGTTGAGGTCGCGGTGTTCCTTGGTGAAGGTCAGCTCGCTCGAAAGGTGGCGGCGCACGATGTCGCCGTCGAGGAGCGTGACCGGCCGGCCGCGCAGTTCCATGAACTTGACGTAGAGGATTCTGGCCAGGGTGGATTTGCCCGCGCCGGAGAGCCCGGTCATGAATATGGTGAACCCCTGGCGGGAGCGCGGCGGAAACACGGCGCGCAGTTCGGCCGCGATTTCCGGCGGAGTGAACCAGTCCGGGATGTCCAGACCGAATTCCAGGCGGCGCGTGCATTCCGCCGGCGCGATGTCCCTGACCGTCATGCCGGGCGCGACGCTCGCGCGCGGCACGTATTGCGCCTTTTCCTCCACGTAGTCCATGACGGTTTCCGCGACCATGGCGATGCCGGTTTCGGCTTCGCTGTCGGCAACGAGATGTTGCGCCTTTCCGGGGGGGTAGAGCGGCGTGCCGTCTGCGGCCAAGGGGTCGGCGTGATGCACGCCGACGAGGGTGTGCGTGCAGCCGTGGTTGCGCTGGATGACGGCTTCGAAGAGCGCCTGGCGGGGGCCGGCCTGGAGCGACGCCAGGGGCAACAGACTGAGCAGCAGCATGTTTTCGGGAAATCTTCTGGCGAACAGCCCTGCGCAGCGCACTCCTGCGAAATGGGTCGCTCCGCCGGCCAGGGCGTCGCCGGCCGAACGCAGCAGCAGGATGCTGCCTTCGATGTCCGCCGCCGCCTGGCGCAGCATGGCGCGCTGGCGGTTGTGGAGCAGGGTGTGCGCCTGGAAGCCGAGCACCCGTCGCCAGCCGCGCTGGCGGAAAATGGCCTGTACGGCGGCAGGCGTGCGCCGCAGCTCCGGAAAATCGGCATGGGGCGGCAGCGCGATGCCCGCAACCGCGCCGCCGATGCGCCAGGGGCCGGCATCCCGGGCGTAGGCCATGGCCCCGGGGTGGCGGTCGATGTCCGAAAGGCCGAAGACGGCCGCCGCTTCCCGGCGCGCGTCGGCCTGCCAGCATTCGCCCACGGTGAGCACGGCGAGCATGAACCCTTCCTGGTCGCGCAGGGCGAGATGTTCCCCGGGAACGAGGCATGCGGCCAGATCGGCCGGCGCGTCGAGGCTTATGGGCATGGGGAAGAGCCGGCCGTCGGCCAGGCGCATGCTTTCGAGCACGGACTCGGCGTCGGCGCGGCCCATGTACCCGGTCAGCGGGGAAAGCGCCCCGGCAAGCAGCAGTTCGAGCAGCGCCTGCTGGCGCGGGGAGAGGCACAGGGATTTGAAGGAAAGAGACCGGATTTTGAGCGCCTCGGCCTGTGTTGTCTGCAGGAGAAGATGCTGCGCGCACGTATCCATGTTGCTCCCCCGGCGTCCCGGCCTGATGGGACGCGTTGCGTGGTTGCGGCGGCCGGCGTCAGGCGAACATGGAGCACACGACGTCGAGGTGGGATTCGGCCATGGTCACGAGTTCCGGCAGTTCCCGGGCGTCGATGGCGGCGATGCGCCAGGCTTCGGGCATAAAACGCGGCACGAGGCGTTCGCCGCTGCTGCCGGAAAGCGTCGCCCCGGCGATCATGTCCGCCACGCCGATCAGCGCCGCTTCCATGGGTTCGTCGCCGGAAGCCGGGTCGTGGTGCCGCCAGACGGCCTGTTCCAGGCTTTCGGGAAACCGCCATTTGCGCAGGAGCAGCCCGCCGAGCGCGGCGTGGTCGAAGCCGAGCAGCTCCCGTTCCGCATCGACGAGCAGGCATCCCGTGGCGGCGGCCCGGTGCAGGGTGGCCGCAGCCGCGGCGGGCTGCTGCTTGAACAGCACGAGCCGGCCGATGTCGTGGAGCAGGCCGGCCACGAAAAAGCGTTCCGGGCTCGGGTCGCCCTGGTGCGTGGCCAGGATCTTGGCCACGAGGCCCACGCCCACGCTGTGCCGCCAGAATTGCCGCATGTCGATGCACTGCGCCGGGATGTCCTTGAAAAGCGGCAGCACGGACACGCCCATGGCCAGGGTGGAGAGCTGGTTGAGCCCAAGCAGCATGACCGCCCGGGCCAGGGAGTCCACGGGGCCCGGCGGCAGCCCGCCCGAGACGCGCATGGTGCGGGCGTAGAAGGCGCTGTTGACGAGCTTGAGGAGCTTGGCCGTCAGGCTCGGGTCCTTGCCGATGACCGCCGCCGCTTCCTCCACCGTCGAATCCGGGTCGCTTAACACCTCGCGGATGCGCATGAAGACTTCGGGCAGCGAGACCAGTACCGGGTCGTCGGCCAGGATGCGTTCCGGCGTGAGTTGTGGCGAGGGGGCGAACGCATGGCCCGACGGCGGCGGACAAGGGGGCGGCAGGGCGGTGGCGCGGGCCAGCGCCAGTTCGCGCAGGGCGGCGACGATGGGCTCCCCCTCCGGCAGGTGGGCGAAGCGGGCGCGCACGGCCGCTGCGGCGTCCGGCAGGGACGTCGCAGCCGGCGCGGTCTCCGCCGAAGCGATGGTGAGGTCCTGGACATGCCAGCCGCGGAGGAGGCGGAGGTTCGCTTCGCTGAGCGTTGCGCCGGCTGCGAGCCGGTAGTTGCCGTCCGGGCTTTCGGCATCGGCGGCCAGCACCATGCCGGCGCGCGCCTGGGAAAGGGGAATGGTCGGCATGGACGTTCCTCGTTTGCCTGCGTTGCTGCCGCGCGTGTGAACAAACGGGGCTGCGCCAGCCCCTGCAGCGGTCGGATGTCTTTTCCGTCTAGCACCGCCGCGACCGCCGGGCAAGGGCGCGCCGGCAAAGGGGGTTTTCCCGCGGCGCGCCTTGGCCTATAAAAATGTCCCGGAAGCACGCGGCGACCCCCGCCGCCCTCCGGCAGGAGGCAGCATGATCGCATTCCCGCTCATCACCGGCGACGGCCAGCTCGTGTCCATGGGCGACGTCCATTTTAGCGACGCCCTCGGCGCGCCCCAGGCCTATGGCCTGATCCGCTTTTCCCGCACCAGCGACGCCCTGCGCGGCCTCGTGCGCGACTTGCGCGACCGCGCCGCCCGCGACGGCGCGGCGTTGACCGATTTCATGGACATAAGCGGCCGCAGCGGCCATTCGCGCATCGGTCTCGACATCGAGCTGACGGGCGAACCGCCGGAAGTCTCGGACGCCGCGCGCACCGTGGAGGTGCCGGTGGCGCTTTCGGCGCTCAACGCCGCCCTGGCGGAATCCTTGGCCGATCTGCGCTGCCTGTGCGCGGATGGCGGCGTGGATTTCGGGCGGCTTTTCATCGCGCGCGGCCCGGCGCTTTCCCGGGAGGAGATCGGGGAGGCCATGGACCGGGGCTGGCTCCTTCTGCCCGAGCGCCACCGCATCGACGCGGACGGCGTGGTGGAGATTCCCCTGGAGAACGTGCGCTACGTCCTGTCCTCGCGCCTGCTCGGCGTGGGCCGCAATTTCTCGGAAATGGTGGTCAAGGGCAAGCACGGGCTGACCATTTTCCAATGCCCGTCGCCGGCCGGGCTGCCGGCGCGCATGGGGTCCCGGGAATTCCTGGTCGGGGCGGTGCGCATCGCGCTTGGGCCGTATGTGGCGTACATCAACCGCGAGACCTCGGCGCCGGGGGTTTTCCACCTGGCTTCCCGCCTGCTCGACGGCATCCGCACCTCGGGCATCGTCACGCCGCGCCAGGTGGAGCTCTACAACGGCGAGGACGAGCCCGTGCCCACGCGCGACCTCGCCGTGCGCTTGCGGCTCTATCCCGCCGACCCGGCCCTGACCCGGCTGGCCGACCGGGTGCTCGTGCCGGGCAAGGCCCGGGAGGTGCTGGCGGCGGGCGTGGATTTCGGCGACCTGACCGACGTCTTCAATCCCGAGGTCGCCCGGAGCTTCTTCGACGAGGTCACGGCCGCCCCGGGCCAGGGCGGCATCTACGGTCGCATGCTCATGCCGGGCAAGACCATCGCCATCCCCTGGGAGCAGGAGGAGGGCGAATGGCTCCAGGAATTCCAGTGGCGGCTCGTGTACGAATACGCCCGGGGCAACGTGCCCGAGGGCGTCATGGAGGGCGAGGAGATTCCCAAGCGGGTGCGCCCGCTGCTCGACGCGCTCCGGTACGTGGGCGGCGAACAGAATCTCTCCAAGGTCTTCGTCGCCGAGTCCCTGCCGCCCGTGGACACGCTGCGGGTGCTCAAGCGCAACGGCATCGGCGTGGTGGTGGCCCGGGGCATGGGCTGCGCCGTGGGCGAGAGCTGCCGCTTGCCGCACTTTCGCATGGACCAGACGCTCTACGAGGAGCTCGTGCGCCTGGAAAACGAGGGCATGCGCTTCTACCTGCTGCTCGAAATCAACGGCGAGGCGCAGGTGCGCGAGTTTTTCCGGGGGCTCTGGGTGACGCGGCCAGGCAAGGAAAGGCTGCCGCGCGTGCACACCACCATGGCCATGTTCGGTTCGTCCGTGGACGTGCTGGGGCCGGTGCTGGCTGAGCCCATCGCCGATTTCCTGCGCCGGCTGCGCGACCATCCGCGCCTGGGCGAAGGGTTCGGCGTGGCTCACGGCTCGGGGCCGGGGGTGATGCGCATCGTGGACGACGCGGCCGCGGCTCTTGGCATCTACCGCATGGGCGTGGGCATCAACGCCGAGGAGATCGGCCAGCACACCAACTTCGCACCCGAGGCCGTGGCGCAGTTCACCAACCTCGCGCTCAACACGCGCCAGGACATCCTGGACCGGCGGTCGCTTTTCAAGATCTTCAACCTGGGCGGCTTCGGCACGAGCTACGAGATCAACATGGCGCTGACGTTCATGAAAATCGGCCAGTGCCTGCCCGCGCCCTACATCTTCATCGACCCCGTGGGCCTCGGGCCCGGAGGCGCGCCTTTCTGGCGGCAGACGCTCGAACAGTTCCGCACGCTCTCGGGCGACCTTGCCGGCGGCGGGCACGAACTCGGCGCGCTGGGGCCGCGCTGGATCGTCAACTGCTGCCACGAGGTCGCCAGCTACGAAGAGGGCTACGCGGTCATGGCCGCGTTTCTGGACGATCCGGGAGCCTACTGGCGCGAGCGGGAGATCCCGTTGGAAAAGGTGCGCACGGCGCGCGAGAACCTGCGCGCGGCAGGCATGCCCATCCCGCCTTACATCGACGAGGCGCTGGAGGCGGACTCGTGACGCGACCCTGAAAAATAACTATTCGAGGCTGTTGCCCTCGTCATAATGCCGGTCCTCCTCGAGGACGGGACACGAGGCAGGCGCACGGCGCGCTACGACCGTTTCGCTGCGGATGCGCTCGAAGCGGTTCGCGTGGTCGCGGATGCTCCAGGCGACGCCGACGCTTTCCTGGGCCGTCCAGCCGGGGACGCTTTCCAGCAGCGCGGCGAGGCAGGGAGCGCTCGGACCGGATTCCGGCGTGCCGCCGATCCAGTCCCCGGGTGCGGCGATTTCCAGCGACCAGGAAAAGGGGTCGGCGACGAGGAGCGTCGCCGGCGCGGCGCAGACCCGTTGGCACTCCTCCACGTGGCGGCGGGGCGCGGGCAGCTTGTCCACGACGTTGAGCGATGCCGCGACGCCGAAACGCTCCCGGGCAAAGGGCAGGCGCAGGGCGTCGGCGCGCACGAATTCCGCCGTGCCTTGGCGCAGTCTCTCCGGCAGGGCGAAGTCGAAGCGGGTGGTGATAAGGCCCTGCCAGGGCGCGTCGAAGGCGAGCCCACCATCGCGCGTGATGCGCCGGGCGAGCGCCACGAAATTGCGCGAGAGGTCGATGCCGACGGCGAGGCCGGTGCGCGCGGCCAGTTCCAGGGTGAAGCGGCCCACGGCGCAACCGGCGTCGAGCCCCGCGCCGGCGCAGTCCCCGAGCGTCGCCATCCAGGCCGCGTAGGCCCCGGTCGCTTCGGGATCGTCCCACAGATCGGAAAAGTGGCTCCACAGGTAGGAGGCGGCGAGGCGCTCCCGCTCGTACTTCGCCTGGGGCGCGGGCACGGCCGTGCCCACCGGCACGAGGTCGGCGACGCCGTCTTCTATGGCGTACGCCGCGCCGCAGGCCGGGCACGCCAGCATCCCCGCGACGATATCCCTGCCTTCACGCCTCTCCGCCGTCAGGTGCAAGGCATGCTCCAGAGGCAGACACGCCGGACACACCAGAAAATCCAATAACACGTCGATCATAACGAACGTCTTCGCACCGCTTTTTCCTTCGGAGAGATCGGAATACGCTCTGCCCCACTTGTCCTCCCTTTTCGGGAGGTCCAGGAGGGGCAGTGCCCCTCCTGGCCGCCGGAGGCATCTTCCCCTTCTTTTCTCTCCCTCTCCCTATCCCACCACACGCGCGATCGCGGCGAGCAAGGGGCCGGGGAACAGCCCGAGGGCGAGCACGCCGGCGGCCACGGCCCAGAGCGCGGCGGAGGCCGCCGGCCCGGCCGGGGCGGGCACGGCGGGGTAGGCTTCGACGCCGTCGCGCATGTAGAGCGCGGCGACCAGGCGCAGGGCGTAGAAGACGCCGACGACGGCCATGAGGATGCCGAAGACGGCAAGGCCCGTGTAACCGGCGCGTAGCGCCGCGCCGAAGACCAGGAATTTGCCGATGAAACCGGCCGTGGGCGGAAGCCCGGCCAGGGAGAGCAGGCAGGCGCAAAGCGCCCCGGCGCGCCAGGGATGGACGTAGCCGAGGCCGCGGTAGGAGGCGATGGCGTCGCGGTCGCCGCGTTCGTCCGAGAGCGTGCCCACCGCGCCGAACGCGCCGAGGTCCATCAGCGCGTAGGCCGCGAGATAGAACAGCGCGGCCTCGCCGCCGCCGTCGTTGACGCCGAGCGCGGCCATGGCGATGTAGCCCATCTGGCCGATGGAGGAAAACGCCAGCATGCGCTTGACGCTTTTTTGCAGCAGCGCGCCGATGTTGCCGACGGCCATGGTCAGGGCGGAGATGGCGACGAGCGCCGGCCCGAGCACGTCCCAGGCGTCGGCCGGGGCGTCTGCGCAGACATGGAGCAGGGCGGCGGCCACGGCGGCCTTGGAGCCCGTGGAGAGAAACGCGGCAATAGGGGCCGGCGCGCCCTGGTAGACGTCGGGCGTCCAGAGGTGGACCGGGGCCAGGGAGAGCTTGAAGGCCAGCCCGACGAGCGCGAGCCCCAGGCCCGCGGCGACGAGGGGGCCGCCTGCGGCCAGGGAATCGCTGATGTCCAGGCTGCCGCTGCCGGCGTAGACGAGGCTTATGCCGAAGGTCATGACCGCAAGCGCCACCGCGCCGGGCAGGAAATATTTGAGCGCCGCCTCGGCTCCCGTGGCGTCGCCCAGGCGCGCGGCGACCAGGGCGTAGAGGCAAAGCGAGGACAGCTCCAGGCCGATCAGCAACATGATCCAGTCCGTGGATTCGGCGAGCAGCAGCATGCCGAGCGCCGACCAGAGGATCAGGCCGTAGAGCGCGTCGCCTGCGAAATCGCGGCGCTCGGCGTAGCGGGCGAGCAGGGCGACGGTGGCCAGGGTGACGCCGGATAGAAGCGCGGCGTAAAAGCGCGTCATGCCGCTCGGGTCGCCGGCGGGCCAGAGGGCCCACACTCCCGGGACGAGCGCGAAGCAGGCGGCGAGGACGGGGAGCGCCCTGCGCGCGGCGTCGCGGTGGAGCCAGGCCGCGCCGAGGGCGGCGAGGCCGCCGACGGCCAGGGCGAGGTGGGGCGCAAGATCGAGCAGGGCGGCTGCCATGGCGTTTCCTTGTCGGGTTACAATCCGGCTCCGGTTGCCGCCGGCCAGACATGGCCGGCCACGGCGTCCAGGGGCAGGGCGATCAAATGCAGCACCGGGCCGGGGAACAGGCCGAGCCAGAGGATGGCCAGGGCCAGGGCGACGAGCAGGGCCGTTTCCCGGGAGTCCAGGTCCGGGAAGGGCAGGGCGCTTAAGGCCGGGCCGAAAAGCGTGTCCCGGGCCAGACGCAGCAGATAGACGAGCGTCGCGGCCATGCCGGCCACGGCGAAGCCGCCGCTGACGGCGCTCGTCTTGAACAGGCCGAAGACCATCATGGATTCGCCGACGAAGCCCGAGAGCCCGGGCAGGGCGGCGGCGGCCAGGATGCAGAAAAGGAAGGCCGCGCCGAAGCCCGGGGCCTTGTTCCAGATGCCGCCGAGGACCGCGAAGCGCCGGCTGCCCAGGCGTTCGCCGATCATGCCGGCCTGGGCGAAGAGCCCGCCCGAGGTCAGGGCGTGACTGAGCATCATGACGACCGCGCCGCCGAGCGCCAGGCGCGAACCCGAGACCACGGCGGCCACGGCCAGCCCCATGTGGCCGATGCTCGAATAGGCGATCAGCCGTTTGACGTCCTCCTGGGCCAGGGCCACGGCCGAGGCGTAGAAGAGGCCGGTCAGGCCGAGCACGGTGAGCAGCGGGGCGAAGGTTACGGCCGCTTCCGGGAAGAGCGGCAGGGCGAAGCGGATCAGGGCGTAGCCGCCGGTTTTGAGCAGCAGTCCGGCCAGGATGAGGCTGCCGGCCGTGGGTGCTTCGGTGTGGGCGTCGGGCAGCCACATGTGCACGGGCACGAGGGGAATCTTGATGGCGAACGAGAGCACGAAGGCGGCGAAGAGCCAGCGACCGGTCGCGACGGGCAGTTGCAGGCGCGTGAGGTCGAAAAGCGCGAAGGTCGGGCCGCCCGGCAGGTCGGCGGAAAAGACGCCGAGTGCGATGACGGCCAGGAACATGAGCAGGCCGCCCACGGCGGAAAAGAGGAAGAATTTGATGGCCACGCGCATGCGTTCGCCGTGCCCGAACACGCCGATGAGGAAAAAGACCGGGATGAGCTGGGCTTCCCAGAAGAGCGCGAACAGGAACACGTCCGACGCCAGGAACACGCCCTGGACCGTGGCGAGCGAGGCGAGGATGAGCGCGTGGTAGAGCGCCGGGCGCGCGGCGTCGTCATGGCGTGAGGCGAGCATGCAGCACACGCCGATAAAGGCCGTGAGCACGACGAAAACGAGGCTCAGGCCGTCGCAGGCAAGGGCGTAACGGATGCCGAGCGAGGGGATCCAGGCCATGTCCTCGACCACGGGCAGATCGGACTTGCCGGCGGCGAAAAGGACGACGACCAGCGTGGCAAGGGCCAGTTCCGCCAGGGCGGCCACCAACGCGAAGCGGCGGCAGGCCTCCCGGGAGCGCCGCAGCATGGGCATGGCCAGGGCGGCGGCCAGGGGCCAGAAGATGAGCAGGGTAAGCCAGGGCAGTTGCCGCATGCGCGCTCCGTTAGGATGGGCTCCAGCCTGTCGCGACCCAAAGCAGCAGGGCGGCCGCGGCGGCGAACAGGGTGAGCAGCGAGGCGGCGATCCGTCCGTTGCCCAGACGGGCCACGGCCCCGGACAAGCCGCCGATTCCCGAGGCCAGGGCCGCGGTCGCGCCGTCGAGGACATCCTCGTCGATGCCGCGCCAGGCAAAGGCGGCCAGGCGCGCATAGGGCGCGGCCAGGCGCTTGAGATACAGGGTGTCGAGCCCGAGCCCGGCCGTGAGCAGGCCTGCCGGGGCCGGCTCGGTACGGCGCGCGGGCCGGTACAGACCCCAGGCGATGGTCAGGCCGGTAAGCGCGAGCAGGGCGTCGAGGAGTTCCACGAACAACTCCCCGTGTTCCATCCCAGGCGGTGGTGGTCCGGTCGTGACGATAAGGTAATGACTAAGCCAGGCCTTCAAGTGCAGGAATTCCGGAGGATTGACGAAGCCGTAGAACACCGCCAGCACGGCCAGGGGCCACAGCGGCAGCTGCATTTCGAGAAGTGCCGGATCGGCATGCAGCGGGGCCGGGTCGGCGGGTTCGGCGAAAAAGGCCACGAAGTACATGCGAAAGACGTAGATGGCCGTGATCAGGGCGGCCAGCGTGCCCAGGGCGAAGGCGACCAGGAAGATCGGGTCGGGATGGGTCAGGGCGTCGGCCAAGGTGCGGCCCTTGCTGAAATAGCCGGAGGTGAAGGGAATGCCGGCCAGGGCCGCCGCGCCGCAGGTAAAAAGCGCGAACAGGCCCGGATAGCGCCGCCGCAGGTGCGCGCCCATGCGGAAGATGTCGTGTTCCTCGCCGCAGGCCTGGATCATGATGCCCGCGCACATGAAAAGCAGCGACTTGAAAAACGCGTGGGTTTGCAGGTGGAAAAGCGCGCCGGTCACGTCGGCGCTGCCCGCGGCCAGGAACATGTAGCCAACCTGGCTGATGGTGGAATAGGCCAGGATGCGCTTGACGTCGCGCTGGCCCAGGGCGCAGCACGCGCCGTAGAGGGCCGTGGCCCCGCCGAGCAGCGCCGCCGTCGCGCCGACGCGCGGCGCGTAGGCGAGCAACGGGTCCAGGCGCATGAGCAGGTAGACGCCGGCCGTGACCATGGTCGCGGCGTGAATCAGCGCCGAAACCGGGGTCGGGCCGGCCATGGCGTCGGGCAGCCACGAGGAAAGCGGCAGCTGGGCGGATTTGCCGAGCGCCGCGAACAGGAAACAGAAGCCGATGGCCGCGGCCATGCCCGGCGAGAGCTTTTCCGCGCCGGCAGCCAGGCCCGTCAGCGACGCCTCGCCGAAAATCCCCACGACCATGGCCAACGCGGCCACGTAGCCGAGGTCGCCGATGCGCGTGGTAATAAACGCCTTGACCCCGGCGTTCACGTTCTTGCGCTCCTCGTGCCAGAAGCCGATGAGCGCGAACGAACAGAACCCCACGCCCTCCCAGCCCATGAAAAGCAGCAGCAGGTCGTCGGCCAGGGCGATGAGCAGCATGAAGAAGACGAACAGGTTCAAGTAGCAGAAATAGCGCGAAAAGGATTTGTCCTCGCGCATGTAGCCGGCGGAATAGAGGTGGATGAGCAGGGCCGTGAAGGTGACCGTGACCGTCATCACCGCGGCCACGCGGTCGTAGAGCAGCGAAAAGGAGGCGGAAAAGCCGGCGAAGGAAAACCAGCCGCCAAAGGAGACGCGGGTCGGCGCGACGCCGCAGTTGGCGAAGGCGTAGAGCGCGGCCGCAAGCGCCCCGGTCACGGCCGCGGCCGCGACGACGGCGCTCGCCCGCCGGCCGGCGGACAGGCCCCACACGGCCTGGAACACGGCCCCGGCCAGGGGAACAAGCAGCATCAGGGCAAGGGCGGCGTCCATCATTCCCCCGAAAGCCGGTTGTAGGCGTCGATTTCGGCCGAACCCGCGCCGCTGCGCCGGGCGTGCACGAGCAGCGCCAGCCCCAGGGCGGCCTCGGCCGCGGCCAGGCCCATGACCAGGATGATCGCCGCCTGTCCGTCAAGGTTGCCGTGGGCCAGGGCCCCGCCGGCAAAGGCGACGGACGCGGCCGTCAGCATGAATTCCACGCCGACGAGGAGCATCAGCACATTGCGCCGGGAAGCGGCGCACACCGCGCCGATGGTGAAAAGCAGCGCGGCCACGGCCAGAACATGGGAAAGGGGCACCTGCATCATGCCGGGTCGCCTCCTTGGGGGGACTCCTGCCTGGCTTTGCCAAGAAGCAATACGGCGGCCAGGGCGGCGAAGAGCAGCAGGGAAACGGCCTCCACGGCGAGCCAGTAGTCGCCGAAGAGCACGACCCCCACGGCCGCTGGCGACGCCGTGGCCGCCTGCAGGGAAATCTGTCCCGCAGGGTCCATGGCGATGAGCGAAAAAAGCGCGGTCAGCGTGGCCGCGGCGAAGACCCCGGGCGCGACGAGCCGCGCCGCCGGCACCATGCCCTTGCCCACGGGCAGGCCGAGCAGCATGATGATGAAAAGAAACAGCACCATGATCGCGCCGGCGTAGATAACCACCTGCAACGCGCCGGGCAGCGGCGCGCCGAGCGTCACGAACACCCCGGCCGAGGCGAGAAAGGCGATGACGGCGCAGCACACGGCATGGATGGGATTGCGCCTGGTGGCCGCAAGCGCCGCCGCCGCGAGCATCACGGCGGAGAGCAGGTAGAAAAGCGCGCCCAGGGCGGTCATGCCGGTCTCCCGAGGGACGTGTGTGCAAGGGGCAGGGGGGAAGCCTCCGGCGGCCAAAGAGCTGGCGCCCTCTGGACTCCCGTTACGATTTCAGGGCGGTGTGATGCGGCCCGGAAGTTCATTTGCTGCGGTGCGTTGTTTTTCATGGGCGGATGGCCTCGTTGGCGGGTGGCGTCAGGGCAGGATGCTCTTGACGTCCACGGGTTCGTCCTCGCCGATGTGCTCGCCCTTGGGGCGTCCGGCGGCCACGCCCGCGTGGGCGTAGAAGTCGTATTCCGCGTTCTTGCCGCCGTGGTCCACGAGCAGGTCTTCCTTTTCGTACACGAAATCCTCGATGGCGTCCTTGCAAAAGGCGAATTCCGGCGTGAGCTGGATGGCGAGCGTCGGGCAGGCCTCCTCGCACAGGCCGCAGTAGATGCAGCGGGCGAAGTTGATGCGGAACCAGGCCGCGCGCCGCCGGCCGTCCGGCCCCTCCTCGGACTGCATGGAGATGCAGTTGACCGGGCAGGCCCCGGAGCAGAGGTAGCAGGCCACGCAGCGCTCGTTGCCGTCGGGTGAGCGGGTGAGGATGATGCGTCCGCGCGCGCGCGCCGGCATGGGCCGCTTGTAGTCCGGATACTGCTCGGTCACGGGCTTGCGAAAGAGGTGCGTGAGCGTGGCCGCGTAGGAGCCGACGATGCCGCTTGCGCCGTCGAGGAATTCTCGCAACAGCCCGGGTCTGTCTTTTTTTTCTTCCATGCGTGGTCCTTACAGCCCGGCCGCGAGCAGCGCCCCGGTGACGAGGATGTTGGCGAGCCCAAGCGGCACCAGGCACTTCCAGCCGAGCGCCATGAGCTGGTCGTAGCGCAGGCGCGGCAGCGAGGCCCGGGTCCAGATGAGGAAGACGGGCACGGCCAGCACCTTGAGCCCGAACCAGAGAATTGGCGGCAGAAACGGCCCGTGCCAGCCGCCCAGGAAAAAGATGGCCGTGACGGAGCCCAAAAGGATCATGTTGACGTATTCGCCGACGAAGAACAGCGCGAAACGCATGCCGGAGTATTCGGTGTGAAAGCCGGCCTGCAACTCGTTCTCGGCCTCGGGTAGGTCGAAGGGGATGCGGTTGGTTTCGGCCAGGGAGCTGATGATGAAGATGAGAAAGGCCACGGGCTGGGCGAGCGCGAAGGGGAGCTTGGCCTGGGCGTTTACGATGTCGGTGAGGTTGAGCGATTGCGCGGTCATGGCCACGGGCACGAGCGCGAGCCCGAGCGCCAGTTCGTAGCTGATCATCTGCGCCGCGCCGCGCACGCCGCCGAGCAGGCTGTACTTGTTGTCCGAGGTCCAGCCGCCGAGCGCCACGCCGTAGACGGCGAGCGAGGACAGGCCGAAGATGAGGAGCAGCCCGACGTCGGTGTCGGTGATGACCTGCGGCACGGGCCGGCCAAAGAGCGTGAACGTGGGGCCAAACGGCACCACGGCGAAGGCGAACAGCGCTGCGCCGGCGACGATGGCCGGGGCGACGAGAAAGATGCGCCGGTCCACGCCGTCCGGGATGATGTCTTCCTTGAGCAGCATCTTGAGCCCGTCGGCGATGGGCTGGAGCAGGCCGAAAAGCCCCACGCGGTTGGGGCCGTAGCGGACCTGGAAGCGGCCCAGGAGCTTGCGTTCGACGAGGATCATGTACGCGGCCAGGCCAAAGACCACGGCCAGGACCACGGCCATGCGCACGAGCATGACCAGGATGCCGAGAAGGATGTCGGTCATGGCTGCCTCCGGCGCAGGCTCGTTGGGTCGAGGACGGGCGGCAGGCCGGCCCATTGCGGCAGGCGCGGCACCACGAGCACGCCCCGGGCCATGTCGTCGTGTACGGCGAGCACGGCGTCGCAGGCGCGCTCGCCCAGGGCGACGGCCACGGCCGCGCCGTCAGGTAGGCCGAGCATCGCGGCGTCGGCGGCGTGCAGGCGCACGACCGGCACGGCCGGGGCCTGCGTGCGGGCCAGGGTGGCGTAGCGGCCGGGCTCGTCCGTGCCGAAAAGCGCGTCATCGCGCACCACGACGAGTCCCTTGGCGGCGTCGATCTGCGCTGACGGTTCCGGGGGCATGGCGGCCGGGAATGCGGGAAATCGCGTGACGCGCGCGCCGTGCTCGCCGAGGGCGCCCGGCGTGATGCCCGTCGCGGCGGCGAAGGAGGGCTCGGTCATGTCAAGGCCCATGGCGGCGGCCAGGGCGGCGCACAGGTCGGCTGCGGGCCGCGGGTCCGCTCCCGGGAGCTTGCGCGCGTAGTCGCGGGGCGGATGGTCGCCGTGGCCGTCGCGGGAGACGGGCTCGCCCGGCGGCGCGACCGGGGCGGCATATTGCAGCCGGCCTTCGTTGTTGCACAGCGTGCCGCCGGATTCAAAAAGCGTCTGCGTGGGCAAAAAGACTTTCGCGGCGGCAAAGCTCGGCGTCGGCAGGTCGTCGAGGACGACGAGGGTTTCCAGCCGGCCGAGCATGGCGGCGAGTTTCGGGGAAGCGGTGGCCGCGTCGGCTTCGGCCAGAACCAGCGCCCGGACGTCCCCGGTCTCGATGGCCGCGGCCAGCGCGTCCAGGCTCGGCGCGTCGGGAGCGGCAAGCAGGGCCGCGCCGGCGGCATTCGGGCCGGAGAGCACCGGAAAAAGCCCCGTGCGCGCGTCGTCTCGAAGGATGGCGGCGACCTGCGCGGCGTAGGACGGCGCGAAGACGATCACCGGGCGCTTGGCCGCGGCAAAGGTTTGCGACGCCTGCTCCACGGCGGCCCAGAGATGCGGGAAAAGCGGCAGCCGCTGCTGGATCGCGGCGGCGTCCGCAGGCGCGGGGCCGGCGAGCAGCGCAAGCGCGTCGGACAGGTGCGCCGGCGGCAGCGGCAGGTGCGTGAAAGGCAGCGGCAGGGTGACGGGCCGGGGATCGGCCACGATCACGGCCGCGTCGGCCCGCGTCGCCTGGCGCAGGGAAAGGGCGAGCATGGGCGCGTCATGAAGCGCCGAAACGCCGAGGCACAGCACGGCGTCGGTCTTGGCGACCTCGGCCAGGGAGCGGGCGCGCCCGCCGGCGAGCAGGGCCAGGGCGGTCGTGACCGCGGTGTGCGTCGCCCGGTCGGGAAAAAAGGCCGGTTCCTGCCAGCCGCCGGCCCGGGCCAGGGCCGCAAGAGCCGCCAGGGTTTCGAGGCTCGAGCGCGCCCCGGCGGCCACGGCCACGGCGGACGGGCCATGGGCCGCGACGACCGTGCCCAGGCGCGCCCCGGCCTGGGCGACGGCCGCGCCCATGTCCGTGGGCACGCCGTCCACGCGCGCCTGGCGCGGCCGCTCGGCGCTCGTGGCGTAGCCGAAGGAATAGCGGCCCCGGTCGCAGAGGAAGTGTCCGTTGACGTCCGGATTCTCCCGCGCCTCGATGCGCGCGATCGCCCGGTAGCGCGAGAGCGCCACGGTGTTGCAGCCAAGCGAGCAGTGCAGGCACACGGACGGGGCGCGCTGGCAATCCCAGCGCCGGGAGGTGAACCGCGCCGGCTTGTCCGTCAGCGTGCCGGTCGGGCAGAGGTCGGCGAGGTTGCCGGAAAAGGGGTTTTCCAGGGGGCCGCTCGTAAACCGGCCGAAATAGACCCGGTTGGCGTTCTGCATGGGTCCGAAATCGAAATAGCCGCAGTATTCCTGGTAGAAGCGCGCACAGCGGTAGCAGTGGATGCAGCGGTTCATCTCGTGCTGGATGAAAGGCCCCAGGTCCTGGTCCAGGTAGGTGCGCTTGCGTCCCGGGAAGCGGCGCAAGGCATGGCCGCCGGAGATGGTCTCGTCCTGGAGCAGGCAATGCCCGCCTTCGTCGCACACCGGGCAGTCGTGGGGGTGGTTGGCCATGAGCAGTTCGACGACGCGGCTGCGGAAGGCCACAGCCTCGGGGTGGCCGGTGGACACCACCATGCCGTCCGCGGCCGGCACCATGCAGCTCATCTCCAGTCCCTTGACCGGTCCCTCCAGGAACATGACCGCGCACATGCGGCAGGCCCCGGCCGCGCCGAGCGCCGGATGCCAGCAGAAGCGGGGGATGACGATCCCGAGCGCCTCGGCCGCCGCGATGACCGGCGTGCCCTTGGGCACGGTCACGGGCCGGCCGTCGATGATCAGATCGGGCATTGGTCCTCCGGGCAGGGGGTGGGGCCGAATTCGACGGGGCGCGTGCCGCAGGCCTTGCCGCGCAGGGCCGGGGGCGGATTACCGAAGGGGCAGCGCTTCTGGCGCAGGTGTTCGCGCACTTCGGGCTCGAAGTACTTGAAAAGACTGAGGAGCGGTTCGGCCGCGCCCGGAGCGAACGCGCAATACGCCGACTGCATGGCCTTGGCCATGTCCTTGATCATGTCGATGTGCTCTTCCTGTCCCTGACCGCCCTCGATCAGGCGCAGCAGGTGGCGCACGTAGGGCAGGCCCTCGCGGCAGGGCGTGCACCAGCCGCAGGATTCGCGGGTAAAAAATTCGATCAGGTTGAGCGTGGCCCCGACCAGGCAGGTGTTCTGGTCGAAGACCATGATGGAGGCCGTGCCGAAGCGCTGGCCGGCCTTTTTCATAGGCTCGAAGTCCATTTCCAGGTCGAGGTACTTGTCGGGCATGAAAGGCGTCGAGGCCCCGCCCGGAATCACGGCCTTGAGCACGCGTCCGGGCGGCATGCCCCCGGCGTGGTCGAGGATCTCGCGCAGCGGCGTGCCGATGGGCAGTTCGTAGCAGCCCGGTTTGGAGATGCGTCCGGACACGCTGAAGAGTTTCGTGCCCGAGCCCCCGTCGGAGCGGGCCAGCGACTTGAACCAGTCCGGGCCGTTTCGCACGATGCCCGGCAGGTTGGCGAGGGTTTCCAGGTTGTTGACGATGGTCGGGCAGTCCCACAACCCCCTGACGCTCGTGCGCGGGCCGCCTTTTCGCGGATTGGGCCGCAGGCCGGAGATGGCCTTGATCTGCGCCGAGGCCTCGCCGCAGATGTAGCGGCCGGCGCTTCTGTGCACGTGGATGTCGAAGGAAAAGTCCGAACCGAGGATGTTCTTGCCGAGCAGTCCCTGTTCCCGGGCCACCTGGGACTGCTCCTCGAGGAGCACGGCGTCGGATTCGTAGGAGGGCCGGATGAAGCACACGCCTTCCGTGGCCTGCACGGCGTAGGCGCAGAGAATGATGCCCTCGATGACGAGGTGGGGGTCGGCGTTGACGAGGATGCGGTCCTTGAACGTGCCGGGCTCCATCTCGTCGGTGTTGACGACGACGTAGCGCGGGCCGACGTAATCCTTCGGAATCCCCTGCCATTTCTTGCCGGCGGGAAAGCCCGCGCCGCCGCGACCGCGAAGGTCCGCGTCGAGGACCAGTTGCAGCACCTCGGTCGGGGTGCGCTTGCCCACGGTGGCGATGAGCGCTTCGTAGCCGCCGCCGGCCCGGTACTCGTCAATGGTCGCCGGGCGGCCGAGGTGGCGGTTTTTGAGCAGGATTTGCGGCGTGTCTACTTGCATCGCACCGGCTCCTCGGTCGATTGGCGCAGTTCGGCGAGCACCGCATCGATGCGCTCGGGGGTGAGCCTGTTGTAGAAGCGGCCGTTAATGAGCATCGTCGGGGCGTTGTGGCAGTTGCCGATGCAGGCCGCCGGCAGCACGGTAAAAAGGCCGTCGTCCGTGGTGCCGCCCGGCGGCACGCCGAGCGTGCGGCACAGGTAATCGAAGATGGAATCCTGGTGGAACATCCAGCAGACCACGGAATCGCAGACGTGGATGACGTAGCGCCCCACGGGCCGGCGGTAGAGGTAGTCGTAGAAGGTGGCCAGGGATTCGAGCTCCAGCGTGGTCATGCCGAGGACCTTGCTCGCGTAGTGCATGGCCTCGTCGCACAGGTAGCCGTAGTGGCGCTGCAGGGCGTACATGACGTCCACCGCCGCCTCGCGCGGATGGTGCGAAGCTGCGGCGACGAGGTGGTCGAGCTCGACCACGAGGGGATCAGGGAGCGACATGGAGCGCCTCCGGCGGCCAGGAGAGGCGCTGCCTCTCCTGGACCTCTCCGCCGGGGGGGATCATCCCCCCCGGACCCCCTGGGTAAGGGGTATGTGTGTAGGAATGATAGTTCATCGGTCGATGTCCGGGAGGATGTAGTCGTAGGAGGCGAGCACGGCGACGAAGTCGGCGATGCGTAGGCCGTCGGCGATGACCGGCAGGGCCTGGATGTTGGCGAAACCGGGCGTGCGCACGCGCAGCCTGTAGGCATGGCTGCCGCCGTCGGAGACGAGGTAGTAGCCCTGCTCGCCGCGCGGGGCTTCGGTGGCGGCGTAGGCTTGGCCGGCCGGGAGCCTCGGGCCGCGCGTCACGTTCACGAAATGGTGGATGAGGCTTTCGATGTCGCGCAGGGCCTCGTCTTTTTGCGGCAGGCAGTAGCGCACGTCCTCGGACAGGTAGCGCCCGCCGGGCATCTTGCTTGCAGCCTGCTCGATGATGCGCAGGCTCTGCTCCATCTCGTCCATGCGCACGAGGTAGCGGGCGAAGCAGTCGCCGCCTTCGCGCGTTGGCACGTCGAAATCGAAATCGGCATACGCGCCGTAGGGCATGGCCTTGCGCCTGTCCCAGGCGACGCCGGCCGCGCGCAGGTTGGGGCCGGTCACGCCCCAGTCGATGGCGTCCGCCGCGGAAATGCCGCCGACGCCCACGCAGCGCGCTCTGACGATGGGGTTTTTCGTCACCCCGGCGTGGTATTCCTTGAGCCGCCCCGGGAAAATCTTGACGAAGGCGTCCACCATCTCCTTCCAGCCCTCGGGCAGGTCGGCCGCCATGCCGCCGATGCGCAGCCACGACGGGTGCAGCCTGCCGCCCGTGATCGTCTCGATGATGTCGAGCACCATCTCGCGCTCGCGCAGCGCGTAGAAGATCGGGCTCATCATGCCGAGGTCCTGGAGGAACGTGCCGAAATACATGAGGTGGTTGGACAGGCGGAACAGCTCGGAGAGCATGACCCGGGCGTAGGCGGCGCGCGGCGGCACGGAAATGCCGGCCAGCGTCTCCACGGCCGTGACGTAGGAGAGGTTGTTGGCCACGCCCGAGAGGTAGTCCACGCGGTCGGTGTAGGGGATGAACTGGTGCCAGGTCTGGCGCTCGCCGATTTTCTCCACGCCGCGGTGGTGGTAGCCGATGTCGAGTCCCACGGCCTTGATGCGCTCGCCGCGAAGGGCCAGGGCGTAGCGCAGGATGCCGTGGGTGGCGTAGTGGTGGGGGCCGAAATTGAGGACGTAGTCCCCATCGTCGGCGTGGGGGCCGAGGATTTCCTTCGCGTCCACGGGCTCCAGGCGCCTGGCTTCCTCTTCGGTGAAGGGGGCCATGTTCGTGGCCCGGCCTTCGGAGTCCTTGCGCAGGGGATGGCCCTGCCAGTCGCGGTGGGTGAGAAGCCGCCTGGGGTCGGGGTGGCCGGTAAAGGTCAGGCCGAACATTTCGGCGACCTCGCGTTCGTACCACGCGGCGGCGGGCCACACACCCGTGGCCGTGGCGATGGCCGCGTCGCGCGTCGGCAGCGCGCAGGTCAGGCGCACCATGCCGGGCGCGGACAGGGAGGCGAGCGTATAGACCACCGTGGCGTCGTGTCCGGGACGGTCCTTGCGCGCCGTCTCGTCGATGGCCGTCAGATCCTCCAGGCGCGCAAAGCGCGTGGGGGAGGCGTGCTTGAGGCGGTCGAGCACCTCGACGATGCGCGTCGGCGCCACGGCGTAGGTCGGCATGTCCTGACTGTCCGGCGTAAGGGCCAAGTCTTCGCCGAACGCGGCGAGCAGGTCGGCGGCCACGGCTTCCTGGTCCGGGCGCAGGGCGATGCGCGGCGCGGGCGGCGTCCACATGCCGGCGGTGCGGGAGCCGTAAAAGTGCGGTTCCGTGGCCGCAGTTCCCCGGATGGGGATGCCGGCGTAGCCCGGGCCGCGCGTATCGCGGCATTTGCTCACGCCGTCGACCAGATGGTCGCGCCGGCCTCCTTCGCTGCCGCCCGGCAGATGCAGCACGGGGCGCGTGGGGCGCTCACCGGCGGCGATCTTTTTTTGCAGCAGCATCAGGCCTTCGAACAGCGCCTCCGGACGCGGCGGACAGCCCGGGATGTAGACGTCTACGGGCAGGATCTGGTCCGAGCCCTGGACCACGGAGTAGACGTCGTACATGCCGCCGGAATTGCTGCACGAACCCATGGAGATGACCCATTTGGGATCGGCCATCTGCTCGTAGAGCCGCAGCGCCACGGGCGCGACCTTTTTGAACATCGTGCCCGAGATGATGAGCACGTCGGCCTGGCGCGGCGAACCCCGGAAGACCTCGGAGCCGAAGCGCGCGATGTCGTAGCGCGGCCCCCAGGCCGTGGCTTCCTCCACGAAGCAGCAGGACAGGCCGAAGAAGAAGGGCCAGAGGCTGTTTTTGCGCGCCCAGTTGATAATGCAATCGGTCGGGGCGAAGGCGGCGTCGCGAATGTCGGTCACAAGCCCTGCTCCTCGTTCCAGTCGAGTCCGCCCTTTTTCCAGGCGTAGGCGAGCCCCAGGCCGAGCACTACGACGAAGACGGCCAAGCGCAGGTAGCCGGGAAGGCCGAGCTCGGGCCAGGCTGCGGCGTAGGCCATGATGTAGGCGGTTTCCACGTCGAAGATGAGGAAGAAGACGGCCATGAGGAAAAAGGGCACCGGATAGCGGAAGCGGCCCTGGCCCGTGGGCAGGATGCCGCATTCGTAGGGACGCTGTTTTTCGGGCGTGGGACGGCGGCGCACCAGGAAGCCGGAGAGGAAGAGAATGAGCGCGAGGATGGCCAGCACGATGCAGAAAAAGACCGTGAAGCCGAGCGCGCCCGGTTCCCAGGGGGAAAACGGCGCGGCAAGGGGGACGAAAGCGTTTTCCGGCGGCATGTGACCTCGCTTGCCGGCGCTGCGGCAACGATTGCGCAGGGCCGGATAAAACCTATTGCAACCCATACTACCCGCAACGGATTTTTTTGCAACAGGTTGGCGTCCGCTGCGGCGCGTTCGGAGCGCGACCGGCCATGCGCCCGGGCGCTCCGGGAGGCCCGGGGCGTCGGTCGCAGGTTGCGGCAGGGGCAGGCGGACTCAGGCGGCGGGGCGGCTGGCGGCGAAAGCGGCGGGAACGGTGATGAGGGCAAGGCTCGGCGGCAGGCAGGTCTTGGCGGCGTGCAGCCTGGCGCAGGCCGGGCAGGGGAAGGATTGAAGCCGGTCGCAGCCGGCCTGCCGGGAAACGGTCACCGTGAAGACCGCGCCGCAGGCGCAGGTCAGTGTGCTTGTTTCCCGGCTGAGGACTCGCGGGTCGATCTCGCGCATGGTGGCACCTCGCTTTTTTATTGTGGGCGAGCATGCGCCGGGCGGGGACGAAAATGGCGACGCGCGGCAGACGGTTGCGTGACGTTTCCTTGATGGCGGGTGTTTCGCGGGGGCGCGTCAGGCCACGAGCGACCCCGGAGCGGGCGGGGCGGCGCAAAGCGCGAGCAGCCGGTCGTTGACCGTGCCGCCGTCGCGGCAGGGCGGTATGCGCCAGCCATAGCCCGTGGCCGCGATGCGCTCGCCGACGGCCCCGAGGTCGAACCCCACGGCCCAAAGTCCGGCCCGCCAGGCCTCGGTCAGGGTGTAGCAGAAGGTCTCCGGCCACACCGACAGAAAAAGCGCGGCATGGCAGTCGAGCTCGCGGATGACGTCCACGGCGTCCTCCTCGCGGTAACGCCCGGAAACGAAGACCTTGCCCGTGGCGAACAGCGGAAAATCGTCCCGGGTGAACCCGGCCACGCAAAAGCGCAACGGCAGGCCGCGCCGGTTGGCGTCGCGGGCCATGGACAGCAGCACGCCGTAGCCCTTGTGCTCGCCGATGGCCCCGACCAAGGCCAGACGTATCTCCGTCGCGCCGTCCCAGGGCAGGATCGCGGGCTGCGGCGGCGGGGCGAAGGCCGGTTCGGGATGGGGCACGATTTCCATTCGGGCGGCGGGAAAACGCCGGGCGATGCGCCCGGCCGCGTCGGCGCTCGGCGCGGTGACGCGGCTCGCGCCCTCGAGGATGCGCCGGGACTGGGCGTAGAGGCCGGCCACGGTCAGGTGCGGCATGTCCGAACCGTTGACGTCGGCGCAGCGCTGGCAGGCGGCGGGATCGGGTTCGCCGCAGGCAAGCCCCGAGTCGTCGATGCAGTTGATGCTCGGGCAAAACCAGCCGTAGTCGTGGATGCGCGCCTCGTGGGGCACGCCGCAAAGCCCGGGCAGGTCGAGCAGCTCCGGCGGCAGGTCCAGGAAATGGTGGAAGATGACGCCCGCGATGCCGAGCGCCTGCAAATCCGCCACAAGCTGCGGCAGTTCGGCGATTGCGTCGTAGAGGAGTTCCGCCGGGATGTCGGGATGCTCCACCCTCAGGCGCACGCGCGCATCCGGGGCGTCCCGCTCCGCCGGGGAGAGCGTGGCCGGCAGGTAGCCTGCGGCGGCCAGTTCCCGGCTTTCGTCGGCCAGGCGCTTTGCCGTGCCGCCGTCCTTGGCGTGGCACAGGCGCACGACCAGGGGCGCGGCATGCATGCGGCGCAGCCGGGCCACGTCCACGCCCCGGCGCAGCGGCGCGACGGGATCGGCGCGGGTGAATGCGGCCACGGCCGGCAGGTAGCCGGGATGGCGCGCGGCGAGCACGGCCAGATTGCGCGCCAGGGCCGGGTTTTTGTCCTTGCCGAAGGAGGCCCCGCCGGCGTGCACGGCGAAGACGTCGCCGGCCAGCACGTGTCGCCAGCCCAGGCGCGCCGCGCGCAGGCAGAAATCGTTTTCCTCGCCGTAGCCCGCGCCGAAGGCGTCGGCGTCGAAAAGGCCGACGTCGCGCAGGCATGCGCCCCGGATATACATGCAAAACCCGACGGCCGTGGGCAGGTCTGTGACGCGCCCGGCGTTGACGGCGGCAAAGAGCGCGTCGAGCCCGGCGGCGGAGACGTCCGCGGGCAGGGGATTGTCGCGGTTCGGCAGGGGATAGGAGCAGATGGTGGCGTTGTTGGAAAAGGGCGTGCTCGTGCCGATGTCCGGCGCGGCGTACGCGGCTGCGGCGAGCCGGTCGAGCCAGCCGTCGAAGACGAGCACGTCGCTGTTGACGAGAACCTTGTCGCCCCCCTCGCCCCAGGCCAGGCCCCGGTTGGCCGTGGCCGGAAAGCCCATGTTGCGGGGATTTTCCAGGAGCGTGATGCGTTCCTCTGCGGCCAGGGCGCGCAGATGCGCCGCAAGCGCGGGCTCGGGGGAACGGTCGTTGACCGCCACGATGCGGTGCGGCGTGCGACAGGAAGCGGCAAGAAGCGATTCCAGGCAGGCGCGCGTCAGGCCGTATCCCTTGTAGACCGGGACGACGACGTCCACGGAGCCGTGGGCGGACAGAGCGTCAGGCATGGGCGTCTCCGGGCGTTTCCGGTTCGGGCGCGGCGGCGGCATGTTCGCCGGCCAGGGCGGCCAGGGCGGCGCGGGCCAGATCGAGCAGGGAGCCCCGGCAGTCTTCGGGCAGGGGCGGCGGCGCGTCCGGGGCGTCGCCGGCCAGACGCAGCCAGGCACTGAAGCGCGACAGGGCCGCGGCGGTTTCCAGGGGATTTGCGGCCAGGACCGGCGAACCGGCCAGGGGGAGCCGCGTGGCCGCATCGAGTACGTGCACGCGGCGGCAGGGCGCGCCCGGCGTCGCGGGCCAAGCGTAGGAAAAAGCGCAGCTTCCGTCGCCGTAGCCCCGGACGAGAAGATTGTCGTCGAATTCCGCGGCCGTGACGGTTGCGGCCGCGGCCGGATCGTCCTCGGGGACGAGGGCGACGCGCTGTCGCGCAAGCGGGCGGGCCGGGTCGAACAGGTGGCCGGCGATGCGGCCGTCCGGAAGGGCTTTCACCGCGCCGCGCACCGGCCCCGGAGAAGCCATGCAGGGTGCGGCCACGATTTGCGGGGAGGCGAAAAACGGCGTTCCGGTCGCGGCGAGCACGGCCGCGACTTCGGTTCCGGCGGGAAGCGGCTCGCACGGCGCGTAGCGAAAGGCGAAAAGTCCCGCTGCGGCAGGACCGACGGGGAGGGCGGCAGCGACGCGGCTTAGCCGCTTGCCTCCGGCGGTCAGGTCCGCCTGGACGGGTCCCCCTCCGGCGTCGCGTACCGCGACGATGCGGCCGACGACCTCCCGGCCGTCCGTCGGGAGCAGCACGCCGCATGGTCCGCCGCCGGCCAGGGCGGCCAGCGTCTGCGCGGCAAGGGGCGCGAGTTGCGCCTCGGGCTCGGGTGCGGCCAGCACGGTCACGGCCGTATCCCGGGCCGCTTGCGGGCGGCCCAGGCGGCAGGCGGCCAAAAGGATTGCGGCCGCGGCCAGTATTTCGTCGGGATCCCGGGCCAGCGCGTCCCGGGCCGTGGCGAGCGCCGCCTCGTGCCGGCCGGCATCGGTTTGCGCCATGGCGCAATGGCCCAGGGGGGGGGGGCTTTCCGGCGCGAGCCGGGCGGCCCGGGCGGCCAGGCGCAGGGCTTCGGCCGCGTCGCCCTCGCGCCGGGCCAGATCGTGCAGGAGCAGGAGCGCCGGGACGTGCAGGGCGGGCTCCCCGAGCAGGGGCAGGGCGCGCTGCCTGGCCTCACGCGTCTTGTCCGCCGCGGCCAGGGCCCGCGCCGCGTCGAGGGCCAGCACGGCGGCCGGCGCAGGCGGGAGGAGGGCGGCCTCAGGAGTGGGCATCACAACCTCCGGCAAGGACCTGCTCGGCAAGGCGCAGGTGCGCCGGCAGGCAGATCCGTTTCTTGTCGTAACGGGAGAGCACGGTTTCCCGGGCGGCCCGGCGCACGTGCTCCAGTTCGTGGCGGTGCGCCAGGACTGCGGCGATGCGCCGCGCCAGGGCGTGGTGGTCGAAAAAGTCGGTCAGGAAGCCGTTGACCCCGTCCTCGACCACTTCGCGCACGGGCGGGGTGTCGGAGCCGACCAGCAGGCAGCCTGCGGCCATGGCCTCCAGCGCCGACCAGGACAGCACGAAGGGATAGGTCAGGTAGACGTGGCAGGCCGAGACCTGGAGCACCTTGAGGTAATCCGGATAGGGCAGGGTATCGAGAAAGCAGACCCGGCCCGGATCGACCGGGTACTGCGCCTTGTAGCGGCGGGCGTAGCTCTGGCCGAAGGGCGGTTTCATGCCGTAGCTCACGCCCTCGCGGCCGACCACGAGCACGCGGCAGCTCGGGCGCAGGCGCAGCAGTTCCGGCAGGGCGCGCATGAAGGTGTGGAAGCCGCGGTAGGGTTCGAGGTCGCGGGCCACGTAGGTGACGAGTTCGTCGCCGCAGGCCACGTCCAGGCCCGGACCGTCGACGCGCAGGCTGGCCGCCGGGTCCGGGCGGACGGCGTCGGTGTCCACGCCTTCGTGGATGACCGCGATCTTGCCCTGCCATTCGTGCGGATAGTTGCTGCGCTGCCAGAAGGTGGGCGATACGCCCCGGTCGCACGCGGCCAGGGCGAGCAGGCCCGGGGTGTTCTGCAGGTCGAGAATGGGCCAATGGTATTCCGCAAGGGGAAATTCGGGATCGAAGGCCGCGTCGTTGGCGCGCGGCAGGTAGTAGTGCTCGCAGTAGCAGAGGAGCCGGGCGTTCGGAAAGACGTCCTTGAGGAAAAGCGCCTCGCCCCAGCCCGGGTGGGCGTAGATGAGGTCGGGGACGACGCCTGCCCGGCGCAGGGCCTTGGCCGCCTCCATGGCGGCCACGCCGCGCCGGATGTGTTCCTCGACGTGGCGGGCGTACTGGTGCAGGCCCTCCGGACGTTCGCCGATGCCGTCGTATGTCATTTCGAGGACGCCCGGAATGGGCGTCCTCCGGGAAGCGCTGCTGATGGCGCTCACGCGCGTGCCCGGCCGGCGCAGATAATGTTCGAGCAGCCCGCGGTATTGGCTCGGGAAGTCCTTGTGGACGAACAAGACGGTCAGTTCCGGCTGCATGCCATCCTCGTGCCCGGCGCCGCCGCGGTCCAAAGCGCACGGCCGCCGTCGCCCGGGTTGCCCCATGCGACGGCGGCCGTGCGCGGTGCGGCGGTGTCCGGGCCTTGTCGCTGCCTTGCGGCCTAGGCCGTTTTGGGCGTGAGCGCCACGCGCAGGGATTCCAGGGGATCGCCCGGGACCGGGGATCTGAGGAATTCGCCGTTGCCGACCGGTGCGACCTGGCCGCCCTGGAAAAAGCTCCCGGAATAGACGATGTCGTAGCGCGCGGCGGCTTCGCCCGAGAGTCTGGCGGCGAATCCGATCAGCGGCGCGCCCATGCCCCGGGAGCCGGTGAACTGCGGCGGGCAGACCCAGGGCAGCAGATGGCCGTCGCGGCTGACGGCGGCGTATTCGAGCTCGTGCAGGTTGATGCCTTCGGCGTAGAGCGCCACGGCCTCGAGGCGACGGCCGGAGCCGGCGACGCCGACGGTCTGTCCGGGCTCGAAGGCCTTGTCGCCTTCCCTTTCGATGTGTCCGGCCATGCGGATGCCGGGGACGGGCGCGCCTGAGGGTGTCGGCGCGGCCGGTGCAGCCGGTGCGAACTGCCCGGGACGGGGCGCGACCTGCGGCGCGAAAGGCTGGGGCGCGGCGGGCCGCAATCCCGGATTCGCTGCGCCGAATCCGCCGGGGACCGGGCCGCCGAGGAAGCCGGCGCCGGGCGACGGCTGGAAGGGCTGGGGCTGGAATCCCTGAGGAGAAAACGGGGGCTGGGAAAACCCGCCGCCGGCTGGGAAGCCCGCTCCGGCGGGAGGCGTCAGGGAAAAGCCCTGGGGCGAAGCGGGCGCTGCAGGAGTTTGAAATCCACCGGGCTGCTGGAATGCGGCCTGCCGCGCAAAGGGTTGCGCCTGGGGGAAGCCCGGGGCCTGCGGAAACGCGGGGGCCTGGGGCGAGGCCGCGGGAGCAGGGGCAGGAGCCTGGGGCGCGGCCTGTTTGAGCCTTTCGACGTCCATCCGAATACCCGTGGTCGGGTAGTCATGGGGGCGATAGGACGTGAACAGCACGAGCCCCCCGGGGGCGGTGACGGTCAGCATGGCCTGGTCACCGGCGCGCTCCAGCCAGGCTGTGCCGCCGTCGGCCGTGTCGAGCCGCGCGAACTGGCGGCAACCGGGAAGCACGCTCACCTGCATGGCCGGGAACGCAGTGTTGGCCACTGTCTTGGCGGGGTGTTCCATGCCCCCGACAGCGATACGGTAAGCGCCGGGAGGGAAAGGGACCAGGGTGGTTTCGCTGCTCAGCACGGTTTCCAGCTGCGGGCCTTTCATGGACGCATGTTGCTGCGCCTGGGGATCGGAAAATGGCATGTTGCGCTCCTTGGCAGGGCGTTGTGCGTTAGGGTTCGCGGATGGATTCGCCGAAAACGCGGATAAGCGGCCAGGTGATATACGTGATGATCGTACGGCTACCGACCTTGATGTCCGCGGACAGCGTCATACCGGGCACCAACCTGAAATCCGGAGGCAGGTCGGTCATGTGCGTCATGCCGGTGATGCGCAGCCGCCCCTCGTAGGCATAGCGCCGGTTGCCTGCCGTATCGATGTTCTGGGCGTCCTCGGCCACGGTGCGCAGCGTGGCTTCCAGGTAGCCGAACTTCTGATAGGGATAGGTGTCGAGCTTGATTTCCGCCGGGTCACCCTGGCGGACGTAGCCGATGTCGGAAGGATCGATGGAGACGGAGGCTTCCAGAGGCGTATTGAGGGGGACGAGGGTCATGAAGGCCTCGCCGCTTTTGATCACCGTGCCGGGGTTGTAATTGGCGATGTCCAGGACCACGGCGTCGCTCGGCGCGGTCAGTGTGGCCAGCTCCTGGAGGCGTTCGGCCTTTGCCAGGTCTTCGAGGACGGACTGCAGGTCCTTGCGGCCCAGGGTGATCTGGCTGGAGAGCTCGTTGCGCCAGCCTTCGATGAAGGCCTCCTTTTCGGAGAGCGCCTGCGTCAGGTCGTGCCGTTTGGATTCCAGGGAGCCACGGAGCTGCTCCATGGACGCGTTGGTCTGGGCCAGGTGGTTCTCGGCCTCGAGCAGGGAAAGGCGGGAATCCGACCCCTGCTCGTAGACCTTGACGCGCATGCCGACCAATTCCTTGGCCACGGACACCTGCTTGTCCATCTGTGCGATCTGGCGTTGCAGCGCCTGGATATTCTGCTGCAACTGGGAAATCTTGGCGTTGCTTTGGCGCAGCTTGGCCGAGAATTCCTCCTGGCGGCCGGCGAGCAGCTTGCGCTGGGTGGCGATGTCCTGTTCGGAAGCGCCGGGCGGCGGCGTGAAAGGCGTGCCGGCCAGTTCGCTGGTCATGCGCGCAAGCTGCAATTGATCGTAGATTTTGCTTTTCTGCAAACGGGCGAGGTCCGCCGTGGTGAAGGTCGGGTCGAGGTGCGCGAGCACGTCGCCCTGGCGCACGGTGGCCCCGAGCCGGACGTCGATGCTGCGGATGATGGCGTCGTTGAGCGGCGCAACGATGATGTTCTTGCCCGAGGAGACGATCTTGCCGCTGGCGGTGACGATCTTGTCGACCTTGGCGAAAAACGACCAGACCAGAAAGACCAGGAACAGGGCGAGGATGACATGCAGGGTGAGCCTCGCGGCGACGGGCAGCGCCGCGAGTTCTAATGCCTCGGCGTCGGGTTGGAATTCCAGCGCCTCTTTGGGCAGTGCGGGCTTGTTGTTCTTCGGGATGAACTTTTGCAGCATATGCATGCGATCCGTGATCCTCGAAATGCTTGGTTCGGGCGCGTCGCCCCGGTCCCTGCGCAAGCGCGTGAAGCGCGGCCCTTGCTTACATGGCGGACTGATTTTGCAAAACGCCCATCAGGTGCCTATTCTGCTTGTACCAGAGATCGGCATAGATCGGACAGGTCTTGAGCAGCTCGTCGTGAGGGGCGTTGCCGATCAGTTTCCCTTTTTCAAGAACGATGATGCTGTGGCACATGGTCAGCATGGACAGACGGTGGCTGACGATGAGCATGGTGCGCCCCTGGGCGATGGCCGTGAGGTTGGCCTGGATGATGGCTTCGGATTCGGCGTCCAGGGCGCTGGTCGCCTCGTCGAGGATGAGGATGGGCGGCTGCGTGAGCAGGGCCCGGGCGATGGACAGGCGCTGGCGCTGACCGCCGGAGAGGTTCGAACCGCCTTCGAACAGCGGGGTGTCGTAGCCCTGGGGGAGAAGCTGGATGAATTCGTCGGCGCCGGCCATGCGCGCGGCGAAGACGATCTCCTCGAAGGTGGCCGTGGGCTTGGTGACGGCGATGTTCTCGCGGATGCTGCCTTCGAACAGGAAGCTCTCCTGGAGCACCACGCCGATGGAGCGGCGCAGGTGGGCGATGTCGTAGTCGCGCATGTCCAGGCCGTCGATGGTGATGCGTCCCTGTTGCAGGGGATAGAGACCCTGGATGAGCCGGGTCAGGGTCGATTTGCCGGAACCGGAGCGGCCGACGATGCCGATGACAGAACCGGCGGGAAAGTGCATGGAGATGTCGGAAAGCGCCGGCGGCGCCGTCTGGGCGTAGCGGAAATTGACGGATTCGATGCCGATGCTGCCGCTTATGGGCGAGACGAGGCCGCGGTTGCTTTGCGCATGCTCCACCGGGCGATTGAGAATGACTCCCAGGAGGTTCACGGAGACTGCGACTTCCTGGTATTCGTGCAGGATGCCGACGAGGGACACCAGTGGCCCCGTGATCATCCCGCTCAGCATGACGAAGGCGATCAGCCCGCCGGCTGTGATTTCCTGGTCCACGGCCAGGTAGCAGCCGTACTAGATGACGGTCACACGCATGAGGCCCTGGAGCAGTTCGCTGGCGGTGCCGACTTTGAGGGAAAGGTTCTTTATTGCATGGTGCTTGGAAATGGTGGTCGCGGTATCCTGTTCCGTTTTCCTGTAGCGCAGGGGCTCCAGGGCCAGGGATTTGATGGTGCCGATGCCGCGCAAGGTCTCCACGATGTATTTGTTTTTTATGGCTTCGTAGGTCTGTACCTGATGCATCATGTAGCGGAAAACGCGCATGGTGCCGAGCATGATCGCCAGGATGCCGCAGGTGAACGCGATGACGACGAAGGCCAGCTTCCAGGAATAGAAGAAAAGGATCGGCAAAATGAAGGCGATGAGGCTCAGGTCGAACAAGGTCGTGAGCAGCGTTCCCGTCATGAACTCGCGGATGCGTTCCTTCTGGAAAAGATAGCGCAGAATGAGGCCGATGGGGGTAAAATCGAAGAAATCGATGGGCAGGCGGAGGATATGGCCATGCAGGATTTTGTCCAGTCGCAGGTCGATTTTGTTCGTGGCGTAGAGCGTGATGTAGTTTTTTAAGTATTTGAGAACATTTTCGAAAATAGTGATGGTGGCGATGGCCACGGACAAAACGACGAGCGTGGAAAGCGCCCGGTGCGCGACGGCCTTGTCGAACATCAACTGAATGTAGATCGGGAAGCCGATGGCCAGCAGGTTGACGCACATGGTGGCCAGACCGACGTCGCGGAACATTTTCTTGTGCCGCAACATCTCCGGGATGAACCAGTCCAGGCCGAACGGTTTGTGCGTGTCCGCAATCTTGTAAATCTTCTTGAAAAGAAAGGCTTCGCCGTCCCAGAGCTGCTCGAAATCCGCACGCTGCAAAAAGACGAACTCAAGCGATCCCCGGCTGGGATCGACAATGGCGACCTCTCCGGACTCCTCTGCCCCGCGCACGCCGGATACGATGACGTATTTCCCGTCGCGGAGGCGGGCCAGCAAGGGGAATACGTTGCCAATATAAAAAAGTTTTTTCCAATTGAGGCGGCTGCATTTGCTTTTGAAGCCGAAATCCTTGGCGATGCGCAGCAGGAGGACAGGATCCAGGTTGCTGTCGTGGATGCTGTACTTGTGCGATATGGATTCGACGGTCAAATCGATGTGATGGTGCCGTGCCAGGAGTAAGAAGCAAAACAGTCCTGAATTGTTGCGCAACTGGTCGGTCGTCATGTTTTTCGAATTCCTCAGAGGGGCGGCAGGCACCACGGCGCGCGCTTAAAAGCAAAAGATCATTATCATCGCACAGCTTTTGATAATGCCAAAAGTCCATTATCCATGTCAACGCTCCCGCCTTTCGGCAACGCCAGCCCGGCCGGCGGGCTCCTTTTCTGCAATGCCTGGCGCAGATATGCGGGTTGCCCCAGGGCGGCGTTCCACGTAACGTCGCGATCCCGCCGGCGGCGCGCGCCGCGACGGATGGAACTCTCGCCGGGGGCAGAGCATGACGGAGCAAAACAAGTTCGAAAAGGTCGACCTCATTTTCAAGGATGTTCCGGTGGAGTCCGAAACGCCGACAACGTCCCCGAAACAACATCCCGATGTGGGACCTTCAAGCCTTTATGGCCGCGTCGGGGACAATATTTCCTTTCATGCGCAGGAAGCCTTGCCCCATGGCCTTTTTGATCGCTTGTGGGGATGGGCGTGGAAGGATCTCGGCGGCGTCTTCTTCGGATTTCTGCGCGTGTTCTTCTCCCGCGAAAAATAGGGCCGCGGTCTAGCGGCAAAGCGCCTCGAGCCGTTCCCTGTACGCGCGTCCGACCGCCAGGGGATGGTGCCTTCCGGCCACGAGGTCGCGCCCGGCGCGCGCCCGGCGCGCGGCCTCCTCCGGCGCGTTCGCGACGCGGCGCATGGCCCCGGCCAGGGCGTCGGCGTCGGGCTCGGCCCAGACGAGGCCCTGGCCGAAGGGATATTCTCCTTCCCCGATGGGCACGAAGCGGTAGGGCACGGGATAGCCCGTCTCCGGCGTGAGAAAATCGACATTCCCCGAATACCCCGTGGCGATGACCGGCTTGCCGAGCAGCATGGCCTCGGCCAGCGTCCTACCGAAGCCCTCAGCCCGGTGCGGCGAGACGTAGGCGTCGCAGGCGGCGAATAGGCCGAGTACGTCGCCGCGGTCCATGGTCCCGTGCAGGAAGACGATGCGCGCGTCGGCCGCGGCCGCTGCGGCCAGGGCCAGCCAGCGCGGGTCGTCCTCGCGGGCGTTCATGGTTTTGAGCACGAGCCCGACCGGTTCCGCGCCCCGCGGGAAGGCGGCCCGGAACGCGCGGATGACGGCCAGCGGGTTCTTGCGCGCGAGATAGGAATTGCAGTCGAACGTGTACAGGAACAGGAAGCGGTCCCCGGGCAGCCCGAAGAAGTCCCTCGGGCGTGGCGTGACCCGGTCAACGGAAACGGCCATGGGCATAAGCCGCACCGGGATCGGCGCGCTTTTCGCGAAGGCGTCGCGCGTGTAGGCGCTCGACACCCACAACTCGTCCACGAGCGCGTAGGCGTCGGCCATGGCTTTGGGCCAGGCGGGCAGCTCCCAGGGCCAGTAGCCCACGTTCTTGCGTCCGGAAAAAAGCGCTTCCCCGCGTTCCAGCCACAACCTCGCCGTGTCGAGCCCCGTGAGGCAAAAGATGTTGACCGGATACGGCGTGTCCTCGACCAGGCAGGCGTCGAGAAAGGCGTCCTGCTCCCGGGTGTTGGAGCCCACGGGGATGTTGACCACGGCAAAGGGCGTCTCGGCCTGGGAAAGGGCCAGGGCGCACATTCGCGAATCCTCGCCGATGCCGAGTTCCCCCCGGGCGTAGCCGATGATGTTGGCCCCGAAGGGCCGGGACGGCGGATGCGGGGGGCGCGGGCAAGGGGGCTTGGCCGGCGCTTCGAGCATCGCCTGCGTCAGGCGGGGCAGCGTCCGCGATTCCTCGAGCCAGGCGGTGAGGGCCGCTATGCCGGCAGGCGTCGCGGGATTGATGCGCGCGCGTTGCGCGTCGTCCGCCTGCCAGGCGAAAAGCGCCATGGCCGGGAGGCCGCCGAGGTCGGGTCGGGGCGAGAAGAGCTCCCGGCAGGACAGCCAGGCGGCATAGGGCTGATGCCCCATTTCCGCTGCGCCGTAGATCCAGTACCAGGCCAGCAGTCCCCAGGCCCCGCCTGCCTGGGACAGGTCGAAGGTCGCGTGCACGTCGGTCCGGTTTTCCCAGGTCAGCCGGACAAGCCGGGGCAGGGGCAGCCCGGCGGGCGCCAGGGGCGGGGTGACGGGTTCGAGCAGCCAGGCACGTTCCCGGGCGTCGAGCAGGGGAAACAGGGACAACTCCGGCACGACGCAGGCGTAATGCCAGGCGGCCAGGGCCCTTCGCCCCTGCGGCGCGGCGACGTCGAACCCTGCCGCCTCCTTGGGGCGCAGGCGACGGATGAAGTCCATCAGGCGGGTGACCGCGGCGTCCCGTGGCCCCGTGGCCGGGATGAGGATCGCGCCGGCCAGGGCCGCGTCTTCCGGCCGCGGGTCGCATTTCACGGCGGGAAATTCGCGGGAGGCCGAGCTCAGCCACCACAGCCGGAAATCCTCTCGCGCCTGCGGATCGTCGATGTCGCGCCCGGCGCGGATGTCCTCGCGCAGGCCCCAGGCCAGCCGCATTTCCCGGGTAAGGGAAGCGGATTCGGTCGCGCGGGAGGGGAAGGGACTGTTCATATTTTCCCGGGTGTAGGCAAGACGTTCGCCGCTGGCAAGCGTGGCGGTCGCGCGCCGCGGGCGTCACGGAATCGTCACGGCATCGTCTGGAAGGTGCGGCCGAGGCGCGCCGGGGGCGTGCTAGCACTGCCCGGTTCAAGAAGGGCCCCGGCCCGACCCGGGCAATGCGGTAAGGTGGTTATGCAGTTTTCACCATGCCTTAACGAGGCTCCAGGACGGGATGGCGCGCTTGCCGCTGTCGGTTCGGGGGACGGGTTGTTGCAGGGAAGGGAGCGGGAGCTGGTCGCGGACCATGTCGCCGGGGGAGGCGCCCTCGGCGTGGTCCTGCTCGAGATCCAGGATTTTTCCCTGTTGCGCCGCCTGGTGCGTCCCGACGTGGCCGCGGCCCTGGCCGCGGCCCTGGCTGCGGCGGCCGCCCGCGCCGCGGAGAGGCGGCTGGCGGACCATGCCGTTTGCCTGACCGAAACGCTCGAACCCGGCCGCGTACTTGTGTGCGTCGGCGGCCGGGACGACGATGCCGACGCCCTGGACCGGGTTGCGGCGATACTGCGCCTGGAAACGCGCGGCGGCCTGCGCGAGGAGGCGTTGCGCCTGACCGGCCAGGCCCTGGATGTGCGCAGCGGCGCGGCCGTGGTCATCTGCAAGGCTCCCATCGCCCTGGACATGGCCCTGGCCGCGGCGCTGGCCGAGGCGTTGCGCCTGGCCGGCGGCGGCGAGGGCGGCAGCGCCCCGGCCCTGCGAGAATTCCGCGAGATACTGGAACTCGGCCGGGTGCGGGCCGTCTACCAGCCCATCGTCAACCTGCGCGGCGGCAGCGTGTTCGCCTGGGAGGCGTTGGCCCGGGGGCCGGCGCAAAGCCCGCTGGAATCCCCGGCCATGCTCTTCGACGTGGCCGAGGAGGCCGGGGCTATCTTCGCCCTGGAAAAAGTCTGCCGCGAGGCCGCGATCCGCGGCTTCGCCCGGCGCAGCCAGGGCGCGCGGCTTTTCTGCAACGTCCATCCCCGCACGCTGCTCGATCCCCAGTTCACGCCCGGCGAAACAAGGCGGCTGCTCGACAAGTACGGCATGGAGCCACGCGATGTGGTGCTCGAGATCACCGAGCGCCACAGCGTCAAGGATTTCAACCTGTTCCACCGCACGTTGGACCACTACCGCGACGCCGGCTACGGCGTGGCCGTGGACGACGTGGGCACCGGTTATTCCGGGCTTTTTTCCATCGCCGAGATCAAGCCCGATTTCATGAAGATCGACATGTCCCTCGTGCGCGGCATCGACGCCAACCCGGTCAAACGGGCGCTGCTCGAGACGCTGCTCACCTTCGCGGACAAGATCGGCTGCCGCATCGTGGCCGAGGGCATCGAGACCGAAGCGGAGCTCGCCTGCTGCATCCGCCTGGGCGCGCACTTCGGCCAGGGGTTTTTCCTGGGGCGGCCCGAGGCCCCGGCGGCCGAGCTGCACGAGGAAACGCGCCTGGCCATCGTGCGGGGCGCAAGCCAGGCCATCGACGGCTTCAAGTGCTCCTCGCCCATAAACGATCTGGCCGAACGGCCCCGCCAGATTCCGCCCCACGCGAGCGTCGGCGAGGTCAAGCAGTTCTTCGACGGCAACGAGTCCGTCCACGCCGTGGCCGTGGTCCGCGACGGTCGGCCCGAGGGGCTCATCATGCGCCACCACCTCGACCGCGTCCTCAGCACGCCCTACGGCCTGGCCCTTTTCCTGCGCCGCGACGTCACCCGCATCATGGACCCCTCGCCGCTCACCGTGGAGTGGGACACGCCCGTGGAAGTGGCGGCCCAGGCGGCCATGGCCCGGGACCGGGAAAAGCTCTACGACCCCATCCTCGTCACCTGCCGGGGGCGGCTTGCCGGCATGGTTTCGGTGCAGCGCATCCTCGACGCCCTGGCCTGCGTGCAGGTGGAATTGGCCAAGGGGGCCAACCCGCTCACCGGACTGCCCGGCAACGTGGCCATCGAGCGCGAGATCGCGCGGCGCGCCGAGGCCGGCCGCCACACCTCGTTTATTTACGCCGACCTCGACAACTTCAAGGTCTTTAACGACGTCTACGGCTTCCAGGACGGGGACAAGGCCATCCTCATGACCGCGCGCATCCTGGGCGAGGCGCTCGCTTCCCGCGGCGCGCAGGACGACTTCCTCGGCCATGTCGGCGGCGACGATTTCGTCCTTCTCTGCGACGCCGCCTCGGTCGCGCCCGTGTGCGAAGCGGCGCTCGCCGCCTTCGCCGCCGCCTCGCCGGCCCTTTTCACGCCCGCGGACCGCGAGCGCGGCTACATCGAGGGCCAGGGCCGCGACGGCCGGGCGGGACGCTTTCCGCTTTTGACCATTTCCATGGGCGTCATCGACTGCGCCTTTGCCGTGCCCGTGACCATGGACGAACTGGGCGTGCGCGCGGCGGCCGTCAAGAAATACGCCAAGTCCTGCCCGGGCAATTCCTTCGTGCGCGACCGCCGCGCGCCCCTTGGCCTGCCCGAGACCCCGGACGCCGACGCGCCTACCTCCGAAACGTCCTGACCGCCGCCGCGCGCTCCCCGGCGGCGTCGCAGGCGCGCCGCGGTCCTTGCCTTTGGCCGCGAATGCGGTCAAAGTGTCGCGGTTTCCCAAACGGGGCAATCCGCCATGACGCCGCAACCCATGATCGAAATCCGGGGCCTGACCAAGGCCTTTGCCGGGCAGCCCGTGCTGCGCGGCATCGACATGACCGTGCCCGAGGGCATGGTCACCGCCGTGATCGGCAAGTCCGGCGAAGGCAAGAGCGTGCTGCTCAAGCACATCATCGGCCTGCTCAAGCCCGACGCCGGCGACATCCTGTTCCGGGGCGGCTCCCTGGCCGCGGTCGGGGCCGCAAAGCGCCGGGAATTCCGCCGCCGCTGCAGCTACATGTTTCAGAACATGGCGCTTTTCGACTCCATGACCGTGCGCGACAACATCGCCTTGCCGCTGCGCGAGACCGCGAAGCTGCCCGAGGCCGAGGTCGCGAAACGGGTGGGCGAACTGGCCGAACGCCTGGAACTCGTGGCGATCCTCGACAAGTTTCCGTCCCAGATTTCCGGCGGCATGCAAAAGCGGGTCGCACTGGCCCGGGCGCTCGTGACCGAGCCGGGGCTCGTGCTCTTCGACGAGCCGACCACCGGCCTCGACCCCATCCGCAAGGCCGCCGTGCTGGCGCTGATCGACCAGTCGCGCAAGCAGTTCGGCTTCACGGCCGTGCTCGTCAGCCACGACATTCCCGACGTCTTCGACGTGGCAGGGCATGTGGCCATGCTCGACGCCGGCCGCATCGTCTGGGAAGGCACGCCGGAAGCCATCGTCGCCTGCGACGATCCCGTGGTGCGCCGGTTCCTCGCCGGCCAGCCCGATCCGGAAGGCGCCGACGTTTGAGCATTTCCCGCCGGGAAAGGAGGCACGCAGCATGCCGCGCATCGCACGGACCGCCCGGGCGGCGTTAGGAGCCGTCTTTTTCGTCGTCCTGGCCGCCGCTTCCGCCCTGGCCGGGGAACTCTATCAGGTCGGAACCATCGAAGCCCTGCTCGCCGGGGACTACACCGGCCGGGAGACCTTCGCCACGCTCGCCCGCCACGGCGACTGCGGCCTGGGCACCTTCACCGACCTCGACGGCGAAATGGTCGCCCTGGATGGCCGTTTCTACCAGGTGAAGACCGACGGCAGGGTCTATCCCGTCGCGCCGTCGCGAAAGACCCCGTTCGCCCAGGTGACGCACTGCGCCGACGCCCTCGATCTCGGCCGCCTGGACGGCCTGGACCTCGCCGGCCTCGGCGCGGCGCTCGCGGGGCGTCTGCCCGATCCGACGCGGTTTTACGTCGTGCGCGTGGACGGGCTTTTTACGAGCATACGGACCCGCAGCGTGCCGGCCCAGCAAAAGCCCTGGCCGCCCCTGGCCACGGCCTGCAAGGCGCAAGCCGAATTCCCCATGCAGGATACGGCCGGGACCATGATCGGCGTCTACACGCCGCCGAACGTCTCGGCGCTGTCCCCCGTGGGCTGGCACTTCCATTTCTTGACCACCGACCGCACGCGCGGCGGCCATGTGCTGGCCGCGACCGTCGCCGTGGCGAAAGCCCGCGGCGAACAGGTCACGGACCTGCGCGTCGTCTTTCCCGCCGGCCCCACGCCGCGCATGGACGGACCGCGCCCGGCCGCCGGAACGGAATAGATGCGCTTCGATTTTTTCGCGCTTTTCATGCCCGGCCAGCGCCGGCCGGCAGCCCGCGCCGCCGAGGCCGGGGCATGCGCGGGAGCCCGGCGCGCGGCGCAGGGCCTTGCACGCCTTGAAAACCGTTTGGACGGCCTCTACGCGCTCCTCGACGCCGGCGACGCCCGCGACGCCGCGTTGCTCGCCTCCCTGGCCGCGGAGGACGGCGACGCCGTGGCCGCAGCGCTCGACTGGAGCGCGGAGCCTCCCCTGGCCGAGGACCGCGGCAAGCTTGGGCCGCTTCCCGATGCCGCCGCCCTGGCCGCCTTCGCCGGTCGCGTCGAAAAAAGGCTCGCGCGCCTGCGCCGGGCCCTTGCCGCGAAAAAGGCCGGGAAGTGGGCCACGGCCGAGGACCGCTTCGCCGCCGTCGCCGTCTCCCGGGCCCGGCTCGTCCTGGTCGTGCTCCTCGTCCTCGTCGCCGGGAGTATGCTTTTCGGTGAAACCCTCGCCCGCAAGCAGCGTGAACATGCCGCGCATGTGGCCGTGCTCATGCAGCGGGAAGACGCCGCTGCGTCGCTCGCCCGGATCTCCAGGCTCGCCTACCGGGCCAAGACCGCGAGCGGCCGCATGCTGTGGGAGATCACGGGCAGCAACTGCTCGCGCTGCGGCTGCGACGGCTACGACTTGCGAAACGCCCCGGCCGGCGACGTCTGCGTGCGTCAGTGGGATGCGGCGCTTGCGCGCCTCGGCGCGGCCGCCGGGGCCTCCCCGGAAGAGCTTGCCAAGCTCGCCCGCGATCCCTGGGGCTCGCCGTATCTGCTCAATGAGAACGAGGGCGAATCGCCGGACTTGCCCTTCGTGCAGGACACCGTGACCTCTGCCGGGCAAAACGGCCTTGCCGGCGACGGCGACGACATCACGGTCGCCGTGCCCCAGGCCGGCAGGAAGCGGTAGGGCGCAGCCGTGGCCGCGTGCTCCCGTTTCGCCGCCTTGCCCGCCCGCGCGGCGACCCTGGCCGGCGTGGCCCTCGCCGGCGGCCATTTTCTGCTCACCGCCGCCGCCCTGGTCCCGGCGGGCCGCGCCGCGGCGACGCTCGTCGTCCTGGTCGCGGCGGGCTGCGCCGCCATGGCCTTTTCCCGGCGCGGACTGCGCCTGGGCCTCTCCCTGCTCGGATTTACCCTCTTTCTTTTCGGCGCGCAGGCCTACGTCTATCCGGCCGTGGTCTTCGGACTGGTCGTCGACGGCGCGGCGCTGGCCCTTTCATGGCGCAATGCCGGCCGCGACGGGGACGAGGGCGCGGGACTTGCCGGCGTGCTGCTCGCCGCCTTGGTCGCGCTGGCTCTGGCCTCGACCTGGCTTTTGCCCTGGGACCGCTTTTTCGCCGAACTGCGCCTTTTCGGGCCGCGGGCCTTTTTCGCGGCCATGGCCTTTTCCCCGGCCGACGCCCCGGCCTATAGCCTGGCCTGCGCCTGGCGGCTGGCCGTGTTCGCCGTGTTCGCCAGGGAGCTCGCCCGCCTGGAGTTGTCCGGGAAATTCGCCATCCTCCTGCGAGGGCTGGCCGGCGGCCTGCTGACGGCCGTCGCCTTCGGCCTCTACGAGCATTTCCAGGGCGACCATTACCTGCTGCACTACCGCTTCACGTCGCTTTTCGCCAATCCCGGCTGGTTCGCCGAATACGCCTCCATCGCCGCGCCGTATCTGCTCTTGCCGCTGTCCCGGCGCGACGGCGCGCGCCACCGCGTCGTGGCCGGCGCCGCCCTGGTCCTTGTCGGCGCGGCCCTGGTGCTGACGCTCGCGCGCGCCGGCTGGATCGTCGGGGCCCTGACCTTCGCCGCCGCGGCCTGGCTCTATTTCCGGCCCGGCCCCCTGGCCCGGTTCTCGCGGCCCTACGGCCATCTGCCCACCCTTGTCGCGGCCGGGGTGTTGTTCCTTGGCGTCTCCTTCTGGGCCTCGGGCAAGGAGTTGGCCGCCATCAGCCGCCCGATCAACGCGCTGCTCGCCGAGCGGGTGGACAATTTCACCGAATCGCCGCGGCCGGGCCTGTTTCGGGCCGGGCTTTGCATCGCGGCCGAGCGGCCGCTTTTCGGCATGGGTTTCGAGACCTACGCCAGGCACTATCCGGTGCTGCTCGCCACGCCGGGCGCGTGGTTGCACCGCTTCGGCGACCCCAAGGCGGAGGTGTTCGAAACCTCCCACAACATGTACGTGCAGCTCGCCTCGGGCCTCGGCGCGGCGGGGCTGTGCCTGTGGCTGGCCCTGGTCGGGCGGGCGGGGGGTCTGCTCTGGCGGCGGGCGCGGGCCTGCGGCAGCCTGGCCGACGCGGCCATGCTCCTGTCCCTGATCGCCTTCCATCTCTATGCGGTCTTTCAGGAGATGTTCTACGTGCCGGCGGTGTGGTTTCTGCTGTTCGTGCCGCTGGCGCGGGCCATGGCCCTGGAGGCGCAGGCGGACGTGCGGGGGGCGCGGGCGGCGCGGCTGGTCGGCCTTGCCGCCTGGGCGCTCGTCGCGGCGGGCGCGGCCTCCTACGCCATGGACGCGGGACTTCGCGCCACGGCGGCGCGGCTTGATCTCGCCGACTGGCGGCCGGCCGGGCAGGAGCTGGTCTTCGAGGGATTTTATCCGGCGGAAGCCGGGGCGGACGGACGGCTTTTTCGCTGGAGCGCCGGGGCCGGGGCGCTGCTCGTCGCGCCGGGGACCGACGCCGTGACGCTGTCCTTGGCCGCGCCGAAACCGGCGTCGGTTGCGGTCTATTCCGATGCGGGGCTCGTCGGCACGGCGCGCTTGGACGCCCGGCCGCAGCGCCTGCGCGTGATGCTCCCCCCGGGCGGGGACGGCCGCGGCAAACCTCTTTACCTTTTCCCCGACCGGACGTATCTGCCGCAAGCGGTCACGGGCGCTCCCGACCCGAGGCGACTCGGCCTGTCGGTCGGCGTCGCGCCGTGACGGCGGACGCTACAAGTTGTCGGTGTTGCGCTCGAACACCCGTATTTCGTTGACCACCTGATTGCCGAGATCCCGAATCTCCTGGTTCTCATGATTTTCCACAAGATCGGCCAGCAGTTTGACGTCCTGGGGCACGCCGGCCAGGGTCTCGCGCTTGACTTCGGCCAGGCGGTCCTTGACGTAGGCGCGGTCGCGTTTGGCGGCCATGTGCTCGAAGATGTCGACGATGTTCATGACCACGTACGCTTTTTCGGCGTAGATCGCGGAGATGGCGGTCAGGTGGGAGAGGATGTTCTTCTCGCCGGCCTGGTTGGTCTTGAAATAAAGGTCTGCGGCCTTGGAGGCGCAGGCGTTGAAATGCTCGTAGGAAATGCGGAAGTGTTTGGCTGCGCCTTGCGCCTGGGTGGCGAACGCCGCGAGCAGGGCGAGGCACAGGACGCAGGATGGGGGAAAACGGTGACGCATGGGAACTCCGTGAACGAAGGAACCCGCCGGGGAACGTGCCCCCGGACGGCAAGCGCCACATACCAGTTTTTTCCCCCCCGTCAAAGCGTGACCCGCAGGGCCGCTCCGGCCGGACGGCGCGCCGGCCTCACAGCCGGGCGCATGCGCCCGGACGTGACGGCCGCGACAAGGAGCCTCCATTGACTTTTGGCTTTTTTCACCTAGTATACAAAAGCTTTTGTCACGTTGCAGCTCTACCGCGTTTGGGATGTGCCATGAAAAACCCCCGCTTTGCCCGCATCATTGTTTTCATATTTGTTATTTTGTTTGGTGCAATGAGCGCCGCAGCCTATGCCGGCATGGTTTCACTGGTTTTTGATGACGGCCTTGAGAGCGTTTATCAATATGCATTCCCGGTATTGTCCAATCTGGGCTTGCCGGCCACCGTGGGCATCATTGCCGGACGCGTGGATACGGGCGATCAGGACTTCATGGACGCAAACCAGATACGGCAACTGCAAAAGGCCGGTTGGGAAGTCGCGTCGCACAGTCTGACGCATAAACGTCCCATCGATATTCCGAAGTTCCTTGCCGAAGAAAAGTGCCTGCTGTTGCGTCCGGTCAACGGGCAACGCGGGTTGTACGACGCGAAGTACAAGTACGAGGAGCTCGGGGGACTGGTGGAAAACGGCCGCCTGCTCCAGGAACGCTCCAGCGTCAAGCTCGTGAAGGGCGAGCCGGGCAGCTACTACTTCGACGAGCTCATCGGAGAGGTCACGGTCCATCCCTTCGACCCGGAGAGCGCGGAGAAGCAGCAGATCCGGGCCGTCTCCTACGAGCGCGAACTGGAGGAATCCAGGAACGTGCTCGAGGGCATGGGCTTTCATGTGAGCACCTACATCACGCCGCACAACTATTGGACGCCGGAGATGAGCGCCTTGTCGCGGCGTTTCTACAGCCAGGTCGCCGACGGCGGCGACGACTGCAACCGCAAGGGTTCGACCGACCGCTACTGGATCAAACGCTACGTGGTCCATACCAACGATCCCGCCGAGTCCATCATCGGCCTGGTCAAGGAGCACGCCATCCGCGAGAACGCCTGGGTCGTCTTTTGCCTGCACGGCGTCGGCTCGGACCTCGGCTGGGAACCCTGGGACGCGGCCAAGCTGGCCCAGCTCGCGGCCTTTCTCAAGCAAAAGGCCGTTCCCGTGGTGACCGTGGCCCAAGGCGCGAAACTGTGGTTCGGCGACCAGACCGCGCCGGGAAAGTAGAGTGGCGGGGAGCATGAAACGTTCGCTTCGCATCGTGTTGGCCGGCTTCGCCGTGGGCTTCCCACTGGGCGGCCAGCTGTGGATGATGCTGCATTTCGCCGAAGGTCTCGCCCGCCTCGGCCATGACGTGGTTTTCCTGGAGGACACCTCCAACTGGGCCTATCCCTTCGATCCCGTGCTCGGCTATCCCGTGGCCGATTCCGCGCGCGGCCGCGAAATCGTGGACAGGATGTTCCGCCGCGCCGGCTTGGGCGGGCGCTGGGCCTATGTGAGCGAAATCGAGAATGCGGTCTTCGGCATGGACCGGGCGACCCTCGACCGACACTTGGCCGAGGCCGACTTCTTCCTCAACGTCTCCGGGGTGTTGCCCCTCAAGGAAGAGTACTACCAGGCCCCGGTCAAGGCCGTCATCGACACCGATCCCGTCTTCACCCAGGTCAAAGTGGCGAGCGATCCCTGGACCCACGACTACTACAGGCGCCACGACGTCTGCTTCACCTACGGCTACAACCTGCCCGGCGGCGCGACCGAGGTGCCCCTGTCCGACGTGGACTGGAAGCCGCTGCTGCCGCCCGTGATCCTGGACCACTGGCCCGTGGGGCAGGGCAGGGGCGACCGCTACACGACCATCGGCACCTGGGAGGCCCGGGACCGCGACGTGGAAGTCTGCGGCCGCCGGCTTTCCTGGCGCAAGAACGTCAAATACGAGGCCATCCTCGACCTTGCAGAAACCCTGCGCGACATTCCCCTCGGCATGGCCATGAGCGGCATGTGCGACGACGCCTGGCGCTATGCCGCGGCCGGCTGGGAGGTGCGCGACGCCCTGGACGTCTCGCGCGACCCGGACCGCTACCGCGACTACATCCGCGGCTCGCGCGGCGAATTCACCATCGCCAAGGACCAGAACGTGGTGCTCAAAAGCGGCTGGTTCTCCGACCGCACCGCCACCTACCTGGCCGCAGGCCGACCGGCGATCGTGGAGGACACCGGATTCGGCGCGTACCTGCCCGTGGGCGAGGCGCTTTTCCCCTTCGAGGGGCGCGAAGGAGCCATCGAAGCCTTGCGCGCCGCCGAAGCCGACCCCGAACGCGCCGGCCGGGTCGCCCGGGAGATCGCCGGGGACTACTTCGACAGCGACAAGGTGCTCACGGGGCTTTTACGGGAGTGCGGGCTCGTCTGACGGCCGATTGCGACATTATGGAGGAAACGGTTCGTAATTGATTGAAAACCGTTTGACTTGGGGCTAATAGGTCGCCGATGGCGGAAAAGACGATTCTTTTTGTCGCCCCGGCCCAGGCGGTGACCACATTCTTCCCGTTCTTCAAGGACGCAGGGCTTGCCGTCGGCATCGTCGATTCCCTGCCCGCCGCCCTGGCCGCCATCCGCAAATCCCCTCCCTGCCTGATCTTTTCCCAAGCCAAGATCGGCGTCTACACGGCCGAGGCCCTGCTTGGCGAAGCGCAGAAAGAACCCGGCTTTCCGCCGGTGATCGTTTTCACGGACCGGGGGACCGCCGCCGAGGCGGCCCGGTGCCTGGAGCTCGGGGCCAAGGACTACTGGCTCGAGCCGCTGACCTGGGAGAAGATCCTGGCCGTGGTGCCGGGTGGGGAGCCGACCGCGCCGCCTGCCGCCGCCCCGGGGCCCGCCCAAGGCGCGTCGCACGCCGCGCCGGACGTCGGCCAGACCGGCGACGCCGCCGGCAAGGGCTTCGCCATCGTCGGCGAACACCCGCTCATTCGCCGCGTGCTCGGTCTGGCCAAGCAGGTGGCCCGGTCCAAGGCCACGGTGCTGATTTCCGGCGAGTCCGGCACGGGCAAGGAAATGTTCGCCCGCTATCTCCACGCCTGCTCCGACCGGGCCGACGGGCCGTTCGTGGCCATCAACTGCGCCGCGCTGCCGGAGCACCTGCTCGAATCCGAACTCTTCGGCCACGAAAAAGGCGCGTTCACCGGGGCCATTGCGCGCAAGCTCGGCAAGTTCGAGCTGGCCTCGGGCGGCACGCTCCTGCTCGACGAAATTTCCGAGATGGACCTGGGACTGCAGGCCAAGCTCCTGCGCGTGCTCCAGGAAAGCGAATTCGACCGTGTGGGCGGCACCGAAACGGTGCACGTGGACGTGCGCGTGCTCGCCACCACCAACCGCCGCATGGAAGACGCCGTGGCCGAGGGCAAATTCCGGCAGGATCTCTACTACCGCCTCAACGTCATCCCCCTCAAGCTCCCGCCGCTGCGCGAACGCGGCGAGGACGTGCCGCGCCTGGCGCTCTTTTTCGTCGAAAAGTACCGAAAGGCCTACAACCTGCCGCGCCTGTCCTTCGCCGCCGACGCCCGGGAGTGGCTGCTCGGCTACGACTGGCCGGGCAACGTGCGCGAGCTGCAAAACCTCATGGAGCGCGCCGTGCTCCTGGCCGGTTCCGGGCCCATCCGCAAGTCCCATTTCCTCCTCGACGGCGAGGGCTGGCAGGGGGAGGCCGTCGAAGAAGCGGCCGCAGCCCCCGACGCCGGGGCCGCCGCGAACGCCGAGGACGCCGCCGGCGAGGATGCGGCCGGGGACGCCTTCGACCACGCGGCGGCGGCCCGGCTCTTCGCGGCCGAGGGCGCGCCGGGCACGGGCGAGGTGGTGCCGCTCGACGTCATGGAACGCCACATGATCATCAAAAGCCTGGACCGCACCGAGGGCAATCGCACACAGGCGGCCCAGCTGCTCGGCATTTCCGTGCGCACCTTGCGCAACAAGCTCAACGAATACCGCAAACTCGGCATCGACGTTCCCTGATTTTCGATGGCATCGCCCGCGACCTACAACATCCTGATGTATTCCCACGACACCTACGGTCTGGGACATCTGCGGCGTACCATGGCTATCGCCGAGCATCTGCGCCAGCGCGGGGTCAACATCCTCATCCTCACGGGCTCGCCCCTGGCCGGGCGCTACGAAACCCCGGAAGGCGTCGATTTCGTGCGCATCCCGGGCATGATCAAGAAGACCAACGAGGAGTACCTGCCCCTTTCGATCAAGATCAACGCCCGCCATGCCTTGAACATCCGGCGCAACATCATCGTGGCCACAGCCAAGGCCTTCCAGCCCCACCTGTTCATCGTGGACAAGGCCCCCATGGGGCTGCGCCGCGAGGTCATCCCCACGCTCAAATGGCTCAAACGCCGCCTGCCGCGCACGCGCACCATCCTCGGGCTTCGCGACATCATGGACGACGCCGCCTCCACCAGCCGCGAATGGGCCGAAAAGGGCGTCTACGACGTGCTCGAGCAGTATTATTCGGAAATCTGGGTCTACGGAAACCGGGACATCTACGATCCCATCACGGAATACGCCATCCCGCCGGCCATCAGCGACAAGATGGTGTTCACCGGCTACATCCCCCGCCACGTGCCCTCGCCGCAGTCCATGACGCAGGTGCGCCGCGAGGAGCGCTTCGGGGCCGGCGAGAAGCTGGTGGTGGTCACCACCGGCGGCGGCGGGGACGGGTATCCGCTCATGGACGCCTACCTTTCCATGCTGGAACGGGGCGATGCGCCGGCGCACCGGGCGATCTTCGTCTCCGGCCCCTTCATGCCCAAGCCCGAACGCGAGGCCGTGGCCCGTCGCGCCGGACGCATGCACGCCCGCTTCCACCATTTCTACCGGCGCATGGAAACGCTCATGGGCCTTGCCGACGCGGTGGTCACCATGGGCGGCTACAACACGACCTGCGAGATCCTCTCGCAGTGCAAGCCGTGCCTGGTGGTGCCGCGCGAGGTGCCGCGCCTGGAGCAGCGCATCCGGGCCGAGGCCTTGAGCGCCCGGGGGCTGATCGAATATCTGCCCTGGGACGCCCTGTCGCCCGAAGGGCTGCGCGACAAGCTGCGCCGCCTGCTCGGTGCGCCCGAGCCCTACAAGGAAGCCATGGCGCGCTTTCCCTTCACCGGCCTTTCCGTCATTTCAAAGCGGGTCGGCGCGTTTCGCCGCGCGCTGTGCAGTCAGGACGCCGAAGTGTGATGCAGCAGCGGGGGGGATGCCTTCGGCGGCCAGGAGGGGATGTTCCCCTCCTGGACCTCCCCAACGGGGATGTCCGTAAAGGAAGCCGGTTGCGCCGGCGTGTGTTCCGTTTTCGAGGAGCAGGGCGCTTTTTGAAAACGCGACGGTTGCGCTAACGGCCGAAAAAGACCGCCCACAGCCCGAACAGGACGATGGCCGCGCCGCAGACGCGCCTTATGCCGCGCATCCGCGAGAGCAGGCGCAGCCGCAGCAATTTCCCGCCGAAGGCGATGGCCGCCCACCAGACCATGGAGCCGCAAAAGACCCCCGCTACCACGGCCGAGGCCTCGCTGGCCCGCGCCTCGATCTGCCCCAGGCCGAAGCCCGCGAAGATGGCCAGGAACCCGACCACGGTCAGGGGATTGGTGAGCGTGAGGAGAAAGACGCTCACGAAGGCGCCGGCGTAGCGCCTCTTGGGCATTTCGGCGGGTTTGGGCGCGCTTTGGGCGAAGTAGAGCCGCGCGCCCATGGCCACCAGGAACACGCCGCCCGCCGCCTGGAGCACGCGCGCGTTCGCCGCCAGGAAATCCGAGACGAACGTCAGGCCGAACGCCGCCACCGCTCCGTAGAAGGCGTCCGCCGCGGCCGCGCCCATGCCCGAGAGCAGCCCCACGCGCAAGCCCATGGCGATGGCGCGTTGCAGGCAGAGCATGCCGACCGCGCCGAAGGGCATGGCGATGATCGCGCCGATGGCCAGTCCCTTGAGGAAAAAGGTGAGCATGGCGCAGGGGTACAGGGTTTCGGCAAGGGGAGCAAGGCGGCGCGGCAGGGGGAGGGGCCGCCCCCCGCCGCACGGGAAACCGTCAGCCGGCCAGGCCCGCGAAGGTCGCGGTCTCGCGCTCGTACCCCAGCAGATCGATGTCCGCCGCCTTGAGGCCGTAGGCCCCGAGCAGGCCGTGGATCTGGCCCCGGTGGTGGGTCTGGTGGTTGAAGAAGTGGTCGAGGCAAAGGGCCAGGGGCAGGGCCATGGGCGTGCCTTCGGTGGTGACGTAGCGGAGCGTCTCGCCGCCGCGGGCCGGGTCGAGGTCGCGGCAAAAGGCGATGGCGCGCCGCTCCTCGACTTCGCGCGCGGCCCCGAGCGCGGCAAGGTCGGGATAGGGCACGGCGTCGACCGTGGGCACGGGCGCGCCCTGGCCGGTGAAGCGGGTCAGCCACAGCCGGTCGGCCAGCACGAGATGGTTGGCGATGGCGAGGATGGACCCGAAATTGACGGCGCTCGGCGCGGCCAGGGTTTCGGGCGAAAGGGCGGTCATGGCCGCGTACAGGCGTGCGTTGGCCCATTGGTTGTAGAGGGCGCGGCTGACGAAAAGGCGTTTCATGCGTCGGACTCCTCGATTGCGGGAAGGCGGCAGAAGCCGCGCTCCACGGTTTCCATGACGCGGGCGATGGTAGCGCGAAGGCTCGATTTGTCCACCGGTTTGGGCAGGTAGTCGTCCATGGCCGCGGCGAGGAAATGGGCCTTGTCCCCGGCCATGGCGTGGGCGGTCATGGCAACGATGGGCACGCCCGCCCTGGGGCCGTGGGCTTCCTGTTCCCGCAGGAGCCGCGTGGCTTCCAGGCCGTCGAGTTCCGGCATCTGGATGTCCATGAGCACGAGGTCGAAATCCACCTTGCCAAATGCGTCCACGGCTTCCCGGCCGTTTGCGGCCGCAACGACCGTATGCCCCATTTTCTCCAGTAGCCGCCGCGCCGCCAGGGCGCTGATGGCGTCGTCCTCGGCGAGCAGGATGCGCAGGCCCCGGCATGCTTCGGCCTCGTTGCGGGACAGGCACGGCGGGAAGACGTAAGCGGTCCCGGGGATGCCGAGCGGCAGGGTGACGTAGATGTCCGTGCCGCGGCCTTCCTCGCTGTCGATGGCGAGTTCCCCGCCGAGCAACTTCGTGAGGCGCCTGACGATGGAAAGCCCGAGCCCGGCCCCCGGCGGGCCGTTGAAGCCGGCGCGCGGCCCCTGGGTGAAGGGCTGGCACAGAGTCGTCAGCAGGTCGCCCGGGATGCCCGTGCCGCTGTCGGAAACCGTGCACAGCAGCCGCAGCGAGCGCTCCCGGCGGTGCAGGGCCGCGATGGACACCGCGACGCCGCCGCGCCCGGTGAACTTGATGGCGTTGCCGACGAGGTTGAAAAGGATCTGCCGGATTCTGGCTTCGTCGCCGACAAGCGTCTCCGGCAGGCCCTCTTCCAGGCGGCAGGCAAGGGAAAGGCCTTTTTTTTCGGCGGCGACGCGGAAAAGGGCGTCGATGGCGGCGACGAGTTCCCGGGGGGCGAAGGGCGCGGCGGTCACGGGCAGTTTGCCCGATTCGACGCGGGAGAGGTCGAGAATGTCGTTGAGCAGCTGCGTCAGACGGCCGGAGGCGGTGACGGCCATGGACAGGAGGCGCTGTTGCTCGGGGGACAGGGGCGTGTCCTCGATGGCCTGCAGCATGCCCAGGATGCCGTTTAAGGGCGTGCGGATCTCGTGGCTCATGTTGGCCAGGAATTCGCTCTTGGTCCGGTTGGCCGTTTCCGCCTTTTCCCGGGCCGCCACGAGTTCGGCCTCGGTATTCTTCTGGGCGGTGACGTCCTGGATGGTGCCAAAGACCTTTCTGTCGGCGGGGTCGTAGGTGGCGCGGGAGTGGATGTCGATGAGCGCGCCGTCGGTCGGGCGGCGGATCTTGAAGAAAAGGTCGTATGCGCCGCTTCCGTTCAGGATGCCCCGCATGGCCGCGTCGAGGGAGGCGCGGTATTGCGGCAGAGGTATGCTCATGACGTCCCGCAGTCTGTAATTCTCGTCGGCGAGGCCGTAGATGCGCCGCGCGCCTTCGGAGGCGTAGAGCGATCCGTCTGCGACGTCGACCTCCCAGTTCCCCGTGCCGGCGACGATCTCCGCGCGTTGCAGGCGCTTCTTGCTTGCTTCAAGTTCCTTCGTTTTTTCTTCTATCTCGCGTATCCTGTTCCGGTTTTTCCTTTCGAGCACACCGACGAGGAGCGCCATGGCCGGCATGGTGGCGATGAAAACGACGAGGCGGAGGGTATTGCGCTGGTCGTAGGCGAACCATTTTCCGGGAGTGGACCAATAGAAGGCAAGAAAGCCGAAGCACAACGTCACGCTCAAAAATCCGGAAGGCAGCCCGCCAAGATAGGCGGAAAGGACGATGGCGAGGGACAGGAAGAGGACGGGGTTGGGGACAGTGATTCCCTGATGGAGGAACCAGGCCAGGATGCCGCAGATGCAAACGACGAGCGCCGGGCCGGCCAGGATTTTTTTCACGCGCGCGTTGTCGTGCATCATATTCTCTGGGTGGATGGTGCAATCCCTACGCGCCACGATGGCACCGCCTGTCAAGAAAAGACAGTATATTTTACACTAAAGTAACAGGAACTAGCCGCGAAAGGAAGGAAAAAGGGATCGGGCACGGTCCGCGTCATTGCGGGCTATCGGCGAAAACGAGTTCGGGAAACGATAGCGCTGCCAATTCCCTGGTCCGGGCGAGCAAGCGGGCAAGGGGCGGGGAGATGTTTTGCCCGATTCGGGCGCAACAGGCTTCCAGGACGGGGAGCAGCGCGGACGCTCCGGCAGGACGCGCGGCATCGGCGCACAGCGCGGCCAGGGTTTCGTCCCCTGCGGCGAGCAGCATGGCGAAGTGCTCTCGCCGCTTGTCGTCGCAGGTAAAGCGCATGGCCCTGGCCAGGGCCTGCCGGTTGCCTGGGGGGAGGGCGGCAAGCCGCGAGAACACCGCGTCCAGTCCCAGGCCGGGATGCGCCAGGGTGAAGGCCAGCAGGCAAAGCGGGGCGCTGGCCGCAGCACAACCTTCCAGGTCGTCGAGCAGCGCGGTCCGCGCCGCGGCAATGCACTGTTCCGCCGCCTGGTTGCCGGCGTTCCAGTACGGGGCGGCGATGGCGTCTATGCGCGCGTCAAGGAGTGCGGGCGCGTCGCGGGCGCCTTGGGCGAAAGCGTCGAGCCAGTCCAGGACGACGTTGTCCGCGGTGCGCCAGAAGGCCTTGCAGGCGTGGAACTGCGCCAGGAAGCGGTTCTCGTGGGGCGTGTTGACGAGGTAGGGTTGAAGGGAACCCAGCAGGAAGCGGTAGCGCTGGTAAAGCCGGTAGGTCTCGTTTTCCGGGAGCGACCGGTAGAAAAGCCTGACGCATTCGTCGAACAGGGCACGCGTGCCCGCTTCCTCGAAAGCGTATTCCGTGATGCCGAGCCGGAGCGGCGCGTCGGCGTATTCCGTGACGCGGGCCTCGATGGCGGAGCCTTTGTAGCAGGTCAGTTTCGAGTTGACGGACTCCAGGGAGGCGAAATCGAGGCCGCGCATGGCGTGCAGGGTTTCGCGGGCCTCGGCGGCGGTTGTCCAGGGATCGAAGAAGATGAACCCGGGATTGATGGTGATGCCGAGACTGTTGAGGGTGTTAATCGCCTGCAGGTGTTCGGCCACGAGTTCTTTTTTCCGGTAGCGGTCGAGCACGGCCTGGGAGAAGGACTCGATGCCGAGGAACACCGCGCACAGGCCGGCTTTTTTCAGGAGCTTGAACATGGCCTTGTCCACCGCCGCGGAGCGGCACATGAATCCGAAACGGATCGGCGGCATCGTGGTCAGCACCAGCCGGGCGAAATGTTGCGCCCGGGTGTAGGACGCCGTGGTGTTGAGCAGGAAGTTGTCGTCTACGAAATAGAAGTGGGAGACGCCGTATTCCGTGTTGAGCCAGCGCATCTCCGCGACCACGTCCTCGATGTCGCGGGGCCGCCAGCCCCGGGAATTGGCCGGCCGGGGAATGCTGCAAAAGCTGCAGCGGTTGGGGCAGCCCCGCGAGGCGGCAAGGCTCGCCTGAGGATGCCTGGCGAGCTGCCAGGGCAGCATGTCGCGCGCGGGCCAGGGCAGGGCGTCCACGTCCACGGGCGTGTCCTGGGACACTTCGAGCAGCGGCGTGTCCTCGCCGGCGTCGAGGCGCGCAAGCACGTCGCACAGCCGGAGTTCGCCTTCGCCCCGGATGACGGCGTCCGGGGAAAAGCCCGTGAGCGCAGCGCTGTCCAGGGTCGATGGCAGGATGCCGCCAAGGATGAGCTTGGCTCGAGGCACGGTTTCCCGGACGAGCTGCGCCGCCTGGACGCCGAAGTGGGCGTTCATTGTGGTCAGCGACAGGCCGACGTAGTCCGGCTGCGCCGCGAGCAACGCCTCGCGCAGTTGCGTCATGGACCGGCCGAGGATGGGGCAATCCCAGATCAGGGCGCGGTGGGTCGCGCCGCAGTGCCTGCGCACCGATGCGGCGAGGTAGCCGAGGCCCAGGTTTTCCAGGAACAGCTGCGCGCCCACGTCGGGATTGGCGGGCGGATTGACGAGCAGGAGTGTTTTTTTTCCATCCATGGCAAGGCAAACCCGGCGTACTACCACGCTGCCTGCTTTTGTGAAGAAGAGGAGGGAAGGCAGCCTTGCAGGGCAAGTCGTTGCCGTCAGACAATGGTTACGATGAAAAAGGAATCGGCATGCCGGCGCAGGGGCCGCCGGACGCGCCGGCATTGCCGTGGCCGGGGCGGCGCGCTAGCATAGGGGCGGTTTCGCCCCGTCAGCGGAATACCGGCGAACCGCCAAGGAGTTTTCATGCCCGTCCGCTACGTCCACACCAACATCATCGCGCGCGACTGGCGCGCGTTGGCCTCTTTTTACGTGCGCCTCTTCGACTGCAAGCCCGTGCCGCCCGAGCGCGACCTCGCCGGCGACTGGCTCGACGCCGCGACCGGCATCGCCGGTTCCCACATCACCGGCGTCCACTTGCGTCTGCCCGGCCACGGCGACACCGGTCCGACGCTCGAAATCTTCTCCTACGACGCCATGACCGACCATCCCGACATCGCCGCCAACACGCCGGGCTTTTCCCATATCGCCTTTCTCGTGGACGACGTGGACGCCGTTTCCGAAGCGGTGCTCGCCGCCGGCGGCGCGGCCGTCGGCGAAACGGCAAAGCGCGACGTACCGGGCGTGGGGCGGCTGTCGTTTCGCTACCTGCGCGACCCCGAAGGCAACATCCTCGAGGTTCAGCGCTGGGACTAGGCGCGCGTCTGGGGCGATATGTGGGGAACTTTCTTGAATTATTGCTGATTCTCCGCGACGCGCCCGTACGCGCCCTTCGTTTCTCCTGATATCCCTGGCCCGTTTCCAGGCGTCGCCAGGTGCGCTATGACAGCCCCGGCGGGGCCGTCCGCCCGTTTTTTTCATTTTTTACCCGAAAAACGCCATGTCCGATTTCGTCCACCTGCACTGCCACACCGAATACAGCCTCCTCGACGGGGCCATCCGCATCGGCGACCTCGTCAAGACCGCCAGTTCCTTCGGCTCGCCGGCCGCGGCCATCACCGACCACGGCAACCTCCACGGCGCGCTCATCTTTTACGACTACGCCAAGAAGGCCGGCATCAAGCCCATCATCGGCTGCGAGGTCTACGTCACCCCGGGCAGCCGCTTCGACCGCGAGCCCAAGACCCCGCGCTACCATCTGGTGCTGCTCGCCCAGAACATGGTCGGCTACCACAACCTGCTCAAGCTCGTGACCTGCGGCCACACCGAGGGCTTCCACTACAAGCCGCGGGTGGACAAGGAACTGCTCGGCAAATACGGCGAGGGCCTCATTGCCCTGTCCGCCTGCCTCAAGGGCGAGATCAACCAGAAGTTGCTCAAGGAAGGCAAGGACCAGGCCGTGGCCATGGCCCGGGAGTATATGACGCTCTTTCCGGACCGCTTCTACCTCGAGATCCAGGCCAACGGCATTCCCGAACAGGCCACGGTCAACAATTTCCTGATCGAGCTGTCCGATCACCTGAAGCTGCCGCTCGTCGCCACCAACGACTGCCATTACCTGCACGCCGACGACGCCGAGGCCCACGACATCCTGCTGTGCATCCAGACGGCCGCCTGCGTGGACGACGAAAAGCGCATGCGCTTCACCACCAAGGACCTCTACTACCGCACGCCCGAGGAGATGGCCGCCGCCTTCCCCGACGTGCCGCAGGCGCTCGCCAACACCTGCGAGATCGCCGAGCGCATCGACCTTTCGCTCAAGTTCGGCGACTACCATTTCCCGGTCTACAAGGCCCCGCCCGGCAAGTCCCTGGACGACGTCATGTCCGACATGGCCCGCGAGGGCCTCAAAAAGCGCCTGGACAAAATGCCGGACGCGGACCCGAAGAAATACTGGGACCGCCTGGAGCTCGAACTCGACGTCATCAAGCAGATGGGCTTCCCGGGCTATTTCCTCATCGTCCAGGACTTCATCAACTGGGCCAAGGACCACGACATCCCCGTCGGGCCGGGGCGCGGTTCGGCGGCCGGGTCGCTGGTGGCGTATTCGCTGCGCATCACCAACCTCGACCCCATGCCCTACGACCTCTTCTTCGAGCGCTTCCTCAATATCGAGCGCGTGAGCATGCCCGATATCGACGTGGACTTCTGCGAACGCCGCCGCCATGAGGTCATCCGCTACGTCACCGAGCACTACGGCGCCGACGCCGTGGCGCAGATCACCACCTTCGGCACCATGAAGGCCAAGGGCGTGGTGCGCGACGTGGGCCGGGCGCTCGGCATGACCTTCGGCGAGACCGACCGCATCGCCAAGCTCATCCCCGAAGACCTCAAGATGACCATCGACAAGGCGCTGGAGCTCGAGCCCGAGCTCAAGGCGCTCATGCGCACCGATCCGCGCATCGCCCGGCTCATCGACGTCTCGCGCCGCCTGGAAGGCCTGGCCCGCCACGCCTCCACCCACGCCGCCGGCGTGGTCGTCTCCGACAAGGCCATGACCGAGTACGTGCCGCTCTATAAGGGGAAAAACAACGAAACCGTGACCCAGTGGGACATGAAGCGCGTGGAGAAGTCGGGACTCGTCAAGTTCGACTTCCTGGGCCTCAAAACCATCACGGTCATCGACGACGCGCTCAAGATCATCAAGGAAATGGGGGAGGAGCCGCCCGATTTCGAAACCCTGCCCATGACCGATCCGGCCACCTACGAACTCTTCAGCCGGGGCGACACCGACGGCATCTTCCAGGTGGAAAGCCAGGGCATGCGCAAATACCTGCGCATGCTCAAGCCCAACTGCTTCGAAGACCTGATCGCCATGCTCGCCCTCTACCGCCCGGGGCCGCTCGGGTCGGGCATGGTCGAGCAATTCATCCGCCGCAAGCACGGCCTGGACCCGGTCGAATATCCGCACCCGCTCCTGGAAGAGACCCTGAAGTCGACCTACGGGGTCATCGTCTACCAGGAACAGGTCATGAAGATCGCCCAGGTGCTGGCCAACTATTCCCTGGGTGGCGGCGACCTGTTGCGCCGGGCCATGGGCAAGAAAAACGCCGAGGAAATGGCCAAGCAGCGCGGCATCTTCGTGGAAGGCTGCGCCCAGAACAAGATCGATGCCAAAAAGGCCAACGAAATTTTCGACTTGATGGAGAAATTCGCGGAGTACGGCTTCAACAAGTCCCACAGCGCCGCCTACGCCCAGATCTCCTACCAGACGGCCTACCTGAAGGCCCATTACCCCGTGGCCTTCATGGCGGCGCTCATGACGTCGGACATGGAAAACCAGGACAAGCTCCTGCAGTACATCGCCGCCTGCCGCGACAACGACATCGAACTGCGTCCGCCCGACGTCAACGCCGGTCATCCCCACTTTTCCGTCAAGGACAACAAGATCCTCTATGGCCTCGCCGCCGTCAAAAACATCGGCCGCGACGCCGTGCTCGAAATCGTGGCCGAGCGCGAGGAAAACGGCCCCTTCACGTCGCTGCTCGATTTCACCAGCCGCGTGAACATGCGCAAGATCACCAAGCGCGTCATCGAATACCTGATCAAATGCGGCGCGTGCGACGGCTTCGGCTGCTCGCGCGCGGGCCTGCTCGCCGGCCTCGATCAGGCGGCGAGCCTCGGGCAGAAGCGCGCGGCCGAGAAAAACGACGGCCGCCTCTCGCTCATGACCCTCGTGCCGGAAAAGCCCAAGCCCACCACGGGCCTGGGGCTTGCCTGCCCCGAAGCGGACATGCCCGAGATGCTCCACGAACAGATGATGGCCTACGAAAAGGAAGCGCTCGGCTTCTACCTCACCAGCCATCCGCTCCTGGCCTACGAGCGCGACCTGCGCGCCATGCGTTCCACCACGCTCGCCCAATGCGCCGGCCTCGACCCCGGCGTCGAGGTCAAGATCGCCTGCATCTGCGTCTCCACCAAGGAAATCATCACCAAGAAAGGCCAGAAGATGGCCTTCTGCAAGCTCGAAGACCACCTCGGCGGCGAGGCCGAAGCCGTCGTCTTCTCCGATTGCTACGCCGAATGCCGCGACCACCTCGCCGGCGACGCGCCGCTCTACCTCACGGCCAAGGTCGGCCAGTCCGAACAGGCCGAAGGCGAAGGCAAAAAGCTCATCAAACTGCAAGCCCAGCGCATCGATCCCCTGGCCAAGATCATCGGCGGCAGCGAGGAGCCCGTGGAAATCCTTCTCGCCTGCCCCGAGGAAAAACCCGTGGCACTCGACCCCTTGGCCGAGATCCTGCGCCGCTACCCCGGCCCCTGCGCCGTCCACCTCGTGCTCTCGCTGCCCAAAGCCGTCTGCCGGCTGCGTCTCGGCCACGGTTACGGCGTCAAACGCTGCCCCGAACTGCGCCGCGAACTCGACGACTTCGAGCAGGGCGTGGGAGCAAGGCGGTAGAGTAGAGGAGAGGGGGAGGAAGAATGCCTCCGGCGGCCAGGAGGGGATGATCCCCTCCTGGATCTCCCCGACGGGGGGAAGGCTGTCGGGTGGAGGCGTGCTTGGCGAGGCGGGGCGTCGGGCATGTGGTCTCGGAATTTGCCCGGGCGACGCAGGCCGCAAAGCCGGCCAGCAC
>JAEWPX010000063.1 GCA_023399375.1 Pseudomonadota bacterium | reverse complement strand
GATTTGGCCGGCGAGCCAGGAGCGCAGCGACGGCATCGCCGGCCAAATCCCGGCCTCGCCGACGCACTCCCGCCCACGACCACGCTTCCACCCGCTTACCATCTCCCCCATTGAGGAGGTCCAGGAGGGGGTCACCCCCTCCTGGCCGCCGGAGGCATCTTCTCTTCTGCCTTTCCCCGCAGGACTTTCTCACCCGTAAAGACAGCCGCGTCGAGCCTGATGGTAAGCGTGCGTTCCGGCGCGCCCGGGTCAACGGTGCGCAGGGTCAGCGTGCCTGGCCCCTGGGGCGGCATGGCTACGGCGAAGGTGGCCATGGTGCGCGTGGATGTGGGCGTTCCGCCGGTGCGCCAGATGCTGTTGTCCGGGCCGTCCGCCCGATCGCGCGAGAGGGCGAGCAGGGCGTCCAGGTCCGCGGGCTTTTTGAGGGCGACGAGCAGGCTTTCGATGCGCGCCGCGCGGGTGCGGCTCGAAACGCCGACGGTTTGGTTGAAGCCAGCGAGGGACGATTCAAGGTAGTGGTTGGTCTGCCACAGCGGGCCGCGGGAAACGCGTGTGACCGCGAAGCGTCCGCCCGGCGCGGTTTCCACCCGGGCGACCTCGCGGCGGTCGGCGAGCATGTAGAAGCAGGGCTTGGCGTGGGCGAAAAGATCCCGGCGCGCCAGGGCCTGCTCCACACTGTCGCATTCGCTGAGCAGCCGGCGCAGGATGCCGCCGAGGCCTTTTTCGGCCTTGCGCTCCTCGCGGGGGATGCTCGAAACCGTGGCCGAGACCACGGACAGTCCGGCTGCGTTGACGCCGGCCTTGAGCCCCGAAGCCCCGCCGCCCGTGGCGAAAAGCCCGAGGTACGGGGAGCCGTCGGCAGGCGTGACCAGCTCAAGGCGCTGCGTCTGGTCCGGTCGCCAGTCGCGGTTTTTGACGAGCAGCGTCCCCCCGCCGGCGACGTCCCCCCCGGCCAGGCCGAAAAGCGTGCAGGCGACGACCGGCCCGGCGACGACAAGGCCGGCGAGCAGGAGGATGCATAGCGCGGCCCCGGCTACAAGGGCTTGGGGCCGTCGCCGCAACATGAGCCCTTCTTCTGCGACGCGTCGCAGCCGCCGCTGCAGCCGCAACCGCATCCGCTTTGCTTCTTGAAGAAGAACCGCCGGATAATGTAGCCGGCCGCCAGGACAATGATCAGGAAAACGATGAGTTTGTCCACGGGGGGCTCCTTGAAAATGAAAATCACCTTCGAGGTGGAGAATAAACCCTTTCCAAGATCGCGCAAGATGTTTTATCCGCATAAAAAACAAACCCCTCGAACCCGGGCCTGTCCGCCGCCCGCCGAAAAGGACGCGCCTCATGGATAAGCATTTGCTTGTGGCTGTCAGCGACGAATTTCACACGTCGCAGAGCCTGCGTTTCGTGCACAACTTTTTCACGACCCGGGAATCGCTCAAGCTGACGCTTTTTTACGTCGTGCCGCGCAAGCCGGACTGGCGGCTCGACCCCATCAACCTGGAAGCGAATCCCGAAGCCATCGTGCATATCGAGGAAGATAAGGCCGCGCACGGCATGCCGGCCATGGAAAACGCCAAGCAATGGCTCTATTCCATGGGTTTTTCCAAGGAACAGGTGTTCGTCAAATTTTCCCACGGCAAACTTGGCACGGTCAAGGAGATCATCAAGGAGTCCGAGGAAGGGCTTTACGACGCGGCCGTGCTCGGGCGGCGGGGGCTTTCCTGGTTCGAGGAGATGGTCACGGACAGCGTGTCCCACCGCATCCTCTGGGAGCAGCTCACGTTTCCCATCTGGATCTGCCGCAACCCGGAAAAGGAACGAAAAAACGTGCTCGTGTGCGTGGACGGCTCCGAGGAGTGCATGCGTGTGGCCGACCACGTGGGCTACATGCTGCAACGCGAGCCCGGCCACGACATCACCCTGCTGCACGTGTGCAGCGACGACCGCTGCATCGACGCCGAGACTATCTTCGGCCGCGCCCTGGCCGAGATCAAGGCCAACGGCATCCCGGACGAACGCATCTCCATCAAGGTGATGACTTCCTCCAATCCGGCCCGGACCATCCTGCACGAGGCGCAGGCGAACCGCTACGCGGCCGTGGCCATCGGCCGCACCAGCCACAAGCCCACGACCCTCAAGCATATTTTCGCCACGACCAGCCTCAAGATCCTGCGCGGCATCGAAGGCGCGGCCCTGTGGCTTTGCAAGTGACCCGACAAGGAGACTGAGATGGCGTCTGGCGTTTGGGACGGATTGGACAAGGAACGCGTGTCGCGCGGCATGGTTACGGCGTTTTTGAGCGACGAGTACCTGGAGGCGCTGGCGACGATCAACAACGCCGAGACGCCGTCCGCAATCGAGGCGGCCAGGGCGCAGGTCAAGGAGCTCATGTCCCTGTGGCGCGAGGAAGTGCCGGAATTCGCCTTTGCCGTGGATATCCTCTACCAGTTTTCGGAAAAGATGCTGCAACAGCTGCCCGGCCCGGACGCCTAGCGTTACATTGTGGGGGGGACGCCTCCGGCGGCCAGAAGGGGCGGGGGCCCCTCCTGGACCACCCCGAAGGGAAGAGCCTTGGGGCGGGTGGATGAGGACTCGATTGACAGCGCGCCCGGGGCAAGGGTAGGGAGCGCGAAAAAGAGAGGTTTTTATGCATAACAACAGACCGTTGGACCTTGTGGTGCATGCATAGCAAAGGCTATCGCATGCTCGACTAAAGAAAATGGGGTGGCCTTTGCTCGATCCTAAAATACACTTTAGGAGGGAGCATGATGGCATATACCAACGCAAGCGAGGTGCTGCCCGCGCAGCTGCTTGAAGCGATACAAAACCATGTCGATGGCGCATACCTGTACATCCCCCGCAAGGAGGAAAACAGGAGGCGCTGGGGCGAAGGCAACGACGCCAGGACGCTTTTGCGCGCGCGCAATGCCGCGATCCGCGAAACCTACCTGCGCGGCACGCCCGTGGACGAGATCGCCGCGTCGCACTGCCTGTCGCCCAAAACCGTCTACAAGATCCTCGCCGCAACGCGGCTCGGCTGATCTTGCCGCCAAAGCCCGCCCTGCCGTCAGGGCGGGCTTTTTTTGCGCCTGCTTTTGGCCGTGGAAGCGTCCCGGAAGCTCCGGCGGCATCCGACGCGTGCCCGGCCTTCGCCCGCATTGCCGCCCGCCGGTTTGCCCGCCGTATGCCCCGAGGCGGAAATACCGCCTTGTCGCGCGTTCGCTTCGCAACGGACAAGGAGGTTTGCCCGGGCGGAGCGTCTGCTATGCTGTCCCCGAATCAAACACTGCGAGGACGGTATGGAACGCATTGAAACCGCTATGTTCGACACTTCCTTTGTACTGCAAAACATGATGGGCCCCAACTGCCTGCGCTGGGCCGGGGAACTGCTGGAACGGGTCGATCTCAAGGCTGCCCGGCGCGTGCTGGACCTGGGCTGCGGCACGGGCCTCTCCTCCATGTACCTGGCTTCGCGATCGGCCGCGCAGATCTTCGCCTACGATCTGTGGATCGACGCCACGGACAATCACGAACGGTTTTGCCGGCAGCATTTCGAGGACAGGGTCGTGCCCGTGCATGGGGAAGCCGACGCCATGCCCTTTGCCCGGGGGTATTTCGACGCCGTTTGCAGCCTGGACGCCTACTTCTATTTCGGGGCCAAGGACGGCTTCCTGGAGACGCATCTGACGCCGTTTCTGCGTCCCGGCGGCCTGATCGCCATCGCGGTCCCGGGCCTGAGGGAGGACTTCACGGACGGCGTGCCCGAGGAGCTGCGTCCGTACTGGCAGGAAGACATCAACTTCTACACCGTCGCCTGGTGGGCGGACCTCTTCGGGCGCTCGTCCGCCGTCCGGCTGGAGGACTGTTTTTCCATGGCCTGCCATGACGCGGCCTGGCGCGACTGGCTCCAGTCCGACAACCCCTACGCCGTGCGCGACCGTGACATGATGCGCGCCGAGGCCGGCAAGTACTTCGACACGATCGGCATCGTCGCCCGGGTCGTGTAGCGCCGACCGGGAGGGCGTCTTCCCGCCGCCGCGCAGGCTCCCGGCGGCGGGAACGGCCCTCGGCCGCCTTGTTCGACCGCCGCATGAGCTTGACGCCGCAGGCGACGCGGTTTATCTTGAAGGCCTCCAAAGGGGAGTAGCTGTCTCGGACAGGGTCAACATCCCTGCGGCGAAACCGCCGCCTGGCCCTGTCGTCGGTTCCCGGAATCGATCGGCAAGACCTTTGGCATGCATGCGCGTGCCGAGGTCTTTTTTTTCCGGCCGCGCAAAACCGAGGCCCCTCGGGGCCCGATTGCGGAGAGACGATGCGCAAACTGCTTCCCCTGTGGCTGGCTGCGGCCGCCTGCCTGCCCGGCCTCCTGTCTTCCCTGTTGTCCGTGCCCATGACGCCGCCCGCGGCCGCCGCCGTGTCCGGCGTGGCCATCCTCGGCGCGTCCTTCCTGCTCCTGTGGGCCTGCGACGTCGCCCAGCACGACATCCCGCAGGCGCTGGCCCTGGCCGTGGTGGCGCTCATCGCGGTTTTGCCGGAATACGCCGTGGATATGTACTTCACCTGGATGGCCGGCCAGCATCCGGAATCCGACTACGCCCATTTCGCCATCGCCAACATGACCGGGGCCAACCGCCTGCTCATCGGCGTGGCCTGGACCGCCGTGGCCCTGGTCGTGTGGTGGCGCACGCGCCGGCCCGTCATCCTGGAGCCGGCCCGACGCACGGAGGTGATCTTTCTCGGGCTGGCCACGGCCTACGCCATGAGCATACCCCTTTCGGGCACGCTCACCTGGGTGGACGGCGCAGTGCTCATCGGCCTCTACGTCGTCTACATCGCCATCGCCGCACGGCGCCAGTGCGAGGAACCGGAACTCGAAGGCGTGGCCGCCTGTCTCGCAAGGCTTGCAGTCGGGCACAGGCGGCTGACCACGGTTGCGCTGTTTCTCTTCGCCGCCGGGGTCATCGTGGCCAACGCCGAGCACTTCAGCGAAGGCCTCGTGGCCACGGGCCGGATGTTCGGCGTGAACGAATTTTTGCTCGTGCAGTGGCTCGCGCCCATCGCCTCCGAGGCCCCGGAATTCATTGTCGCCATCATGTTCGCCCTGCGCGGCATGGCCGGCATGGCGCTCGGGAGCCTCATCTCCTCCAAGCTCAACCAGTGGACGCTGCTCGTGGGCATGATCCCTGGCGTCTACGGCGTTTCCTCCGGCAGCTTCGCCGTGCCCATGCCCCTGGACGGCATGCAGATGCACGAGGTCCTGCTCACCGCCGCCCAGTCGCTTCTGGCCGTGGGGCTCCTTGCCGGGCTGCGCCTGGACATCCGCGGGGCCCTGCTGCTGTTCGGGCTTTTCTGCGGCCAGTTCCTGGCCCCGGCCGTGCCCGAAACCTTCTGGCGGCATCTTCCGGGCCACGTGGACGGCGCACAGGTCCACTTCTTCTTCACGTTCCTGTATGTAGGGGCCTTCGTGCTGCTTTTGCCGCGCATCGCCCCGCAGCTCGCGGCCCTGGTGCGGCCCAAGGGCCGCAGCGCCTCTTGACGCGAGGCATCGCCGGCCCTATGTGAGCCGCCCGCCCCGGACGCCCCGTCCGGGGCGGGCGCGTGCAACGGAGGCTTCGCCATGACCCAGGGGTTCGAACTGCCGCTTTTCCTCGACCTGTTCGCCGTGTTTCTCATGGCTGCCACAGGGGCCATCGAGGCCATCCGCCGCGAGTTCGACCTCGTCGGCCTGCTCGGGCTGTCCCTGGCCACGGGCGTGGGCGGGGCGCTCATTCGCGACGGCATTTTTCTCCAGGCCGGCGTGCCCGCCGTGGTGCGCAACCAGGACTACCTCTTCGCCGTGGCCGCGGCGGCCGCGGCCTGCCTGGTCTTCGGCCGGCGGGCCGTGTTGTCCCAGCGCCTGGTGGCCGTGGTGGACGCGGCGGCCCTGGGCGCCTACGCCGTGGTCGGCATGGAGAAATCCCTGGCGTTCGGCCTGGCCTTCGCCCCGGCGGTGCTGGTCGGCACGGTCAACGCCTGCGGCGGCGGCATCCTGCGCGACGTGCTGACCGGCGAGGAGCCGCTCGTGTTCCGGCCCGGGCAATTCTACGCCTTTGCCGCGCTGATCGGCTGCCTGACCTACCCCTTGCTGCGCCAAAGCGACGCCCTGCCGCCCCTGGCCGCGGCCCTGGGGGCCATAGGCGTCACGTTCATGCTGCGCATGCTGGCCATCACCCGCAACTGGCGCACCACGCCCGTGCGCGCAACGGGCCTTTTCCGCTCGCGCCGCCGGCCGCCCATCGCTTGACGCGCGGCCCGCAAGGGATGCTATCGTGGCTTCCTGCCGCCCCGCGCGGCAAAGGAGCGCGAAGATGCCACAGCCTGTCAGCACTCTTTTTTGCGACGTCGGCGGCGTGATGCTCACCAACGGCTGGGACCGGGCCGCCCGGCGTCTGGCCTGCGACACCTACGGCCTGGACCACGGCGAGGTGGACGAACGCCACCACCTGACCTTCGACGCCTACGAGGAAGGCCGCCTCAGCCTGGACGAATACCTCGACCGCACGGTGTTCTACGCGCCGCGCGCCTTCGGCCGGGACGAGTTCAAGGCCTTCATGTACGCCCGGTCGCAGCCCCTGCCGGAGATGCTTGACTACCTGCGCGGGGTGAAGGCGCGCCACGGCATCCGCATCGTGGCCGTCAACAACGAGGGCCGCGAGCTCAACATGCACCGCATCCGCGCCTTTGGCCTGGACTGCTTCATCGACGCGTTCGTGTCCTCGTGTTTCGTGCACCGGCGCAAGCCCGATGCGGAAATCTTCCGCCTGGCCCTGGACATCGCCCAGGCCGCGCCCGAAACTTCGGCCTACATCGACGACCGGCCCATGTTCGTGGAAGTTGCGTCGGGGCTCGGCATCCGGGGTGTGGTCCACACCGACGCCGCGGCAACGGCCCGGGCGCTTGCCGCCATGGGCGGCTTCGCCGGAGCCTGCGCGGCTCCGGCAGCGGGCTGACGCCCGGGGCTTTCGCCTCCGGCCGTATTCGGCTATGTGGCGCCTGGAAATCGAAAGGAGCCAACCATGACCAAGATCGCAATCCCTTCCCGGGACGGCCAGGTGGACGAGCATTTCGGCCACTGCGGCTATTTCACGGTGCTGACCGTAAACGAGGACAAGGCCGTGGTGGGCGAAGAGACCTTCGCGCCGCCGGCCGAGTGCGGCTGCCGCTCGAATTTGGTGGAGACGCTGGTCGGCATGGGCGTTACGGCGCTCATTGCCGGCAACATGGGCCAGGGCGCGGCGGACAAGCTGCGCCGGGCCGGGCTCACCGTGGTGCGAGGCGCAGCGGGCCCGGTGCGCGAAGCGGCCGAGGCCTTCCTCGCCGGGAATCTCAAGGACAAGGACGAGCTGTGCCGGGCCCACGGCCACGAGTGCCTGCATCCTTTGCAGTAGGGACCTTGCGCGCGGCTCCGGACTTTCCGGGGCCGCGTCCCGCACCGGGAACGAAAACAGGCGAAGGGGAGCCGACATGACCAAAATCGACGACATCGCCGAGCGCCTGGAGGCCCTGGAAAAGGAACTTGCCGAGGAGTTCGACCGGGTCGGGGAAGAGGTGCGCTACACCATAGAGCGCAAGAAGGTCCGCTTCACCCGGGAAGTCAGGAAGCAGCACCGCCTGCTGGCCAGGAAATGGGCCGCGTACGTCTACGAATCCGGCTTTCTCATGATCCTGACCATCCCCGTCATCTGGGGCGCGGTCATTCCGGCCCTGCTCATGGACCTGACCGTGACCGTCTACCAGTGGGTGTGCTTCCCCATCTACGGCATCCCCAAGGTCCGGCGCGGCGACTACATCGTCATCGACCGCCAGGCGCTCGGCTACCTCAACTGGATCGAGAAGCTCAACTGCGTCTATTGCGGCTATTTCAACGGGTTGCTCGGATTCGTGCGCGAGGTCGCCGGCCGCACCGAGCAGTACTGGTGCCCGGTGCGCCATGCCCGCACGCCGCGCTCCCCCCATTCCCGCTACCGCTTCTTCCTGGAATACGGCGACGCCGCCGCCTACCGCGAACGCGTGGAGACCGTGCGCCGCCGCTTCGACGACCTGCGCGGCCGGGGTCGCTGAGCCGCGCGCTTCCCTCACACCATCTCCCCGAACGCCGGCGCGCCCGCCGGCAGCACCGTCCCGACGGGCCGGTCCGGGTCGTAGCCGGCACGAGGCATGGCCTCGCGGCAAAGGTCCGCGATCAGGTCGTACTCCCCGTAGGTGTTGACGTGGGCCACCTTGCCCGTTTGCGCAAAAAGCGCCGCCATGGCCGGGGACTCGGCCGGAAGCGGCGGCAGCCGGCAGAAGTCGAGGATGCGCGCCACGGATCCGGCCGGGTCCGCCAGCACGGATTCGAAGCGCACGGTGAGCATGTGGGGCACGTCCGGGGCCAGGGCTTCCATGAAATGCGTCGCGTCGCGCCACAGCCGCGCCGTGCAGCGCACGTCGTCGGCACCGAAGCGCGCCACGTACTGCGCCAGACGCGGCAGGCGCGGGTAGGGCACGAAGTCGGTCAGGCGCATGGCGAGGTCTTTTCCCGAGGCGTTGATGCGGCCAAGCTGCGCGCGGCAGGCCCGCAGCAGCTTGACCATGGAATTTGCCGTGGGCCGGGGGTCGCGCACGAGGTGGAGAAAACGGGCGTCCGGAAACATCCCGGCCAGGGCCGGCGTGTAGGGGATAAACGCCGGGTTCTTGGCGAAAAACCGCTTGCCCGGGCCGAAAAGCGCCGTCACGCGCGCCAATGTCTCCTTGATCTCCGCTATGGCCTGCGGGCCGAGGTCGTCCGCGGTGAAGGGGTCGTACGTCAGGCAGGCCGGGTCCATGCCGAACCATTCGCCCCAAAGGAGCGTCCCTTCGGAAGGGCTGTGCAGGGAGTGGACCACGGAGTCACCGATGAAGCGTTCGCCGCTGGCGTTAAGATGCAGCAGCCGGGCGAGCAGCGTGGCCGTGCGGAAGTACGGTGCGGTGTGGTGGGCGAAGTGCGTGACGTAGGCCACGTCCGGATGGGCGCAAAGGAGCGTCTGCAACCAGGTCGAGCCGGTGCGCGGCAGCCCGATCACGAAGATCGGTTCGCGCACGGGTTCGAGGCGGGGCCGCGGCAGGAAGCGTTCGAGAAAGGCGAGGCGGCGCAGGAGGCGGCGGTTGTCGAGGATCGGGAAGGCGAACTGGTAGCTGAAGCCGTTTCGCATCGCCAGGCGCGAGAGCAGGTTGGCATATTGGGTGGTCATGGCTTTTTCCCCTCCGGTTCGGGTGCGGCGTCGAAGAGGCGAAACGGCCCGAGGCCCGCGCGCCGGGCCAGGGCGGCGGCCCGGGGCGCAAGTCGCAGCAGGCCGCGCTGCCAAAGCTCCCCGAACGGCCCGGACCGGGTGAACGCGAAATGCACGGCCAGCGGGATGGTCACGTAGGGCGCGGGCGTGTCGGCCAGGGCCAGGAGCCCCGCCACGGCCAGGGCCGTTCCCTGCACCGGGACGGTCCGGGGCAGGACGCGCACGAGGGGGGCGAGCCCCCAGGCGTCGCGGCCTTTAAGCCAAGTCAGGGCGATTTCCGGCAAGACGCCGTGGCAGGCCACGGCCGCCCGCACCATGGGGACCATGGCGGTGTAGGCGGCCAGGGCGAAGCGGCGCATGGCCCGCGAGACGGCCTGCCCCTGGCCGTAGCCCGCGGGGACGAGTTGCGGCAGCAGCTCGCCGAATCCCGGCGGCATGGTGGCCCGGGGATAGGTGGCCAGGGCGGTCAATCCGTGGGCCTTCGCCAGATCGTAGAACTCGCGACCCGCTCCGCCAGGCGCGGCGTCGTAGAAGCCGTTTTCGGCCAGGAAGAAAAAACGCGTCATCACCTGCGTGGTCACGGCCGTGGCGGCGAAGGCCGGGGAGCAGTCCGTGCCCATGGCCTCGAGGAAGGCCCGGGCGAAGGCCGAACAGTTGGCCTCTTCGCCGATGCCCTCGGCCAGGGCGTCGTGGCGCTCGAGAACCAGGGAGAAGCGCAGCTCCCGGCAGGCCAGGGCGTCGAGGGTCCGCCCGGCCGCGTCCGCGTCCATGTCCGGCCGGCGAAGCGCCTGCCAGTGCAGCACGGGCACGCCGGCTTCGGTGGTGGTCCAGGCGGCGAAGGGCGTGTGCCGCACCCCTCCCGGGTGTCCGTTGGTGGGGGGATAGCAGTCGATCACGAAGGCATGGCCGTCCGTTTCCTGGACCACGCCGCAATGGGAGTAGCCCGACAGGTTGGTGGCGGCCAGACCGATGGACTCGGGCATGGCCAGAAGGCGCAGGACCACGTCGCCCGTGCGCGGCCGGTAGGGCGCGACAGGGAACGGGACGACGCGGCGGCCATCCCAGGGCAGCCCCCCCTGGCGCAGCACGGCCATGTCCCGCGCAAAGCGTTCGGCCGGGGACAAGCTCGGCGCGGGCGCGTTCATTGCCCCGGGTCGTCGCCCATTGCCGGGCTCGGAAGTTCGAGGGGGATGGTCAGGGTGAAGACGCTGCCCTGGCCGGGACGGCTTGCCACGGTGATGTCGCCGCAAAGGAGGCGGGCCAGACGGCTGGCGATGGCGAGCCCGAGCCCGATGCCGCCGAAACGGCGGGTGGCCGAGCCGTCGGCCTGGGTGAAGCTGTCGAAAATGCGGGTTTGCGCCTCGGGGGCTATGCCGACGCCGGTATCGGTGACGATGCAGGCGAGGGTCACGGTCGGGGCCGGGCTTTCCTCGCTTGGGCAGGCGTCGCGGCAGCGCAGTTCCACGGCCACGCCGCCTTGCGTTGTGAATTTGACGGCGTTGTCGCCCAGGATGTGCAGGATGCGGCGCAGCTTGTCGCCGTCGCCCCGCACGAGCGCCGGCACGTCGGGCGCAAGCGCGGTCGTGAAGGACAGGTGTTTTTCCGCGGCCCGGGGGGCGAGGGTGGCGGCCACGGCTTCCAGGATGTCGGCCAGGGAGAAGAGCTCCGGTTCGCAGGCCATCTGCCCGGTTTCGAGCAGGGACAGTTCGATGAGGTTGTCGATCAGACAGAGCAGGGCGGTGGAGGCGCTGGCGATGTCGTCCAGGCACTGGCGCTGGGCGTCGTCGGGGTCGAGACCGGCCATGACTTGGGCCATGCCGATGATGCCGTTCAAGGGTGTGCGGATCTCGTGGCTGAGGTTGGCCAGGAAACGGCTTTTGGCCTGGTTGGCCGCCTCGGCCTCCTCCCTGGCCCGCACGAGCGCCGTGGCGTCGCGGGCGAAAAGCGCGACCGCGCCCGGCGCGCCGTCGCGGCCGGGCAGGGGCGCGACGATGTTGTCGAGCACCACGCCGTCGCGTTCGTCGGTGAAGCGCAGGATGCGCCCCGTGGCGAGAGCCCGGCGCAGGCGCATGAGGCGCGGGGCCGCCAGGGCGTCGCCGAACAGTTCCGTGAAGTTGCGGCCGATGACGTCGTTTGCGGCGCGGCCGAGGCTTTCCGCCGAGGCCTTGTTCACGGTCAGGACCGTGCCCGCGGCGTCCGCCAGGATGACTCGGTCGGTGGTGGCGTCGAGCAGTGCGGCAAGGGTCGCGGCGCTTTCGCGGGCCGCCGTCTCGGCCGCCTTGCGGGCGCTGATGTCTTCGATGACGGAAATGAAGTGGAGCTGCCGGCCGCCGGCGTCACGGACCAGGGACACGGTCAGGGCCGCCCATACCGTGTCCCCGTCCTTGCGCAGGTAGCGTTTCTCCATGGAATAGGTCGCTATTTCGCCCGCATGCAGTTGGCGGACCAGCTCCAGGTCCGCCGCTATGTCGTCGGGGTGCGTGATGGCCGCGAATCCGGTTTGCGTCAGTTCGGCGACGCTGTAGCCCGTGATGGCGGCAAAGCGTTCGTTGACGTTCAGGAAGCGCCCGTCGAGGCTCACATGGGCGATGCCCACGCCGGCGAGTTCGAAGGTGTCGTGGAAAAGCCGTTCCGAGGCGGTCAGCGCTTCCTGCGCAGCGATGTTCGCGGCCGCGTCGCGGCGGGCGCGGCGTACGAACAGCGCGCCCGCGCAGGCGAAAAGCGGGGTGAAAAGCGTGAGGCACCACAAGGCGATCCAGGTGTAGCGTCGCTGGCGGGCCAGGGCTTCGTCGGCGCGCAGACCGACTGCCGCAGCGCAGTCGGCGAGGCAATCGCGCAAGGCGGCCTGGGCGTCTTCGTAGCCGAGGCTTCGCAACAGCGCCCAGGCGTGCGGCAGGTCGTTTTGCAGGGCGGCGTCCAGGGCTTCGTGCTGCGTGGCGGCCACGGCCTGAAGGAGTTGGGCCAGGGCGGCCGTCTGCACCGGCACGCGGGATTGCCGCTCCAGCCGGGCCAGCGCTTCGATCCAGCCCGGGAGTACCCGGGCGATCTCGGCATGGCGGACCGCGAAGATCTGCTCACCGGTGGCGGCGGCGAGCAGGGCCTGGGCGTGCATTTTTTCCGCGGCCAGCCGGATGTCGTCGATGCGTCCGCCGGCGGCCATGAGTTCGTCGCGAAAACGCCTGGCATCGCCTTTGGCGGCCAGGAGCAGCATGCCGAGGACGACGTAGAGGACCGTGGCCACGGCGACGAGCAGCGTCGCCTGGCGAAGGGGGAACGGGCGCGGGGCAGGGGGGGCGGTTGTGGACATGGCGGCGACGGGAACGACACGGGGGGTTGAGGTGGCGAAATGACGTCGACGCCGCACGAGCCGTCTTCGCGTGTGATCCGTTCCTTTTTTATGGGAAAAAGGGTGTGCCCGCAAGGAAGCCGCGTGGGAAAAGGAGGGCCGGCCTAAGTCTTTTTGTCCACGATGGCCTCGCCGGCCATGGTTTGCAGCGCGCGCACCACCTTGAGCCAGTCGCTGTCCGGAAAGGCGCGCAGCACCTTGCGCGTCGCCGGGTCGAGGATCTCGACCTGCACCACGCGCGTGGCCTCGTCGGTGACGAGGCGCGAGGCCGTGGCCTTTAAAAGCGCCTCCACGCGTACGGTGTCGCGCTCGGGCTCGCGGGGGGCTGCGGTGGCACGCGTTTCCTGGCGCGCGGCGGACGTTTCGGTCTTTGCGGCCGATTCGGCTCCGCCCAGGGCGGTGTTGAGATCGATTTCGTTCATGGCGACGGCCCGCTCCGGGCTTGTGCGAAAATATCCCTTTCCGCCTCATCGGCCCCGGCGCGGTCCTTCTTTAGCCTGCGCGGGAGTCCGACCGGCCGGGCAGGGGCGCGCGGAAGCGTTCCCTGGCCCCGTCCCAGATGGTGAGCAGCACCGAGCCGATGATGAGTCCCGCACCCAGGTAGCCAGCGAAGCTGAAGCGCTCGCCGAACATGGCGTAGGCGAGCACGGCGGCGATGACCGGCTCCAGGGTGGCGACCACCGCCGCCCGGGTGGCTTCCAGGCGTTTGAGGCCCGCGTAATAGATCGAATACGCGCCGTAGGTGGAGAAAACGGCCAGCAACAGGCAGGGAACGGCCCCGGCCAGGGTCGGCCGCGTGAAGTGCACGAACGGCAGCAGGGTCAGGGAGCCGACGGGCAGGGCGTAGAGAAAAAGCGTGGGCGTGCGGTAACGGGAAAGGTAGTACTTCCCGAAGATGTAATACAAAGCGTATGTCACTCCGGAGAGCAGGCCGAAGAAGATGGCCTTGCCGCCGCAGGCCGCCTCTCCTGAAAACCCCGGTCCCAGGCTCACTCCGGCCACGCCGAGGACCGTGGCCGCCACGGCCGCGAGCTTGAAGCCGCCCATGGGCTCCTTGAGGAAGAGCCACGAAAGGAGCGCCACCCAGGCCGGGGCGGTGTAGAGCAGCACCGAAGCCAGCGCCGCGCCCCCGGCCTCGACGGCCACGACGTACGCGCCAAAAAGGCCGGCGATGCCGGCCACGCCGAATCCGGCCACGGCCGGCAGGTCGCGCGGGGCGATGCGGACTTCCCGGGCGCACATGGCCTGCCCGGCGAAAAAGAACCAGGCCAGGGTGGTGCGCCAGAACGCCACTTCCACCGTGTCCATGCCGGCGGCGAAGCTGAGCTTGGAAAGCGGGCCGATGAGGCCCCAAAGCGAGGCGGCGGCAAGGACGTAGAGGTATCCGGACATGCGGGCTCCCCCGGGCGGCTTTTTGCCGGGCGAGGCATGCGGTAGCAGAATCAGGCCGTAAACAAAAGGAAAAATCCCCGTGACGGGAGGGAAACCGGGGCGGGTTTATTGATTGTTTCGCCGGCTCGTACTATGCGGGAAAGAGTGCGCCCGGCATCCGGGCAAAAGGAGCGAGCATGCTGTCGCGCAAGCTTTTTTGCATCAACGACCCCAGTCATGCCGATTTCGGCTGGGCCGCGGAAAGCGTTTTTTTCCACATGCGGAAATTCGACGCCTGCGGCAACACCACCTCCCACTGGACCCTGCCCGTGGCCGCGACCGCGCCGGGCGAAGTGACCTGCGCCGTGTGCGGCGGCGCGGTCTACGTGGCCAAACTTCCGGCGGAAAGCGCCGAGGACGTGGTGTCCTGCGACATCCTGGGCCGCTGCCGGTCCGCGCCCGCCGACGCCAACCTGGCGCGCCTGACGGCCTTGGCCGAACGCCTGGCCGGCATCGGCTATCCCGCCGTGCGCTCGATCCTGGCCCCGTCCGTGGCCGCCCTGCTCGCCGCCACGGCGGACGATCCCGCCGCCGCGGCCATCCTCGAGCGCCACGGCATCAAGGACCTTTTCGCGCCGTTTTGAAACGCGCGGCGCATTGAATCACCAAACCGGCGCAGCGACACCGGATACGCCCGTCCGCGCCCCGGGCCACGGCCCGGCATGAAGCCCAGGAGGAATGCATGACCAAGCCCGATACCGCTTTCGAACAGGCCCTGGCCGTCGGCCGCCCGCCCAACATCAAGAAGCTCTTCCCCAATTCCCGGGCGCTGCTCGTCAGCGGCAAGGCCATCGACCGGGCCATGCGCAAGAAAGGCCACGCCATGACCATCGCGGGCAACGCCCGCAGCAACTTCGTGCTGCGCGGGGCGCTGCTCGCGGCCCAGCGCGCGGATGCGGCCATCATCCTCGAAATCGCCCGCTCCGAATCCAATTACTGCGACGTCAACATGTGGAACATCGCCCGTCAGGCCGACCAGGCCGCCAACGAGCTGGGCGTCACCGTGCCCGTGGCCATCCACGCCGACCACTACGGCATCAAGAAGCCCGGCGACGTGGCCGAGGCCCAGGTGGAGATCCCCACCCTGTTCGAGGCCGGCATCACCTCCATCGCCATCGACGCCTCCCACCTGCCCGACGCGGAAAACCTGCTGGCCAACATCGCGCTGGCCCCCTACGTGCCGACCTGGGCCGGCTACGAGACGGAAGTCGGCGAGATCAAAGGAAAATCCGGCCTGTCCACGCCCGACGAGGCGCTCTTTCTCATCAAGGGCTTAAACGCCCACGGCATCCACCCGGACTGGATCGCGCTCAACAACGGCACCACCCACGGCATCGAGGCCTCGGCCACGGGCATCCAGGTGGGGCTGACCGCGCGCATCCACGAGGCGCTGGCCCCCTACGGCATCTCCGGCGCCCAGCACGGCACCTCGGGCAACTCGTCCGACAAGCTCAAGGAAATCGCCGCCAAGACCGCGACGACCAAGGCCAATGTGGCCACGGCCCTGCAGATGGTCTCCTGGGGCGTGGCCGTCAACGACTACGGCAACGCCATCATGGACGCGGCCGGGGCCTTCATCAAGGAACCGGGCAAGGGCCTGGACGACGCGCTGTGGGCCGAGATGGTCGCCTACGCCGACGGCAAGGCCATCAAGGCCGGCGACTACAAGAAGCTCAACTGCGTCTTCGAGAAAAAGCTCCTCGCCCAGCCCGCTGCCGTGCGGGCGCACATGGTCGATGCCGTGGCCGAGTTCGTCTACGGGCTGCTGACCGACGTGTTCAACGCCGCCGGCACCGGCTCCCTGGCCATCGAGGAACTGCTCGCCGCCGGCACCTACGACCTCGGCCCCAAGGCCGGGCGCATCGAGGACCCGGCCGCCTGGACCCGCGAGAAAATCCTCGAACGCGCGGCGTCCATCAGCGGCGACAAGGGACCGGAAGGCGATTTCGACGACTAGAGGGCGCTTGCGACTGCGCCCTGCCGCCGCCGGAAGGCCTGTTCCCGGCGGCGGCAAGGAGTCCGCCATGGCGATGACCCTTTCCTCAGCGGCTTTTGTCCACGAAGGGAAAATCCCGTCGCGCCACGCCTGCGACGGCGCGGACCTGTCGCCGCCGCTGGCCTTTGCCGGCGTTCCTGCCGCGGCGGCAAGCCTCGTCCTCATCTGCGACGATCCCGACGCCCCGGCCGGAGTCTGGGACCATTTCGTGCTCTACAACCTTTCCCCGGCCACGCCCGGTCTGCCCGAGGGCCTGCACCAGGCCCCGGCCTATCCCGACGGCAGCCTGTCGGGGCGCAACAGCTGGGGGCGCTACGGCTACGACGGCCCTTGCCCGCCAAGCGGCGTCCACCGCTACTTCTTCACGCTCTACGCCCTCGACGCCATGCTCGACCTGCCGCCCGGCGCAGCCAAGGCCGAGATCCTGCGCGCCGCCAAAGGCCACATCCTGGCCTCGGCCACGCTCATGGGGCGCTACGGGCGGGGCTGACGCCCGCCCGCAGCGTCACGGGACCGTCGCCCGAGGGGCGTAAGGATGCCCCCATACGACCGCTTTCGGAGTCCCGATGTCCGTCGCCTTCATCGCCGTGTGCGCCACGGCCCTTGCCACTTCGGCCCTGACCCTTTTCTCCGGCTTCGGCCTCGGCACCATCCTCACCCCGGTCATGGCCGTTTTTTTCCCCATCGAGGCCGCCGTGGCCATGACCGCGCTCGTGCATTTCGCCAACAACCTCTTCAAGCTGGCCCTGTTCGCGGGCAAGGCAGACCGCCGCGCCTGCCTGCGCTTCGGCCTGCCGGCCGTGGTCGCGAGCTTTGCCGGCGCGGCGTTGCTCCTGTGGCTTGCCGATCTGCCGCCGCTTTTTGCCTATTCCCTGTTCGGGCGCTCCCTTGCCGTCACCCCGGTCAAGCTCGTGGTCGGGCTGCTCATCGGCCTCTTTTCCTGGCTCGAGATCGCAAACGCCATAAAGGGCCGGGGCCTGCCGCCGGGGCTTTTGCCCGTGGGCGGGCTGGTTTCGGGGTTTTTCGGCGGCCTTTCCGGGCACCAGGGCGCGTTTCGCAGCGCCTTTCTGCTGCGCCTTCGCCTGTCCAAGGAGACGTTCATCGCCACGGGCGTTGTCGTGGCCTGCATGGTGGACGCCACGCGCCTGACCGTCTACGCCTCCCACCTGTCCGCGCCGGACGTGGCCGACAACCTGGGGCTGCTTGCGGCCGCCACGGCCTGCGCCTTTGTCGGGGCTTTTGTCGGCGCGCGGCTTTTGCGCAAGATGACCATCGAAACCCTGCACCGCCTGGTCGGGGCCATGCTGCTCGTGCTTGCCGCCCTGCTCGTCGCCGGAGTCCTCTGACCTTTACAGGCGAAAAAGGCGGGAGTAGGAGCCCCGCATGTCCTTTGCCGCCGTTTCCCGCCGCCTGACGCCGTATCTTCCCGATCTCTTTCTGCTCCCCCACTGGCTGGCGCAGTCTGCGCAGCGCGCCGAGGCTCTGCGCGGCCTGCTGCTCGCCTTGCGCGGGGCCGTCGTCTTCATGGTCCCGTTCCTCGCCGGGCTGGCCCTGGGTTCGCCCCAGGACGCCGTGTTCGCCGCCTTTTCCGCGCACAGCATCGCCCTGGTCGATGTGGAAGGCCCATACGTGTTGCGGCTCAACCTGCTGTGCCTGCTCGCCGCGGCCTTTGCGGCAAGCGCCGCCTGCGGCACCCTTGCCGCGGGCTCCCTGGCCGGGGCCGTGGCCGTCACGGGAGCGCTCGGGCTTTCCGTGGGCCTGTGGCGGCAGGTCTGCCGCGACTACGGCCCCGGGGCCGCCGTGCCTTGCGCGCTGATTCTGTTCACCGCGCTCGGCATGGCCCCCTTGGGCACGCCCCTGGCCGCACTCGCTCCCGCAGCCGGAACGCACGCCCTGGCCACCTTCGCCGGCGGGCTTTTCGGCGTGGCCTGCCTGCTCGCCTACTGGCCGCTTAGGCCGCAATATCCCCTGCGTCGCCTGGTCGGGCGCAACTGGGTGGGCGTGGCCGGTCTTGCCCGCGCAGTGGCCCGCGGCCTGCGCGACGGCGACGCGTCCGGCGACGCGGCCGCCGCAGGGCTCGAACGCGCGCTTCGCGCCACGCTCGACGCCGCCTATGCCCAGATCGCGCCCCTGGCCGGCCCCGGCGCGCATCCCTTCTGGAACAACCTCGCCGCGGCCAACCTGGCCGCCGCCCGTTTCGCCGCGCGCCTGACCGCCCTGCGCGCCCTGCGGGAACATCCCGTCGCCACGAGCGACGCTCTGCCCGAGGCCCTGGACCTGTTGGCCAAGGCCGCCAACACCGTGGCCCACGTGGTGGTCCGGCCCCGGCCGGGGGGCATGCGCATCGCGGTCCGGGCCATGCACGCCGCGCGCGAAGCCCTGGAGCGCGCAGCCGCGCACGGCGATGCCGCAGACGGCCGGCTGGCGGCGCTCGTGGCCGAAACCGCGGGCCGCTTCGCGGAAACGGAAAACGCCCTACGCCAGATCAGCCGGCCGCGTGCCGGCCGCGCCGCCTTCCGCGAGCAGCGCCGGCGCATCGTTCGCTGGATCGGCCGTCCCCTCGGCGGAACCTTCAGCTTTCGCCGCCGCCTGGACCCGGCGCTCGTGCGCTACAGCCTGGGCCTTTCCCTGCTGCTCATGGTCGCGGCGGCCGCGTTCAAGGCCTTGGGGCTTCCCCACGGCTCATGGCTGCCTTTTTCCATGCTGGTCGTGCTCCAGCCGAGCGCCGGCCTGACCCGGGCGCGCATGGCCCACCGCGTGGCCGGCACCGTGGCCGGCGCGCTCGTCGCCGGGCTGCCGCTCTGGCAAATGTTGCCCCTGCCCGGGCTGCTCGCGGTCATCGCCGCGTGCTGCGCGATATTTACCTACCTGATGCGCCGCCACTACGGCACGGCGGTCTTTTTCATCACGGTCACGGTGGTGCTCATGACGAGCCTCGACGCCACGCAGCCCTGGCATCTCGCCGTGGAGCGCCTGGGCTGCGTCGTGGCCGGGAGCCTCTCCGCCTGGGGCGTGGCCAGCCTGCTGTGGGCCGCGCCGTCCGAGGCGCGGGTACGCGGGCTCTTGACCGCGTCGTTTGCGGCGAACGGCGATTACCTGCGCACGGTGCGAAACGCCCTGGCCGCAGGCGGAGACCATTTCCACCAGGAAAGCGTCGCGGCCAAGCGCTTGGCCGAGCGGGCCAATGCGGCCCTGGCCGCGGCCGTGGCCCAGTGGCGGCGCGGCAATGCGCAGGCGCCCGCCTGCGTGGCCTGCGACGCCCTGGCCGGGGCCGCGACGCGGCTGACGCGGCTTGTCACCGTGCTGTTCCTGCTTCAGGAGGCCGACCCTGCGCCCGTGGACGACGCGCATGCCGACCTCCTGGGGTGGCAGGCCCAGGAGGCCTGCGACGTCCTGAGCGGACGCGGGGAAGACGCGCCCGGGACGTTGACGCCCATCCCGGCCGTCACGGGAAGCGCCGGACGGCCGGATGTGCTCCGGCAGCTTGACGAGATCCGGGCCGCCGCCGTGGCCGCCGCAAGTCTCTGACCCCGGGGCGAAACCCGCACCCGGCCATCTCGACGCCGGGCGGCCATGATGCTACGGTCGCTCCATGCTTTGTGGCATCGACGTCGGCGGAACCCATACGGATGCGGTCCTGATCGGGCCGGAAGGCGTCGTTGCTTGCGCCAAGTTGCGTACCAACCACGACGACCTGCTTGCCTCCATTCGCGAGGCCCTGGCCAGCATCGCCGCCGTGGCCGGGCCCGGGGCGATCTCCCGGCTCAACCTCTCGACCACCCTATCCACCAACGCCATCGTCGAGGGCACGGCCGATTCCGTGGGCGCGATCGTGTCCGGCGGCCCGGGCATCGATCCCGAGGCCTACCGCCTGGGCGAGCATTATTACGTCCTGCCCGGGGCCATCGACCACCGGGGCCGCGAAACCGCCGCCCTGGACATGGCCGCCGCGCGTGAGGCCCTGCGCGCCTGCAACGCCGCGGGCGTCACGGTCCATGCCGCCGTCACCAAATTCTCCACGCGCCATCCCGAACAGGAACTGGCCCTGCGCGAACTGCTCGCCCCGCACTCGGACTGCGTGTCGCTGGGGCACGAATTTTCCGGCCGCCTGGGATTTGGCCGGCGCATCGCCACGGCGTACTTCAACAGCGCCGTCTGGCGCGTCTACAACCGTTTCTGCGACGCCGTGGAACAGTCCGTGCGCGAACTCGGCATCGCGCCGGACATCATCAGCGTCCTCAAGGCCGACGGCGGCACCATGCCGCTTGCCGTGTCGCGCGCCCTGCCCGTGCAATCCATCCTTTCCGGCCCGGCCGCTTCGGTCATGGGCATCATCGCCGTGTGCGACATCGCCGAGGATTCCGTCATCCTCGACATCGGCGGCACCACCACGGACATCGCCGTGTTCGCCGCGGGCGCGCCGCTGGTCGAAAACGAGGGCATCGCCATCGCCGGCCGGCCGACGCTCGTGCGGGCGCTGCGCACCCGCTCCATCGGCGTCGGCGGCGATTCGGCCGTCAGCGTCTCCCGCGAGGCCATTCGCGTCGGCCCCAGACGCCTGGGGCCGCCCATGGCCCTCGGCGGCCCGGTTCCGACGCTCGTCGATGCGCTCAACCTGCAAAACGTCATCGCCGTGGGCGATCCGCGCGCCTCCTATGCCGGCATGGCCGCCCTGGGCGCGCCCCACGGCTTCGAGCCCGACGAGGTGGCCGAGGCCGCTATCCTCAACGCCGTCAACCAGATCCGCTCGGAAGTGGCCGCCTTCGTGCGCGAAATCAACGACCGGCCCGTCTACACCATCTTCGACCTGCTCGAAGGCCGGCAGGTGCGGCCCACGCGCGTCTACGTCATGGGCGGCCCGGCCCTGGCGCTGTCTGCCCTGCTCCAGGACGCCTTTTCCGAGGAAGTGGTGGTGCCCGAGAGCTTCGCCGTGGCCAACGCCATCGGCGCGGCCCTGGCGCGGCCCACGTTCTCCGTGGAGCTCTTCGCCGACACGGCCGCCGGCCGTCTGACCATTCCGGCGCTCGGCGTGGCGCGTAGCGTGGCCGACAACTTCAGCCCGGCCGCGGCCGAGGGCGAGGCCGCCACGCGCCTTCGCGACTACCTCGCCTCCATCGGCGCGGACCCCGGCGAAGCGCCCGTCGAAACCGTCGAACTGTCCTCGTTTCCCATGGTCGAAGGCCAGACCCAGGTCGGCCACAACATCCGCGTGGCCTGCCAGGTGCGCCCGGGCGTGCTGGCCGCGTACAAGCAGGCGGTTTCGCAGTCATGCTGAAGGCGCGCCATCCCCTGGGCATCGTCTTTTTCCCGGCCTTCGACTGGGCCATCTCGCCCACGCACCCCGAACGCCAGGAACGCCTGCTCTACACCCAGGACCAGCTACGCGAGGAAGGCGTCTTCGACATCGCCGGCATCACCGAGCTCAAGCCCGACCTGGCCACGGCCGCGGACGTCTCCCGCGTGCATTTCTGCTTCCCGGACGTGGCCGCCGTGACCACCGCCTCCCACCTCGTCTCCGCCGGCGGGGCCATGCGCGCCGCGCGTACGGTCATGGACAAGGAGGCGCAAAAGGCCTTCGCCCTGGTGCGCCCGCCCGGACACCACGCCATGAAGGTGGTCCACGGCGCGCGGGGCTTTTGCAACATCAACATCGAAGCCGTCATGCTCGAATGGCTGCGCGAGCATTACGGCTCCCTGCGCGTGGCCATCGTGGACACCGACTGCCACCACGGCGACGGCACGCAGGACGTCTACTGGCACGACCCGGACACGCTTTTTATTTCCCTGCACCAGGACGGGCGCACCCTCTACCCCGGTACGGGCTACCCCTACGAAATGGGCGGCCCCAAGGCCCTCGGCGCGACCGTCAACGTGCCCCTGCCGCCCGGCACTTCCGACGAAGGCTTCCTCTTCGCCATGCGCGAGGTGGTGCTGCCGCTCATCGAAGATTTCAAACCCGACCTCGTCATCAATTCCGCCGGCCAGGACAACCACTTCTCCGACCCCATCACGGAGATGGCCTTTTCGGCCCAGGGCTACGCCCGCCTCACCGAACTGCTCGGCGCGGACATCGCCGTGCTCGAAGGCGGCTATGCCATCCAGGGCGCGCTGCCCTATGTCAACCTCGGACTCGTGCTTTCCATGGCGGGCCTGGACTACTCCCACGTGCGCGAGCCCAACTTCGACCCCGCCGCCGTGCGCCAGCCGGCCAAGGTCACGGGATACATCGAGGAAATCTGCCGCGAAATCACGGCCCTGGCCCGCAAGCCCAAGGGACCGGGCAAAGGCGATGTCATCAACGGCTGGTTCACGCGGCGCAAGACGTTGTATTACGATACGGATGCCATAACGGAATACCAAACCGAGTCCGTGCGTCTGTGCGACCACTGCCGGGGCATGCTCAAATACGAAACCGAATCCACGCGCAACCCGCTGTGCCTGGGCGTCGAAGCGCCCGTCGGCGCGTGCGAAAAATGCGTGGAGGAAGCCTACCGCATCTACGAAGCCGGCCAGATCAAAGGCGAATACCGCCATCTCCAGCTCATCGACCGCGTCGGGAAGAATTACCTCAGCTTCACGGGATAGCCCCCCTGGGCGGGGAGGTTGGTAGGCGGGTGGGAACGTGATCGTGGGTGGGAATCCGTCACCCCTCTACGCTCTTCCCCACCTCTCGCCTTATTCCGGCTTCCAGTCGGTCAGCACGCCTGTCTCGTTGCGTTCCAGCCAGTCGCGCAGGCCGTCCGCATCGCGCACGCCGCCGGAGACGACGGCCCGGTAGAGGTCCACGGACAGGAAGGAAGCGTCCGGCGTGCGGGCGCGCCAGGCTTTGAGTTCGAGGATGGCGCGGCGCATTTCGGGCGTGAGCGCCTTGGCCAGGGGGGCGACGAGGTCTTCGCCGCGGGGCAGGGCGTAGTCGTCGGGCGCGCTCCACATGTCGATCTTCCAGACGACGCCGTCGTCGTCCGTGAAGTGCAGCATCCAGTAGAGCGCCTTGTCCGGACCGTGCATGTGGTTTTGGAAGAGCGCCTCGCCCACGCCGGGGTGGCCTGCGGCCTGGGCGAGCACGGCGAAGCCGTCTTCCGGGCGCAGCACCGGGCAGTAGATTTCCATGTCGATATCCGGGTCGAGGGCCAGATCGTGGGCCACGGCCCCGACCAACACCGGCCGCCCGAATCGGCTCCACTCGCGCACGAGGCCCAGCGCGTCCAGGATCTGTCTGGCGCGTCGGCACATCGTACGGCTTTTTCCCATGATATCGGGCGTCTCACCCATGGGGCGCCTCCATATGACGGGTCAGAGGGTGGGACGCCCGAGGGGGCGGGCGGTCAGAAGTTGGGGCTGGGGCTTGCAGCGCCGTTTCCTGCGGGCGGGGTCCCGGTCCCGGTTGTGCTTGCGGCCGGGCGGGGGGCGACGAGGCCCGCGGCCTTGAGCTTTTCCATGACCCCGGCGAGCAAGGCGAAGGATTCGACAAAGCCTTCGGTGGTCATGACGAGGCGCTGCCTGCGTTCCTTGGTCGGCTGGCCCTTGGCGTCGAGGCCTTCGCCCATGGCGAAGAAATCGACGCGCACGGCTCCCTTGCCGAAGCCGATGCCGAGGATGCCGTCCACGAAAAGTTCGTCGCTCATATCGGAAGCTCCTTAGAAGTTCAAGGTTCGCGCAGACTTTCGTCGAAGGCCCGCACCAGAGGGTAGGCGAGGTAGGTGATGACGCGGCGGGTGCCCACCTTGATCTCGGCCGTGGCGGAGAGGCCGGGAAAGAGGTGGAAATCCGGCGGCACGTCGGTGAGTTGCGCGTCGGTAACGGCCGCGCGCACGCGGTAGAAGAGGCGCTGGCCCTCGGGGGTCTGCTTTTCCAGGGCGTCGGGGCTGAGGGTCGCGACCGTGCCCGAGGCCGTGCCGTGGCGCTGGAAGGGGAAGGCGTCGAATTTGATGCGCACGGCGTCGCCCGGGCGCACGCGGCCGATGTCCTGGGCGGCGACTTCGGCCTCGAGCACGAGGCTGTCGCCCTGGGGCACGAGGGTGAGCAACGTTTCCCCGGCCCCGGCCACGGCTCCGGCGGCCTTGGCCGCGACGTCCAGGACCGTGCCGGCTTCGGGGGCGCGCAGCACGACCTGCTCGCGCAGGTGGGCGGCCTTGCGGCGCTGTTCCTCGGCGGCGGCGAGGTCGCGGCTGGCCTGCGCCAGATCGCCTGCGTCCTCGGCGGCGCGGTTGGTCTGGAAATCGCGTTTTTCGGCTTCGGCCCGCGCCAGGGACTGGTGGAGTTCGCCGGCCTCGTTGCCGAGCCGGGTCAACTGGCCCTCGGCATCGATGCGCTGGCTTTGGGCCTTCATGTATTCGACCTTGGAGCTGGCTCCCTGCTTGTAGATGTCGCCGTACATGCGCTCCAGGTCGCGGGCCAGGGCGATCTGCTTCCTGTTTTTGGCCGCTTCCGCGGCGTTGGTGGCGAGCTTGGCGGAAAGTTCGCCCACGCGCCGGGAAAGCGCCTCGACCTTGGCGTCGTATTCCCTGCGCCGCGCGGCGAGCAGTTCGCGTTCCAGACGCAGGTCGTCGGCGGACAGGCCTTGGGGCGCGGCGCAGGAGCCGCCTGTTTCGCAGGTGAGCCGCCAGACCTTGGCCGCGAGCACGCGTTCTTCCTTGTCGCGTTCGGCCAGCCCCGCCTCGGCCAGGGTCGGGTCCAGGGTGACGAGGGGATCGCCTTTGGCCACGGTCTGGCCGGCGGTGACGCGGATGTCGCGGATGACGCCGCCGTCGGGCGATGCCACGGCCACGTTGCGCTTGGCGGAGACGAGCTTTCCCGGCGCGGCCACGATGCGGTCCACCTTGGCCAGGCAGGCGAACAGCAGGGCGCACAGGAAAAAAGCCAGCAACAGGTAAAGGGTGGCGCGGTAGCGCACGGGCACGGGCGCGGCGAGGATTTCCAGGGCCGGCGGCTGGAACGCGGCGAAACGGGGCGCGGGCATGGCCGCACCGGGCGGCGCCGCCACGGCCGGCGGCCGCTTCCGCTTCCACGGCGCGATCAACAACGCCTCCCTGCCATGTCTCCCCCTCCCGGGAGGCCCGGGAGGGGATTCCCCTCCCGGCCGCCGGAGGCGATGCCTGTTTTAGAATTTCACGCCGCGCACGGCGTCGAGGGTGCGGGCGTAGTCGTCCTCGCTGTGGGCGAAGGACGTGAAGGCGCATTCGTAGGCCGAGGGGGCGAGGATGATGCCGGCCTCGCGCATCTGGTTGTAGAAGCTGGCGTAGAGCGCGGCGTCGCCGGCCTTGGCCGATTCGAAGTCCGTGACCGGGCCCTGGCAGAAAAAGAGTGTGAACAGCGACGCGATGTGCGTGAGGTACACGGGCGCGCCCTTTTCACGCAGGATGGCGGCCATTTCCTCGGCCAGGGCCTTGGTGCGCGCGGCCAGGCCGTCGTAGTCGGCCTTTTTGAGCGCGCCAAGGGTCGCCAGGCCCGCGGCCATGGCCAGGGGATTCCCCGAGAGCGTGCCGGCCTGATAGACGTCGCCGCAGGGCGCGATGCGCTCCATGATGCGGCGCTTGCCGCCGTAGGCCCCGACAGGCAGGCCGCCGCCGATGATCTTGCCCAGGCACGTCAGGTCCGGGTCGATGCCGAACACGGATTGCGCGCCGCCGTAGGCAAGGCGGAAGCCGGTGATGACCTCGTCGAAGATGAGCAGGGCGTCGTGCTTTGCCGTCAGCTCGCGCAGGCCTTCCAGGAAGCCCGGGGCAGGGGGCACGAGGCCCATGTTGCCGGCCACGGGCTCGATGATGACGCAGGCGATGTCCGGCCGCGTGCGGAAGAGCTCCTTGAACGCAGCGAGGTCGTTGTAGGGCGCGAGCAGGGTGTGGCGCACGGTGTCTTCGGGCACGCCCGGGGTGCCGGGTATGCAGAAGGTGGCGAGACCCGAGCCGGCGGCGGCGAGGAAGGCGTCGGAGTGGCCGTGGTAGCCGCCGATGCATTTGACGACCATGGATTTGCCGGTGAACCCCCGGGCCAGGCGCACGGCGCTCATGGTGGCCTCGGTGCCGGAGTTGACCATGCGCACCATGTCGATACCGGGCACGGCGTCCACAACGGCCTGGGCCAGGGCGACCTCGTCGGGGCAGGGCGCGCCGAAACTCGCGCCCTTGTCCGCGGCGGCGTGGATGGCGGCGTTGACCTCGGGGTGGTTGTGCCCGAGCAGCATGGGGCCCCAGGACATGACGTAGTCGATCATCTCCCGGCCTTCGACGGTGGTCATTTTCGAGCCGTTGGCCGAGGCGATGAACAGGGGGTCGCAGCCCACGCTGCGGCAGGCCCGCACGGGGCTGTTGACGCCGCCGGGGATGAGTTGCTGGGCCTTGGCGAAAAGCGTTGCGGAATCGGTCATGCGTCGGGCTCCGAAGATGTTGGCGGTTATGGAGTGTCGAAAAGGGTCAGCACGTAGCCGTTGATGTCCTCGATGCTGAGTTCCCGCCCGCCGCGCAGGGCCTGGTGCGGGGCCTTGATGAACGGCACGGCGTCGGCGAGGCGCGCAGCCACGGCGTCGAAGTCGTCGCAGCGCAGGCCGATGACGGCCGAGCCGCCGATGCGGGCTTCGGACAGGCGCGGCAGCGCGGCGGCCAGGGAGGAACGGGACTGGAACGCGAGGACGGCGTCGCCGCTCGCCACTTCGGCATAAGCCAGCCGGACGGGAGCGGGCCAGCCGGTCACGGACCGGCCTGTGGCTTCGTCCACGCCCTTGGCGAAGGCGAAGCCGAGGATTTCATTGTAAAAGGCCACGGTCCGATTGACATCTTCGACCATGAGCCTGGGCGCAATCTGGATGACGGACATGCGCGTGCTCCTTCCGGCGACGGCCGGCCTTTGCGAGGCAGCATCGTAGCCGGGAGGGGCGGACGGCGCAAGTCCGCGCCGACTTCAGGTATTTTCTCCTGGAAAGCTAGGGTATTCCCGAGGCTGTGGCGCAGGACCTTTCCGTTGCGACATGGCGTATTTTTTTCGACTAAAAATCATAATATAATGATATTATGGAATAATTATTTTACGGATCCCTGGCTGGGAAGGGGTGTTTCGGCTTGACAAGGTCCTATGCCTCCACTAGGTAGCGACGCTTCAAAACGGACCGAGAATCACTCCGTATCACCCTCGCGGCTCGCTTCATCTCCGAGAGTATTCCTCGCATCACCGAAGTCACCCGATCCATGCCCGCCGCAGCCGGGATCGTCTTGCCAGCAGCCGGGGCAACCCGTCGCCGGATCGACGGATATTGCATCGGCGCTGCGTGGAGAGTCGTGCAGCATGAGAGTCTTTGTATTCTTTGTTATGGCGTTAACCTTAGCCGTTACTGTCGAGGCTTCCCAAGGCAAGAAAGTTCATACGGGAAAGTATTCCCCGAAAAAACGCATCGCCGCCACGGTCACCGCCTACACCCCTTCCCCCCGGGAAAACGGCGGGCCGGGCACCAAATCCGGCACCGCCCTCGGTACGCCAATCCGGCCGGGCATCGTGGCCGTCTCCCGGGACCTGCTGCGCGCCGGCTGGGAGTTCGGCGACAGGATCCACATCGAGGGCCTCGGCGTGTTCATCATAGAAGATACCATGCACCAGCGCTTCCGGCGCACCATCGACGTGGCCGTGCCCAACATGGCCGCAGCCCGCAAGATCGGAAAGAAGACGGGCATCGAGGTGACGCTCCTCGAGTCCGCAACGGAAGCGGAGAGCTGAGCGCGGCTTCCGCCGCGCCCGGAGGAAAGGCCGGGCATGCGTGTGCGCCCGGCCTTTTTCAGATCTTCTTGACCACCACCAGGGTGACGTCGTCCTCCTGGCGGACCGTGCCGCGGTAGGCGGCCAATTCCGTGATGACGGCCGCGACGATTTCCGCCGCGGACCCCCGCGCCGCGCCGCGCACCGTTTCCATGAGCCGGTCCTTGCCGTACATCGCGCCCGAGGCGTTGCGGGCCTCCCAGATGCCGTCCGTGCCGATGACCAGGACGAGCCCCGGCCGGTCGAAGGGCATGACGGTCTCCGCGTAGCGGTATTCCGGCTCGATGCCGAGCGGCAGGCCCTTGCCCGGCCATTGCTCGAAACAATCGGCGTCTGGATCGTAGAGGATGACCGGGTCGTGCCCGGCCCGCACGTAGCGCGCCACCCCCGTGCGGGGCCGCACCTCCATGCCGAGCAGGGTCATGAACCGGCCCGAATCGCCCACGTCGCGGCACAGCAGCCGGTTGGCGCGGGTCACGCGCTGGGCGGGGGTCTCGCTGTCCTCGGTGGCCAGAAGCAGCGCCCGCGCCGTGGCCATGAGCAGGGCCGAGGGCACGCCGTGTCCGGTCACGTCGCCCACGGCCGTATCCAGGCAGACCTCTCCCTCGCGGTCCACGGCCCGGTAGTCGAGGTAGTCGCCGCCGGTCTCGTCGCAGGCGATGGCCGCGCCGGCGATGTCGAGCCCGGGCACGACGGGCGGCGCCGCGGGCAGCAGGTTCCGCTGCACCTCCTGGGCCAGTTCCAGGGAGCGTTGCAGCCGCATATGGTCGGCCAGTACCGGCACGGTCTCGTTGAAGGCGTCCACGAGGGCCTGGCGTTCGTCCTTGAGACGGTATTCCAGGCGCACGGAAAAATCCCCCCGCCCCAGGCGCTTCCAGGCGTCGATCATGGCCATCATCGGCCGCACGAACGCCTTGGTGATCCACAGCGCGGCAACCGTGGCCGCGGCCAGCACGGCCAGCATCGCGCCGCCGGAAAGGCGCAGCAGGTTGCCCACGGCCGCGCCGATTTCCTGCGTGGCCTGCTCGGCCAGGGGCGCGAGCATGGACTTGGGCACGATGATGAGGAAATAGGCGTCGTCCATGAACCGCGAGTAGGCCCAGAAGGCGTCCTCGCCGTTGTAGGGAAGCTCCGCCGCGCCCGCTCCGCCGCGTTTCAGGGCGGCCAGCAGCGCGCCGAATCGGGCCGTGTCCGGCGAGGAGAGGCGCTCGAAGTTGATGGCGCTCTTCCAGTCCGGCACGTGGTTTTCGTAGGAACGTTGGGCCCAGACGTAGAGGCTGTCGCGGCCCGTGGCCGGGTCCAGGGCCGGGGCGACGAGGAAGGTGCGCATGGCCTCGGACCACTGGGAGGCGATCTCCTGCTCCTGGAGCACCCGCGCCAGGGGCACGTCCAGGCTGGCCACGCCGAGGAAGCGGCCGCCGGGTCCGGCCAGCGCCTTGGAAAGCGTGAGCGTCACCTGTCCCGTGGCGGCGTCCACGGCCGGTGCGTTCCAGATGACGGGGCCGCCGGCCGGGGCGAAGGGGGCGAAGGCCGCCTTGGCCGCCGTGTACCAGGGCCGCTCCCGCGGATCGTAGTCCGCGGGATAGCCGGCGTGGCCGGGGAAGGAGACGTGACTGCCGTCTTCCAGGGTCACGGAGGCGAACAGCAGCAGGTCGCCGAGTTCGGCGCGCAGCAGGGAAAAGGTCGGCCCCAGGGACGCGAGGCGCACGTCCTCGCCGTTTTTCCCCCGGGCGCCGGGCGGTCGGTAGATCACGGGCGCGTCGCGGCTGATGGGCAGGCGTTCGCTGCCGCCGTCGGCCAGCCGTTTGGCGTAGGCCGCGTCGTCGGCCATGTCCGGAGGGGCGTTGCGCGCGGCGGCCACGTCCGGCGCGCGGTAGACCGGCGTGGGGTCGGCGGCCCGGGCTCCCGCGCCGGCCACGGCCCGTTCGGCCTCGGAAGCCAGCACCGTGACGCTGAAGTCCATGGCGCTTTTCGAGCGCCGCAGCACCAGGGCATAGTCCTCGGCGGTCTGGCGCAGCTCGTTTTTGATGATGCCCGTCAGGATTTCCCGGCCTTCGTCGGCGATGGCCCGGCCGAGCCGGATGACGTTGCCGCGGGTAAATCCCGTGAGCGCCACAAGCGGCACCAGGCTGAAGGCCAAAAGGACCAGAAAAAATTTCCACCGCAGCCGCATCGTCGCTCCCTGACCGATATGATTACGGAAGGGCCGCTTCCTGCGCAACGGAAAATCGCTTGGGAGCCGAAGCGCTCCAGTGTTCCGCCGTGTTTGACAAAATGGCCGTATTGCCGCATCTTGGCTCATTACGGATTGCTCTGATATCTGCCACCCGATCGCCGCCGGGCCTCTGGCCGCGGTTTGGCGGAAAAGGAATTGTCGCGCCCATGCCCATGATCGAATTTCACAACGTCCAGAAATGGTACGGCGAATTTCACGTCCTCAAAGGCATTTCCGACGCCGTCGAGCCGGGCGAGGTGCTCGTCATCTGCGGCCCGTCCGGATCGGGCAAGTCCACGCTGATCCGCTGCGTCAACCGGCTCGAGGAATACCAAAAAGGCCACATTCTCTTCGACGGCCACGACATCCACGGCGACGACATCGACGTCAACCGCCTACGCTGCGACATCGGCATCGTGTTCCAGCAGTTCAACCTCTATCCTCACCTCTCGGTGCTCAAAAACATCACCCTGGCCCCGATCAAGGTCAAAAAAATGGCCCGCAAGGAGGCCGAGGAGCTGGCGCTTTCCCTGCTCGACCGCGTGGGCATCCACGCGCAGGCCAAAAAGTACCCGGCCGAACTCTCGGGCGGGCAGCAGCAGCGGGTGGCCATCGCCCGGGCCCTGGCCATGCACCCCAAGGTCATGCTCTTCGACGAGCCCACCTCGGCGCTCGACCCGGAAATGATCAACGAGGTGCTGAGCGTCATGAAGGATCTGGCCCGCGACGGCATGACCATGCTGTGCGTGACCCACGAAATGGGCTTCGCCCGCGAGGTCGCCGACCGGGTGGTGTTCATGGACCACGGCGAGATCATCGAGGGCGCGCCCCCCGGGGAGTTCTTCCGCAATCCCCGCCACGAGCGCACCAAGCTGTTTCTCAAGGAAATTTTGTGAACACCTTTTCCGCGGCCCGGAGAAAAAACACCCCAACCGCCCCGAAGGAGGCTTCCATGCGCAAAACTGCCTGGATCTCGACCCTTGTCTGCCTCGCCGTCCTGTGCGCGGCCCCGTTCGCCACCGCCGGCAAGCTCGACGACATCAAAGCGCGCGGGGCCCTCGTCGCCGGCGTCAAGGACTCCCAGCCGCCCTTCGGCTACGTGGACGAAAAGACCAACCAGATCGTGGGCTTCGAAATCGACATCATGGAAGCCCTGGCCAAGCGCCTGGGCGTGAAGCTGGAACTCAAGCCCGTCACCTCCTCCACGCGCATCCCCATGCTCGGCCAGGGCGCGGTGGACATCGTGGCCGCCACCATGACCCACAAGAAGGAGCGCGAGGATCAGGTCGACTTCTCCATCACCTATTTCATGACCGGCCAGAAGCTGCTGGTCAAAAAGGGCGGCGGCGTCAATTCCGCGGCCGACCTCGCCGGCAAGAAGGTCGCCTCGGTCAAGGGCTCCACCTCCGAGCAGAACGTGAAGAAGGCCCAGCCCGACTGCACCGTCATTTCCTTCGAAACCTACCCCGAGGCCTTTCTCGCCCTCAAGCAGGGCAAGGTGCAGGCCATGACCACGGACGAGTCCATTCTCGTCGGCATCAAGAACAGCGACGACAACCCGGACGCCTGGGAAATCGTCGGCGACTACATCTCCCCCGAGCCCTACGGCCTGGGCCTGCCGGAAAACGACTCCAAGTTCCGCGACTTCGTCAACCTGGCGCTGATGAACATGTGGGAAACCGGCGAATACCAGAAGATCTACGAGAAGTGGTTCGGCAAGGGCAAGAAGGACTACTTGCCGCTGACCTGGAAGATGGAGCTGTGGCCGTAGGCCGCGCACGCGCCTGACCCGCCGTCCGGGTCGGGCTGCCGCTCCGCTTCCGGGGCGGTAAGACGCCGTCCGCGCCGGCCGGAGACATCCGGGCGGCGCGGACGGCGGGTCAGGCGGGCAACGACAATCGAGGGTTTGGGGAACATCCTTGGCGTACCAATTCGACTTCGGCCAGGTGGTCAGCGGCGAATACGGGCAGTGGCTCGTGTCCGGCCTCGTCACCACGCTGCACATCTCCGCCATCTCCATCGTCCTGTCCCTGGCGCTCGGCACGGTCATCGCCGTCATGCGCCTGTCCAAGGTCAGGCCGCTGGTCTGGTTCAGCGCTTCCTATACCGAATTTTTTCGCAACACGCCGCTGCTGGTCCAGATATTCTTCTGGTATTTCGGCTCCTACAACGTGCTGCCGAACGTGGTCAACGAGTGGCTCTACAAGCGCGATTTCGAATTCGCCTGCGGCGTCATCGCACTCACCGTCTACACCAGCGCATTCATTGCCGAGGAGATCCGCTCCGGCATCTTCTCCATCCCGAAAAACCAGCTCGAGGCGTCGCGCGCCTGCGGTTTGTCCTTCACCCAGGCCATGGCCTACGTGATCCTGCCGCAAGCCTTCCGCGTCATCATTCCGCCGCTCATTTCCCAGTTTCTCAACCTCATCAAGAACTCGTCGCTGGTCATGACCATCGGCGTCATGGACCTGACCTACATGGCCCGCCAGATCGAGGCGCACACCTTCCACGGCTTCGAAGCCTTCACCGTGTCCACGGCCATGTACCTGTGCATCTCCCTGCTCGTTTCCCTCGGCGTCAACCTCTACAACCGGCGCGTGCTTCGCGTGCGGTCGCACTAGGGGGAACGCGCCATGCACTGGAACGTCGTCGCCAACAACCTCGATTACCTGCTCGTCGGAGCCTTCCCCAAGGGGCCGCTCGGCGGCCTGGCCATGACCGCCATCCTCGCCGTGGGCGGTATCTTCGGCGCATTCTGGCTGGGGCTCGGCATCGGCCTCATGCGCATCGCCAAAAACCGCAAGCTGCGCTGGCCGGCCATGGCCTACATCGAGATCATCCGGGGCACGCCGCTGCTCATGGTCGTGTTCTGGTTCTATTTCCTGGCCCCGGTGCTCTTGGGCAAAACCCTGCCCGAGGCCCAAAGCGCCCTCATCGCGCTCATCGTCTTCACCAGCGCCTACATCGCGGAAATCGTCCGCGCCGGCGTCGAATCCCTGCCCAAAGGACAAATGGAAGCCGCCCGCGGCACAGGCCTCTCCCACGCCCAGACCATGATCCACGTGATCCTGCCCCAGGCGCTCTTCAACATGATTCCGTCCTTCGTCAACCAGTTCGTTTCCTTGACCAAAGACACGTCGCTCGCGTTCATCATCGGCGTCAACGAACTTACCAAGGCCGCCACGCAAATCAACAACCGCACCCTGACCGCACCCACCGAAATCTTCATCACCATCGCCCTGCTCTATTTCGTGATCTGCTTCTGCCTGACCGAACTGTCGCGCTGGCTGGAACGGCATATCAACCGCTACCAGGCACGCGGACGTTAGAGAGGGGGCGGAGTGGGAAGAGGGAGATGAAGAGGAAGATGCCTCCGGCGGCCAGGAGGGGATGATCCCCTCCTGGACCTCCCCGACGGGGGAGCGGTAAGCGGGTGGAAGCGTGGTCGGTGGACGGGGCGTCGGGGTCTGTGGTCGCGGAAATGGGCCGGCCCAGCAGGCCGCAAAGCCGGCCAGCAC
>JAEWPX010000043.1 GCA_023399375.1 Pseudomonadota bacterium | reverse complement strand
CGTACAAACGCCGGCCGCGCCGCCGCCCGCGCCGGCCAGGTCCGCGCCGGCCGCCGCCGCGCCGGCCGAGGCGAAAAAGCCGCAACCCGTCAAAAAGGAGTCCATGCAGAGCCTGCGCGTGGACGCGGCCAAGCTCGACGATCTGGTCAACCTCGTCGGCGAGCTGGTCATCGCCCAGGCGCGGCTCACCCAGCTGGCTTCGGGGCTGGCCCATCCGGCGCTCACCAGCGTGGCCGAGGAGATCGAGCGGCTTTCCAACGAGCTGCGCGACAACACGCTCGGCATCCGCATGCTGCCCATCGGCACGACCTTCAGCCGTTTTCGCCGCCTGGTGCGCGACCTGTCCTCGGAAATGAGCAAGTCCATCGAGCTCGTGACCGAGGGCGGCGAGACCGAACTCGACAAGACCGTCATCGAGCAACTCAACGATCCGCTGGTGCATCTTTTGCGCAACAGCATCGACCATGGCATCGAGCCGCCGGCCGAACGCCTGGCCGCGGGCAAGCCCGAAACCGGCACCATCGTGCTCTCGGCCGAGCACGCCGGCGGCGAGGTGGTCCTGTCGATCATCGACGACGGCCGGGGCATGGACCCGGACCGCATCCGGGCCAAGGCCGTGGAGAAGGGGCTCATCGCCTCCGACGTGCGTCTGAGCGAAAGCGAAATCTACAACCTCGTCTTCCTGCCCGGCTTTTCCACGGCCGAGAAGATCACCAACGTCTCCGGGCGCGGCGTAGGCATGGACGTGGTCAAGCGCAGCATGGACGCGCTGCGCGGCAAGATCGACATCCAGAGCACGTACGGCAGGGGCTCGCGCATCACCATCAAGCTGCCGCTGACGCTGGCCATCATCGACGGCCTGCAGATCAAGGCCGGCGACGACCAGTACATCATTCCCCTGTCCCTGGTGGAGGAGTGCGTGGAGCTGCCCCGCGACGAGGGAGGGCAAGCCGGCCGGGGGCGCACCATCCATCTGCGCGGCGAGATCGTGCCCTACATCCGGCTGCGCGAGGCCTTCGAACTGGCCGGCGAGCCGCCGGCCATCGAACAGGTCGTGGTCACGCGTTTCGAGGGCGAGCGGGCCGGCATCGCCGTGGACGAGGTCATGGGCCAACAGCAGACGGTCATCAAGAGCCTCGGCAGCTACATCGGTTCGATCTCCGGCATCTCCGGGGCCACGATCAACGGCGACGGCACCATGTCCCTCATCCTGGACGTGCCGACGCTGGTCGCGGCCGTGCGCCGCGCCGCGGCCTGAGCGGGACGGCCGGCGACGCGGCGGCCCCCGCCCGGGCCGCATTGACCGGGGCCGACCGGATGGAGTATTGTGGGTAATTATGTTCCACGGGACGCGCGCATGAGCAAGGATCCGAACGCCATATTCGCCGATTTCGTCGCCCGCAAGAAGCTCAAGATGACCCCCCAGCGTCGCAGGATCCTGGAGGTTTTTTTGAGCGAGGAAGGGCACGTCACCTCCGAGGAGCTCTACCAGAAGGTCAAGCGTCAATACGAATCCATCGGCCAGGCCACGGTCTACCGCACCCTCAAACTCCTGGCCGACTCGGGGCTGGCCAAGGCCGTGGAATTCGGCGACGGGGCCGTGCGCTACGAGATCCTCTACGGCCAGAGCCACCACGACCACCTCATCTGCGAGTCCTGCGGCGTCAACGTGGAAGTGGTGGACCCCTCCATCGAACGCCTCCAGGAAGAGGTGGCCAGGCGGCACGGCTTCCGCCTGACCGCGCATAAACTCTACCTCTACGGCATTTGCCCGGACTGCCAGAAGAAGGCCGCCGGCAACGGCTGACGTCTCACCCGGCATGGACCGCCCGCTCCTGCCCACCGCGTCCGATTCCCGCGAGCGGCCCGTCCTGGCCGCGATTCTCGCCAACCGGCACAGCATCACCCTCGGCATCATTTTCGCCGCGCACCTGCTCTCGGTACCCCTGGATGAAGGCCGGGGCACGCTGTTCGGCCCGATGTTCCTGCTCGTGCTCTACATGGCCGGTTTCCTGCTGCTCGGCCAGCGCAACGCGCTTTCGGTCGGCATCTTGACCGCGGGGAGCCTCGCCCTGGCCGGGGCCGTGGCCAATCTCCTGTATGCCAGCCCGACGCTGCTTTGCCTGACGCTCGTGTGCAGCAGCGTGTTCGACCTGCTGCTCATCGTCTTCATGCTGACCTGGCTGTTTAGGCAGCGCAAGATGCCCTTCGACAACATCATGGCGGGCATCATCGTCTTCATGTTCATGGCCGCCCTGTGGACCGAGCTCTACGCCCTGGTCTGCCTGGCGTCGCCGGGCGCTGTGCGGGAGCCGGGCGGCGGCCTCGGCCCGCATCCCTCCATCACGCTGTATTATTTCAGCGTCGCCACCCTGACCACGGCCGGCTTCGGCGACGTGGTTCCGGTGTCGGACATGGCCCGGATGCTGGCCGCCTACGAGGCGCTCGTCGGGCAGGTCTATCTCGTGGTCTTCATCGCCCTGCTCATGGGCCGCCACTTCGCCCCCCACGCCGCTCCCCCCGGCGCGGCGGCGCCACCGCCCGTCACCGGACAGCGACAGCCGTAACGCCATTCCCCTTCGGGGTGGTCCAGGAGGGGATCATCCCCTCCTGGCCGCCGGAGGCATTCTTCTCCTTCCCTCTCCGTTTCTTTCGCCTACGCCGCCGCCTCGCCGCCGGGGCGGGACGCGCATTCGGCGAAGACGCGTTCGCGGCAGCAGGCGCAGCGTTCGGGGTCCAGGCGCGCGACGATGCCGGCGATGGCCGAGGCCTTGTCGCGAAAGACGTTTTGCGCGCCGATGCGCGCCAGGCACCCGCCGCGCGTCAGCAGCTCCATCACTTCCGATTTGAGCGAGCAGAAGAAGATTTCCCGGCCGGACAGGCGCAGGGACCCGGCCTCATGGAAGAGCATGTGGCAGCCGCCGGCGTCGATGAAGTTGATGCCCGAGCCGATGATGAGGATGTGGCACTGCTCGGGGCTGTCCTGCACGATGCGGTGGAGTTCCTCGGCGATGTGGTTGACCGCGCCGAAGAAGATCGAGCCGTCCAGGCGCAGGATCTTGAGCTGCGGGCACTCGTGCAGCGGACGGCGGCGCACGTTGACCAGCGAACGGTGGGGCAGGGCCGGGTCCGGGGCCAGGGTGATGAAGTGCGGGTGGCTCGTGCGGCGCAGGTAGAGCAGCAGCGAGAGCATGACCCCGGCGTACAGGGCGAATTCCAGGCCGACGAACAGCGTGGCCAGAAACGTGGTCGCCAGGATGCCGGCCTCGGCCTTGTCCGTGGTGGCGATGTGGCGGATGGCGCGCACGCTGACGAGGTTGGCCGCGACCAGCACGATCACCCCGGCCATGGCCGCGATGGGCAGGTACGCCGTGACCGGTGCGATGCACAAAAGCACCGCGGCCAGGAAGACGGCCGAGAAGACCGCCGCCAGGGGCGTCTTGGCCCCGGCCTCGTAATTGACGCCCGTGCGGGTGAACGATCCCGACGAGGCGTAGCCGGAAAAAAAGCCTCCCAGGATGTTGGCCAGCCCCTGGCCGATGAATTCCTGGCTGTTGTCGATGCGCTGCTCCGAACGCACGGCCACGGCCCGGGCGATGGACACCGCCTCGGCCAGCCCCAGCATGGCCACGGCCAGGGCTCCGGGAAAGAGCACCCGGAAGGTTTCCAGATCGAGCTCGGGCAGGGAGAAGGGCGGTAGGCTGGCCGGCAGCGCGCCCACCAGCTTGGCCCCGTGCGCCGCGCCGTCGAGGGACTGGCACACGATGCTGCCGCCGATAAGCGCAAGGAGCAGGGCCGGAGCCTTGGGCCACAGCCGGCGGATGCAAAGCGCCAGGCCGAGGGTTGCGGCGGCGATGCCCGCTACGCGCCAGTTGATCGCCGGAATCTGCTGCAAAAACGCCCACCACGTCTCCAGGAACTCCCCGCCGCGCGGCAGGGTCACGCCGAAGAAATGCCCGAGCTGGCTCGTGACGATGAGCACCGCCGCCCCGGCGGTAAACCCCGTGACCACGGAGTGGGAGACGAAGTTGACGAGTCCGCCGAGCCGCGCCAGGCCGAGGCCCAGTTGCGCCAGCCCCGCGAGCACCGTCAGCGCCAGCACGAGCCGGATGTATTCCGGCGAACCCGCTATGGCGAGCTGGTTGACCGTGGCGAAGACCACGAGCGAAATGGCCGTGGTCGGGCCGGAGATCAAGTGGTGGGAGGAGCCGAAGAGCGCGGCCGCGATCACCGGGAGCATGGCCGCGTACAGGCCGTAGACCGGCGGCAGGCCGGCGATGGCGGCAAAGGCCACGCCCTGCGGCAGCACGATCACCGCGCCGGTCAGGCCCGCCCAGAGGTCGGCCCGTAGCGTGCGGCGGTTGACCATGGGCCACCAGGAGAGAAACGGCAGCACGCGCGGCAGGGTCTTGCGGATGCGGTCCAGGCGGCTTGGCGGGCGGGGCAGGTCGCATTGCTCCATGGCGTCCTCCAAAAGGGCAGGGGCGATGCTCCACAATACCTCGCTGCCCTGGCCGGTCAAGCCGCGCAAGGGCGTTGCCGCGCCTTTGCGCAATCGTCGCTGGCCTCGTGAGCGGTTTCGGCTTATGTCAGGCATGGCCGAGGAGCTTTGCCGCGCCTTGCGCCTGCGCAACACCCAACGCACGGAGAGGGATGCATGCCCGACGCCGTACTGGTCAGCGATTTCGACGGCACCATGACCGCCGAGGACTTCTATTCCCTGGCGGCAGCGCGCCTGTTGCCGCCGGACGCCCTGACCCCGTGGCGGGAATACCTCGCCGGGCGGATGACCCATTTCGAGGCCCTGCGCACCATCTTTTCCCGCATCCGCGCCCCGGAGGCGGCGGCGCTGGCCTTGGTCGCGGACATGGGCCTCGATCCCGGCCTGCCCGCTGCCCTTGACCGGCTGCAAGCGGCGGGCTGGGAGGTGGTCGTGGCCTCGGCCGGCTGCGACTGGTACATCCGCCGCCTGCTCGACGGGGCGGGGGTGCGCCTTCGCGTCTACGCCAACCCCGGGCAATACCTGCCGGGCGGGCCGCTGGTCATGGACGCGCCGCCGCCCTCGTCCTTCACCTGCGCCGGGACGGGCGTGGACAAGGCGGCCGTGGTGCGCGACGCCATGCGCCGGGCGCAGACGGTGGCCTTTGCCGGCGACGGGTTCGCCGACCTGCCGGCCGCGCTGCTCGTGCCGGCCGGGCTGCGCTTCGCCCGGGGCGATCTGGCCGGGGCGCTGCGCGAGCGCGGCGAGGGGTTTCGCGGGTTCGCGGCCTGGTCGGACATCGCGGCCATGCTTCTCGGGCGGGAGGATGCGTCATGAAGACGATTTCCGTGCCCGGGCTCGTGCGCATCAAACCCGGGGCCCTGGCGCGCCTGGGCATCTATCTGCGCCGGGCCGGGCTCTACCGCGTCGTGGTCCTGGCCAGCCAGGGCCTGCCGCCGGCCGTGCTCGCGGCGGCGCGGGACGGGCTGGCCCGCGAGGGCATCGAGGCCGTTTCCTCATGCGAGGCGGCGGACAACCGTTTCGAGGACGCGGCCGCCGCGTTCGCCGCCCTGCCGAAAAAGGTCGCCGCCGTGGTCGGCATCGGCGGCGGCAAGGCGCTCGACATGGCCAAGTACCTGGCCTTCCTGGCGCGGCTTCCCTATTTCGCCGCGCCGACGTCCCTTTCCAACGACGGCTTTTGCAGCCCGCAGTCGAGCCTGACCATGGCCGGGGCGCGGCGCTCCCTGGCCGCCGCCCTGCCCCAGGGGGTGGTCATCGACACGGACGTGTGCCTCTCGGCCCCGCGCATCCTGTGGCTTTCGGGCGTGGGCGACCTGGCCTCCAAGCTGACCGCGGTCTTCGACTGGAAACTGGCCTTCCACCACCGCGGCGAGCCGGTGGACGACCTCGCCGCCCTTTTATCCGACGCCACCGTGCACCAGTTCATGGACAACCCGAGCTTCGACGCCAAGGGCATGGAACTGCTCGGCACGGCGCTGATGTTAAACGGCATCGCCATGGAGATCTGCGGCTCCTCGCGTCCGGCCAGCGGCTCGGAACACCTCATTTCCCACGCCCTGGACGCCTCCTCGGCCCGGCCCCGGCTGCACGGCCTGCAGGTCGGCGTGGCCGGCTACGTCGTGAGCCGGTTGCAGGGCGGCCAGCAGACCGAGGCGCTGGCCCGGCTTTTTTCGGCCACGGGCTTTTTCGACGCCGTGCGCGCCGATCCCTTTTCCCGCGAGGAATGGCTTGCCGCCGTCAAACGCGCGCCGAGCGTCAAGGACGATTTCTTCACGGTGCTGTCGCTGCGCGAGTGTTTGGGCGAGGTGCGGGCCATCCTGGACAACGACGCTAGGCTCGTCGGCTGCTTCGCGGCATAACCGCCGCCGCCGCGCCCCTTGCCATGGCGACGCGGGCTAGTTACATAAAAAGTCCTTACCTCCATGGACGGAGCCGGTTCCCGCCGTGCGGGGCCGCGAGGGCAGGCATGCTCGCGCTTCCTGTCGTGGCGCGTTTGCGCCCGGAGTGCGCCCATGGCCCCCATTGCCGCCGTCACCGCCGCCTCGGCCTACCAGCGCGAATCCTCGCGTCTGGTCGCGTGCGCGCCGCAGGTCGGCGGCAAACGCATCACCCGCGACGCCACGCTCTCCTTCGGTCCCTTTTCCGTCAGCTACTCGGCCACGGATTACGAATTCGACCTTTCCGGAGCCTCGGCGCAAACTTCCTTCACCGACGCCCTGGACGCCGCCGCGGCTGCGGCCCAACTCCAGGATGCCTCCGGTTCGCCGCAGCTTGCGGATGCCGCCTCGCCGACTCCCTTGCGCCGCCGCCAGGCTTTGGCCGGCTACCAGGCGGCCGCCGCCACGGCGACGCAGCGCGTTGCCCCGAGCATGTTTCGCGCCGTGGCCTGAAGGGGGGCGGACCGGCCGCCGCCTCAGATGCGGTGCAGCTGTGGTCGCATGACGCCCGTGATCGCCTCGCCGCGCAGGAAGCGGCCCGCGTTGGCGAAGGCTCCTTCCAGGCACAGGCGCTGCCATTCGGGCACGTTGAACGAATTGTGCGGGCAGGCCAGGAGGTTCGGCAGGTCGAGGAAAGGGAAGGCCAGCTCGAAGCGGCCGTGGCGCATGGGCTCCACCCACCAGGATTCCAGGCCGGCCCGGAATGCGGGGTGGTCGCGCAGGTGCGCGTAGAGGTCGCCCTGGGAAAGGATCTCGCCCCGGGCCACGTTGACCAGGATGGCGTCCGGGCGCAGCAGGGCCAGTTCGCGCGCGCCGATCAGTTCGTGGGTGAGCCGGGTGTAGGGCAGGGTGAGGACCGCGACCTGCGCGTCGGCGAGGATCGTGTCCAGGGCGTCGCGCGTGCCGACGAAGGTCACGGGTTCGTCGGTCCTGCCCGAGGTGTTGAGCGCGAAGACCTCCATGCCGAACGCTGTCAGGAGCCTGGCCACGGCCTTGCCCGCGCCGCCGAGCCCGAGCACCGCGGCCTTCTTGCCGGCAAGGAGCAGGTTCGGGGCCATCTGGTTGAACCGGCCCCGGCGCATGGCCGCGTCTTCCTCGCGCAGCCGCTTGGCCAGGCACAGGACCATGGCCAGGGCGTGCTCGGCCATGGGGCGGTCGAACGCGCCGGAATTGCCGGCGACGACGAGCCCGGGCGGCAGGGCGTCGAAGGGCAGGTCGTCGAGGCCTGCCGAGACGATCTGCAACAGCTGTCCCGGGCCGAGGTGGCCCAGGGCGTCGCCCAATTCCCGCTGCGGCTTGAAGGCCATGACCACCCGGGCCTGGGCCAGGGTCGCGTCCCGATCGGCCGGCGCAATGTCGCTTAAAGAAAGAAATCCTCCCAGCGGCGCGGCCAGTTCCCCGGCCAGACGCCGGCTTTCCCCATTGAGCGGCTGCGCGAGCACGATCGCGGCGACCATGGCTTCCTCCCTTTTCGCGCCAAGGGGGTCCGGGGGGGATGATCCCCCCCGGCCGCCGGAGGCATCTTCCTCTTTTCTCTCCCCCTACTTACGCGTTCGCCAGGTACGTCGCGATGGCGTCGTCGTAGGTGCTCGTGGCGCGGAAGGTGGCGGCGGCGGTTTTCCGGCGCAGGGGCAGGGGGGCCTTCATGGCGTTTTGGGCCAGGGCGTCCATGACCTCGGGGTAGAAGGCGGGATCGGGCACGACGAGGATGCTGCCGAAATTTTTTGCCGAGGCCCGCAACAGGGTTGGGCCGCCGATGTCGATCTGCTCGATCATCTCGGCCAGCGGCAGGCCTTTTTCGAGCGCCTTGCCGAAGGCGTAGAGGTTGACGACCACCATGTCGAAGGCGGCGATGCCGTGCTTGGCGATGGTGGCGAGGTGGTCGGGGTTGTCCTTGTCGGCGAGGATGCCGCCGTGGATGGCCGGGTGCAGGGTTTTGACGCGGCCGCCCATGATCTCGGGGAAGCCCGTCACGTCGCTGACGGAGGTGACGGGGAGGCCCGCGTCGAGGAGCTGTTTGCGGGTGCCGCCCGTGGAAACGAGTTCGACGCCGGCGGCGCAGAGGAAACGGGCCAGTTCGGGCAGGCCGGACTTGTCGGTGACGCTTAAAAGCGCACGTTTGACGGGCAGGTATTCCATGAGTGGGACCTCGCTTGTTTTTCGGGCGAGGTGCCACACGCGCCGGCCGATGGCAAGGGCGCGGGACGCTGCCGGGGCCGCCGGCCGCTTCTTCGGGGAAGCGGCCGGACGGCGCGGAGGGGGAAAAATCGGTTCTACTAGGCGGCGATGCGCTTGAGTTCCTCGGCCAGTTCGCGGGCGGCGTCGTGGCCGGGCTCCTGGGCGAGGATGGCGTCGAGCTGCGCGCCGGCTTCGGCGTTGCGGCCGAGGCTGACCAGGCAGCCGGCCAGGGTGAAGCGCACTTCGTGCTTGGCGGGGTCCACGGTGAGGTAGTCCTGCAGGTAGGGCAGGGCCTCCTCGATACGGGCGTCGGCATGGGCCAGGCGCACGAGGCCGAAAAGGGCCACGAGGTTTTCCGGGTTGCGGGTGAGCGCGCCCTTGAAATGGGTGAAGGCCTCGGCGCGTTCGCCGCGTTCCATTTCAATGAGCGCCATGCCGGAGAGCGCCCTGTCGTCGGCTTCGATGTTCGACGCCTTGCGGTACAGGTGCATGGCGTCCTCGAGCTGTCCGCGCTGCACGGCGATGGTGGCCAGGCCCAGATACGGATCCGAATGGATGCCGTTATTGCTCATGGCCTTGGTGTAGTACTCCTCGGCCTTGTCCAGGTCGCCCATGAAAAGGTAGCACTCGCCGAGTTCCTTGTTGATTTCGTAATCCAGCTGCCCACTCATGATTCCCCTCCGTTCCCGACGCCGCGTTGTGCCGTGGCGGCGGCATCGCCGGTTGGCGCGCAATCCCTGCGCCGTTTTTTTTCGCGTCTTGTCGGCCTGGGTGGCCGGCGCCGGCGGCGCGTCCTGCCGGGCACGAAGGCCGAAGCAAGCCTCGTGCCAGAGGCCGCCTGCCGGGACAAACACGGTACCGGGCGGCGTTTCGGCCGCAGGCGACCGGTTTTGCCGCATGGTTTTATGAGAAAGTGAAACGGGGGTTTGGGCAAAAAATGCCTGGTCGGCGCGAGGAGGGGTTTCGCGCTGGAACGCTTTTTGCCCAGTAGAGTCGCGACAACGGCCGGTCCGCAGGGGCCGGCACCTGGGAACAGGAGGAATAAACGACATGAAATCAATGTATCCCGATAACATAGCGCTCCTTGGGAAGGTCATGGACCTGCGCCTGGACCGTCAGAATGTCGTCATGACCAACCTGGCCAACCAGGACGTCCCCTCGTTCAAGGCGCGCCGGCTGGAGTTCGAGAAGGAACTGCAATCCGCCCTCGACCTCGACGAGCACGGCAAGATGACGCGCACCTCGGGCAGCCACCTGCCGTCGGCGTTTTCCGCCGCCGGCTTTCAGGGAAACCTGGAGATGGGCTGGAAGCCCCGGGTGGTCGCGGGCCTGGACAGCGTGGATATGGATAAAGAGATGTCGATCATGGCGAAGAACACCCTCATGTACAACGCCCTGACCGATATCACCAAGAGGAGCTTCGAAGGCCTGCAACGGGTCATCACGGAAGGAGGCAAGTAGTATGGACCTCTTCAGCGCCATGGATATCGGGTCGTCGGGCATGTCCGCCCAACGCACCCTGATGAACACCATCTCCATGAACCTGGCCAACATCAGGACCACGCGCTCGGTGAACGGCGGCGGCCCCTACGTGCGCAAGTCCGTGATGCTGGAATCCACGCCCCTGGACACGCCGTTTTCCAAGGCCATGCAGACGGCCCAGGACCGGGATCTGGCCGGCGTCAAGGTGACGGGCATCGTCAACGACAACCGCCCCTTCCGCATGCAGTACGAGCCCGGCCATCCCGACGCCAATGCCGACGGCTACGTGGCCTACCCCGACATCAACGTGGTCGAGGAAATGGCCAACATGATCACGGCCATGCGCAGCTACGAGGCGTCGAGCTCATCCATCGGCACCGTCAAGAACATGTTCAACAAAGCCCTGGAAATCGGCAAGTAACGGAGGTTTCCCATGGCCATTTCTCCCATCGCCCTTTCCGCATACCAAAACGCCATGGCGAGCGCGGCCTCCATCGACGGCAAGGTGTCGCGTTCCCTGGCCAAGCCTGCCGCCGCGCCGAGCGAAGGGTTCGGCGCCAAGCTCATGGATTCGCTCAAGACCGTCAACGACATGCAAAACCAGAAGAGCGACATGGTCGAATCCTTCGCCTCGGGCCAGACGCAGAACGTGCACGAGCTGATGATCAATCTGCAAAAGGCGGGTCTCGCCATGCAGATGACCACGGCCGTGCGCGGCAAGGTGCTCGAAGCGTACAAAGAACTGGTGAAGATGCAGTTCTAACGGCCCCGCATCCCTAACGGACGTCCGCCTGGAGAAACGCCATGCCCCCTTTCCTCAAGCAGAGTTTCGAAAAGCTCATCCAGTACTGGTCCAACCGCAGCAATGCCCAGCGCGTGATGCTGGCCGGCTTGGCCCTGTCCACGGCGGCTGCCTTCCTGGTCATGATCTATTTCCTCAACCAGCCGGAAATGCGCGTTCTTTACACCAATCTCGCCCCCGAGGACGCTGCCCGGGTGGTGGAACTGCTCAAGGCCTCCAAGACGCCCTACGAATTGCGCGACGGCGGCAAGACGGTGCTCGTGCCGGCCGAAGCGGTCTACGAGCAGCGCCTGAAGGTGGCGGGCGAAGGCGTGATGCACGGCCAGGGCGTGGGGTTCGAACTTTTCGACCAGCTCAAGGTCGGGCAGACGGATTTCGTGCAGCGCATCAACTACACCCGGGCGCTCCAGGGCGAACTCTCGCGCACCATTTCCGAATTTCCGCAGGTGGACAAGGCGCGGGTGCACCTGGTGCTGCCGCAAAAGAGCCTTTTCATCGAGGAGCAGAAGCAGGCGTCGGCTTCGGTGGTGCTGACGCTCAAGCGGGGCCAAAAACTTGACGCCAAGCAGCTCCAGGGCATCGTCAACCTGGTGTCCATGTCCGTGGAAGGGCTCACCCCCGAACACATCACCGTCACCGACACCACCGGCCAGGCCCTGTACCAGCCGCGCAGCGACGGCGGCCTCGGCGGCATGTCCACCACCCAGTTCGAATTCAAGAACACCTACGAATCCAACCTGGAAAACCGCATCGAGCAGCTTTTAACCCCCATCGTCGGTCCCGGGCGGGCCATCGTCAAAGCCAACGTGGACCTGGATTTCAGCCAGCGCACCATCCGCAAGGAGCTCTACGACCCCAACGCCACCGTGGTGCGCAGCGAACAGAAGAGCGAGGAATCGACCTCCGGCACGGCGGCCGTGGACCCCTCGGGCTCGACCACCACCCCGCGCGGCGGCGGCGCGGCCGTGCCCAACACCAATTTCAACGCCGCAGGCTATTCCGGCACCGAATCCACCCAGAAGTCCAACCGCACGGCCAGCACCACCAACTTCGAGATCAACAAGGAAGAGCAAAACGTCGTCACGCCCGTAGGCGACTTGAAGCGCCAGTCCTTAGCGGTTATCGTGGACGGGACCTACGAGAAGGTCGAGGGCAAGAACACCTACACGTTCGTGCCGCGCAAGGCCGAAGAGCTCGAGCGCATCAAGGCGGTGGTGGCCCGTGCGGCGGGTCTCGACCCGTCCCGCGGCGACGAGGTTCAGGTATCGAGCTTCGAGTTCGGCGTTCCCGACGGATCTGGCGAGCCGAGCCTGGTGCAGACCATGCTCGAATACGCCCAGCGCCTGGGCAAGCCGTTCCTCAACGGGCTGCTGCTGTTCCTCTTCCTCATCCTGGTCGTGCGGCCCGTGGTCCTGGCCCTTATCCGGCCGCGGGTCACGGAAGAGGAGATCGAGACCCTGGAGCGCCTGCCCGAAGGCGAAGCCCGGCTGGCCCTGGCCGAGCCCGGCGAAGAGGGCGAGGAAACCCCCATGCTCGAAAGCGCCAAGCAGTTCGAGCTGGCCAAGAACCTGGCGCTGCAGTTGTTCGAGGAGAACATGGAACAGTCCATGACCCTGCTCAAGACCTGGCTCAAGCAGGAGGCCTAAGCCCCCATGTCCATGACCGGCCCGCAGAAGACCGCCGTCCTGTGCCTGGCGCTCGGCGAGAAATTCACCGGCGAGGTGTTCAAACGCCTGGACCGGAAGGAAATCGCCCGCATCTCCAAGGCGATGATGGAGATGGAGACCGTGCCCAAGGAGCAGGTCGAGGACGTGGTCCACGAGTTCAACGAGTCCATGCAGGTCGGCAAGGACATGGTCACGGGCGGGCCGGAGCAGGTGCGCAAGATGCTCTCCAAGACCCTCGACTCCGACACGGCCAAGTACATCATGGAGACGCTCGAGCTCGACACCGGGCCCACGCCCTTCCAGGAACTCGGCAACGTCTCGCCGCGCATCCTGGCGCAGATCCTGCGCAACGAGCACCCGCAGACGCTGGCGCTCATCCTCGGCCACCTGCATCCCGACCAGGCTGCGGAACTGCTCCAGAACCTGCCGTCGGGCGTGCGCGCCGAAGTGCTCATGCGCCTGTCGCGCCTGGAGGCCGTGGCCGAGGACATGCTGCTCGAAGTGGACAAGGTGCTGCAAAACCAGCTCATCGCCATGGGCGGCAAGGAAGGCAAGAAGGTCGGCGGCATCACCTCCGTGGCCGAAATTTTAAATGCCGTGGACAGGGCCACGGAAGAGGAAGTGCTCTCGGAAATCGAAGAGGAATCGGCGCAGATGGCCGAGGACATCCGCAACCTCATGTTCGTCTTCGAGGACATCAAGGCCCTGGACGACCGCGCCATTCGCGAGCTGCTCAAGGAAGTCTCCAACGAGGAGCTGACCCAGGCGTTGAAGGGCGCGTCCGAGGATCTGCGCGACAAGTTCTTCAAGAACCTCTCCGAGCGCGCCGCCACCATGATCCAGGAAGACCTGGAGATCATGGGCCCCATCCGTCTGGCCGAAGTGGAGGCCGCCCAGCAGAACGTGGTCAAGACCGTGCGCCGGCTGGAGGCCGAGGGCAAGATCGCCATCGGGCGCGGAGGCGGAGATGTCTTTATCTGACGGCAACGCGGCCGGCGTGCTCACGGGGCGGGTCATCCTCGGTCCGGGCGGGGATGGCGAGTCCGAGACCACAGTCTCGGAGCTGGAATCGCGCCGTTCGCCCCTGCATTTCGAGGAGGTCGAGGCGCAGTTCTGGGAGCGTGTGCGCGCCAAGGCCAAGGCCAAGGCGTCGGCCATCATCGCCGAGGCCATGGCCGAGGGCGAGCGCATCAAGGCCAAGGCCCAGGAAGCCGGCTACGCCGCCGGCGTGGCCGCGGCCGGCGAGCAGATCCAGACCGAGCTGGCCCAGATGTCCGCCTCGCTCGGCACCATGCTCGAATCCCTGACCGGGGAGCGCAAAAAGCTCTGGGACGCCCACCGTCAGGAATTCGTCGCCCTGCTGCGCCTGGCCCTGGAACGCACCACGCTCGCCGCCATCGACGCCCGGCGCGAGGAAATCCTGCGCAACCTCCTGCACGAATCCCTGGATCTCATGGACGCCAAGGCCGACCTGACCCTGGCCGTCAATCCCGAGGACGAGCCGCTCCTGCGCGAGCTCATCAACCGCGCCTCCCAGGACCGCGGCGGCCTCGACAAAGTGCTCGTGCGGCCCAACCCGGAACTGTTGCCCGGCAGCGTGATCCTCGAATGCGGCGACGGCCTGGTGGACAATTCCATCGGCACGCGCTTCGGCGAGGTGGAGGTCATTTTGGCCCAGATGGCCGCGGCCGGGGATGGGGACGGCGATGGCGCGGCTTGAGACCGCGGGGGCCATGGCCCAGCTCGAAGCGCTGCGCCCGGCGCGCACCTTCGGCAAGGTGTCCAAGGTGGTGGGGCTTATCGCCGAGGGCCGGGGCATCCGCGCGCCCGTGGGCTCGGTGTGCCAGCTGCTGGCCGACGACGGCCGCAGCGTGCGCGAAGTGCCGGCCGAAGTGGTCGGATTTCGCGACGGGGCGTGCCTGTTCATGCCCTACGACGACCTGCGCGGCATCGCCCCCGGAACGCTGATCCGCAACACCAGCACGCCGCCGCTTTTTCCGGTGGGCCGGCGCTACCTCGGCCGGGTCATCGACGCCTTCGGCACGCCCCTTGACGGCGGCGAACCGCTTTTTCCCACGCGCTTCAATCCCGTTTTCGCTCCGGCTCCGGACCCCATGGACCGGCCGCGCATCTGCGACCCCATGGATGTGGGCGTGCGGGCCATCAACGGCCTGTTGACCCTGGGCAAGGGCCAGCGCGTGGGCATCATGGCCGGATCGGGCGTCGGGAAATCGACGCTGATGGGCATGATCGCGCGCAACACCAAGGCCGACGTCAACGTCATCGGGCTTGTGGGCGAACGCGGCAGGGAGCTGCGGGAATTTATCGAAAAGGACCTCGGTCCCGAGGGCATGGCGCGCTCGGTGGTGGTGGTCGCGACCTCGGACAAAAGTCCGCTCATCCGCATGCGCGCGGCCTACGCGGCCACGGCCATGGCGGAATTTTTCCGCGACGAAGGGAGTGACGTCATCCTCATGATGGATTCCGTCACCCGTTTCGCCATGGCCGGCCGCGAGGTGGGTCTGGCCGCGGGCGAGCCCCCGACCACGCGCGGCTACACGCCTTCGGTCTTCGCCCAGCTCCCCAAGCTCCTGGAGCGCGCCGGCAAGAACGGCAAGGGCAGCATCACCGGCATCTACACCGTGCTCGTGGACGGCGACGACTTCAACGAGCCCATCGCCGACGCCGTGCGCTCCATCCTCGACGGGCACATCGTGCTCACGCGCGACCTGGCCGACCAGGGCCATTTTCCGGCCATCGACGTGCTGCGCTCGATCAGCCGTCTGCGCTCGGACGTGACGCCGAAGGACGCGCTCGGCGCGGGCCGGGAGCTCATCCGCATCCTCGCGACCTACCGCCGCGTGGAGGACATGGTGAACATCGGGGCCTACGCGCGCGGGGCCAATCCCGACATCGACCGGGCCATCGACATGATCGGCCCCATCAACGACTTCCTGCGCCAGGACATCGCCGCCAGCGCCACGCTCGACGAGAGTTTCGCCGCCATCATGGCCCTGGTCGGGGCCAAATAGTCCCTTACGGCGTCTGACGGTCCGCCGGCGGCACGTGGCCGGAGGCCGAGAGCCGCGCCTCGATGCGTTCGAGCAGCACGTTTTGCCGTTCGAGCAGCTCCACCGCCCGGTTGATCTTCCAGTACCAGCACACGATCTCCCGGCAGACCAGGAAGATCACGAGCAAAATGAGCAGCGTGAGCAGAAGCGGCCACAGGCCGCCGCCGAACGTGCCGTATTCGTACCATCCGTGCATGTCGCCCTCCTTGGGGAAACGATCACTTCACCGTTTGTGTTTCGGGGCCGAGCCCCAGGCTCAGGGCCGTGCCGCACAGGCAGGCCGCCGTGCCCACGAGCAGGAATCCGCTGTACCCGAACGCCGCCACCGCCGCGCCGCCGAGAATCGGCCCGAGGAAGCTGCCGCTTTGCAGCGAGAGCATCATCAGGTTTGCGTTGAGGCCTCTATAGGCCGGTTCGGACAGTTCGTACATGAAGGCGTTGAGCGACGGCGAGCCCACGCCCATGCCGATGCCGAGGAGCGCCGCCGCCGCAAAGGCGAGCGGCAGGCCGTGGGCGAAGTAGAGCAGCAGAAACGCGCCCGCCGTGACCAGGTAGCAGAAGCGGATCAGCCGGATTTTCGGCACGGCGTCGAAAACGCGGTTGGCGAAAATCCGCAGCAGGATCATGCACGTCATCTGGAGGGAGAAGAACACCCCCGCATGGTCGAGGCCGCGCGAAAGGAACAGGCTCTTGGCCAGAAAAAAGAGCGAGGCGAAATTGAGGTAATAGACGGCGTTGACGGCAAGGAGCTGGGCGACCGGGCGCTTGCGGGCGTTTTGCGCCATCTGCCGGAGCGTCGGCCGGCGGGCCGGACCGTGGTCCCCGCGCCCGGCCACGCGCCGCCCGAGCACGGCGACCACGGCGAGCGCCGGGGCGAGCGCCAGGGCCATGCCGGCATAGCCCTGGGGATAGGTCAGGACCGCCGGGGAGAGCGCGTCGAAGACCGGCGGTACGAGGGAGTAGGGCAGGAGCATGGCCACGGAATACATGCCGAAGGCTTGGCCCGTGCGCGTGGGCGGGATGACGGCCACGAGCAGGGTCATGGCCCCGGCGGAGACCAGGGCCACGGCCAGGCCGTTGGCCAGGCGCACGGCGAGCAGCGCCGGCGCGGACGTGGCGTAGAGGTAGGACACGCCGCAGCCGGTGAGGATCAGGATGCCGCAGCCGGCTGCCCGTGCGGCGTTTTTGACGGTGAGGAAGGGGCTGGCGAAGAGGTAGCCGGCCATGGTCGCCAGCGACGAGGCCCCGATGAGCAGTCCCCGCCAGGACGCCGGGATGCCGAGCGCCTGGAGGTAGACGTAGAGGCTGTAGAAGACCGCGATGTTGCAGTAGGCCAGGAAGAGCAGCAGGCACAGCCCGGTGAACTCGAAGGTGAAGATGCGGGCTTGGGGCGGGCTTGCCATGGGTTTTGGGCGCGCGTCCGGCCTTTGCGGCAACGCGGCGAGGCCGCCCGATAGCCCGGCCTTTGGGGCGGCGTCAAGCGACGGCGGCGGGGCGGCGGCGTTTTTTCGCGGCGCAGGCGGCCCGGGGGCGGGCCGCCTGCGCCGTTGCGCTGCCGTGCTGGCGCATGTGCCTACTTCATGGGCCTCGCCGTATCCGTCACGTCGGGATAGGCGGCCGGGGTTTCCATGGGGATGTTCATCAGGGTCGCGCCGGCCTTGGCCAGGGCTTCCTTGACGCCCACGCAGCGCCAGTTTTTGTTGTTGTAGGTGCGGAAGCAGTAGCGGCCGCGCGCGGTGTCCGCGGCGGCCACCCACTGGGTGACGTCGCGTTCGACGCCGGCGGGTGTGACGTCGCGCACGGCCCCGAGTGGGATGTCCACGTTGTCGATGATGGTCATGGCCAGGTTGAGGCCGGCCTCGCCACCCGTGACCGGGGAGGCGGACTGGGTCAGGGCGACCATGCGCAGGAAGCGGCTGGGCGGGGTGAAGTCGCCGGGAAGCCCGAGCATGCCCGAACCCTGGCCCATGGGGTCGATCTTGAAGCCGGCGAGGTCCTTGGGCGCGGCGTTGACCGCCGAGAGGTTGACGAAGTTGCTCAGGTAGATGCGCATCCAGTCGAAATCCGGGGAGTTGGTCAGCACGCCCAGGGGGTTGTCGTGGACCTTGAGCGCGCCGCCCACGTGTTCGATGACGATGCTCGCGCCCGTGGCGTCGTGCACGGTGTAGTGCAGGGGCAACGGGCCGATGGTCACGCCCTGGGCGCTCTCCGGGCCCTGGCAGACGCGCACGCCCTCGAGGCCCTTTTTCACCTCGGCCACGGTGGCGAACTGGGACAGCAGCCAGTTGACCACGTCGAACTGGGCGATGGTTTTGCCCGCCTGGGCCGGATCGAAGGACTGGTAGCCGGCGTAGCCCGGGAAGAGCAGGCCGCCGACCACGAGGCCCTTTTCGTTGACGCCGTCGATGTTGACCGGGATGCCGTAGGAATTCATGCCCACGAAGCCGTATTTGGCCGGGAAGGGCAGGCCCTTTTGCGAACCGTCGGGCAGGGTGCCGGCAAACGGGGTCCCCTTGGGCACGATGGTCATGCCGGCATGGAGGTCCACGGCGTATTCCATGGTGCGGGCGTAGACGACGTCGCCGTCCGTGGTCTTGAGCCGGATGCTGGTGCAGGCGTCGGCGGGGCCGAGCGTGGCCAGGATGACGATGGCGGCGGCCAGGGCGGCCAGGGAGCGCAAGCGCATGTTCGGGGCCTCCTTCGGATTAGAACAGTTTCGGAATGATCGGCGTGATGGTCAGCTTGAACGTCCACTCCGTGCCCGCGCCCCGGGGACGGATGACGGAATAGTCGGCTTCGGCGCCGATCTTGACAGGCAGCTTGCCCAGTTTGACGAGTTTGGCCAGGCCAAGGCCCACGGGCAGGGTCAGGGCCTTGTCAGCGTCCTTCTGCGTCCAGTCGATGAGCACGTTGGGAGACATGCCGACCTGCCAGGTGGGGGCCGGCGAGTACCAGATGAAATACTGCGCCTTGGTCAGGCTCACTTCCTTGCGCGAGGGGTCTCCTGCCACGGACCACCATTGCTGGGGGAAAACGCCCACCACCCACTTGTCGTCCATGTACAGGGCTGCGAGCGCCCCGCCGAGCTGCCACTTGCCGCTGCCGAGGTGCCTGTCCGTGGCCGTGGGGAACACGGCCGTGGGCCCGAGGCCGAACAAGAAATTTGAACTGCTGGAGCTCGGCGCGACCATGGCCATGAACTCGGCGTCGCCCAGGCCGAATCTGTAATCGACGTTTTTGAGGCTGACGGGATAGGGTGTATTGTAGACCGGTAGCACCGGCCGGGCGACGAGACGGTAGTCGCTGGACAGGTCGAAGGTGAGCACGGGCTGGAAATTGTAGTTGAACTGTGTCCGCTCCTCCTTGAATGGTCCGCCCTTGGGGGATTGGAGCAGGTTCAGGTTGAACTGGTTGGTGATCATCCAGAGGCTGCCGATGGGATTGCTCGATTCCTGAGTCAGCTTCTGCATGTCCTGCTGGTCGGGCGAGGGCGCTGCGGTCTGGGCGGCGGACCTGCCTGGGAAAATGGAAAGGGCCGTCACGCAACACAGCGCGAACAAGAGGAATTTGCGGGGCATTTTCGGGAATCCTTGTGGTTGCAGATGGATGGATACAAAGCGTAGCCGCCTGGACGCCTCGCTTGAACTGTGCGCGCCGCGCTGCCGTGCAGCACCGCGCAAATCCCTTTCCTGCAGCCTCGTTGGACCATGAAGCACGCCCGATGTCCAGCCTGCGCATTGACCCCGCGCCCCCGGGAACGCTAAAGGTTTGTCGCGGCCATCCCGGCCGTGTTTCCGTCGCACCGCCCTAGGAGGCCCCCATGCTTCGCCGACTCGCTGCCGCGTCCTGTCTCGCCCTGGCCGCCTTGAGCCTGGGCTGCGCCGGTTCAGGCCCCAAATCCGACAACGTCGCCGTTGATGTGGTCACAGCCGACTACAATGACTGCGAAAGCCGCGCCTACGTGTCCACGGCGCTGATCCGTTCGGCCGGCGAGGCCGCGGACAAGCAGCAGGAAATCCTCGACGCCTGCATGCAGGAAAAGGGGTACGCGATCAAATGACGCCGCCGGAAAAACGCAATCTGGAGCCCAAGACCGTATCCGCCAGCCGCGTGGTCATGCCCCAGCGCATGCTGCCCCCGGATGCCAACCCGGCCGGCAACGTCCACGGCGGGGTCATCCTCAAGTACATCGACACCGCCGGCGGCATCGCCGCCATCCGCCATGCCCGCTCGGCCGTGGTCACGGCTTCCATCGACCGCATGGATTTTTTGAAGCCCGCCTACATCGGCGAGGTGGTGACCTTCATGGCCTCGGTCAACCTCGTGGGCTCCACGTCCATGGAAGTGGGCGTGCGCGTGGAATGCGAAAACCCCATCACCGGCGAGACGCGCCATGCCGGCTCGGCCTACCTGACCTACGTCGCCCTGGACGCCGAACGCCGCCCCCATGCCGTGCCGCCGCTGATCCTTGAAACCGAGGACGACCGCCGCCGCAACCGCGAGGCAGCCGCCCGCCGCGAGGCCCGGCTCCACGAGCGCCGCCGCGAGCGCGATTCCCAGCGCCAGGGACAGTCCGAATAACGCTACCAGATAAGGAACGCATCGTGGCCGAAACCATCGACGACCTGACCGTCAACTACGAAGAAGACGGCGTGCTTTTGACCAAGGAACTGGACAAGGTGATCCTCTCGCGCGGGGCCTGGACCACGATCCTGTTCCGTTTCGTGCAGTGGGACCCGAAAAAGGACGCCTACGGCCCGGACCGCTACGCCATTCGGCGCTACAAGAAATCCGGCGACACGTACCGGGTGCAGTCGAAATTCGCCATCTCCAGCCGGGACCAGGCGAAAAAGATCATCGACGGCCTGTCCGCCTGGATCGAGGCTCCCGAAGGCGAGGCGTGACCGACGCCGTGACCGTGCGCCTGCTCGGGGGGCTGGCCGGCGCGCCACCCCCGGACGGCCGGCTGACGCTTGCCCCGGGCGACACCGTGGCCACGGTCACGATCCGCTGCGGCGTCGATCCGGCGGCGCTCGGCACGGTGCTGGTCAACGGCCATGCGGCGCAGCCGGACACGCGCCTGGCCCCGGGGGACGCGGTGCTTTTTCTCGCTCCCATAAGCGGAGGGTGATCCCATGTCCGAAACAGCCGACGCCGCAAGCCGCGCCATCGCGGCGGCGGCCCACGACGCGCCCTTTCCCGACGGCCGGCCCGGCCGGTTTCTGACCCTGGAGGCCGTGGCCGCCCTTGGCCGGGAGTTGTCCCTGCCCCTGCGGCAGGTGGAGATCGCGGCCCTGGAGCTTGGCGTGTGCCCCCTGCGCTACGCCCGCAACCTGCATGCCTTTTCCCTGGCCGAGCAGGCCCGGCTGCTCGGTTCGCGCGCGGCCATGGTCGGCCTGGGGGGCCTTGGCGGGGGCCTTCTTGAAAACCTCGTGCGCGCGGGCGTGGGCGTGGTGCGCGCGGCCGACGGCGACGTGTTCGAGGAAACCAACTGCAACCGCCAGTTGTTGTCCGACGGCGCGGCCCTTGGCAGGCAAAAGGCCCTCGTCGCTGCGGCGCGTGCGGCGGCCGTCAATCCGTCCGTGGAGTTTACGGCCTGGCCGCGCTTTCTCGACGCGGCCGGCATGGCCGAACTGCTCGATGGCGCGGACGTGGCCGTGGACGCCCTGGGCGGGCTGGTCGACCGCCCGGCCCTGGCCGCGGCGGCGCGCGCGCGCGGCATTCCCCTCGTCACCGGAGCCGTGGCCGGCTACACAGTCATCGTGGCCACGGTCGCGCCCGGCGCGGCCTCGCCCGTGGAGCTTCTCGCCGGCGGCGGGGGCACGGCGGCCGAGAACGTGCTCGGCTGTCCTTCCCCGGCGGTCATGGCCGCGGCCGCGCTCATGGGGGCCGAGGTCGTGCGTCTGCTCGCCGGTCGCGCCCCGGCCCTGTCCGGCAAGGCGCTCGTGGCCGACCTCGAGACCATGCGCTTCGACACCGTGACGTTCTGAGCCCATCGACAGCAATCGCCGGACGCGTTACAGAGCGGACAGAGGGCGACGACCGCCCTTTTCATGCGCAAGGACCCGACATGCCGCTCAAAGCCGATTCCTGTCCCCTGGCCACCCCGCTTTTGCTCACGGGTTTCGACACCCGCGAACGCCTGCTCAACGTGATCGGCTCCGCGCCGGCGGCCGTGCGCGCGGCCATCGTCGATCTCATGCGCTCCATCAAGACTTCCCTCGACGTGCTGGAGGAGGTGCCGGTGCTGGAGCGGCCGGAAAACCCGGTGCTGGACTGGGAAAGCCTGCTCACGACCCTGACCGGGGTGCGCCGCGAGATCGACGCGGTCAAGACCCTCAAGCTCGAGGAATTGCTGCGGGCCAACCCGGGATTTGCCAACCTCGAATACCGCTACGGCAAGCTCAAAAAGGCCCACGACAAGGCCGCGCTCATGCTCGAGATCCTCTACGAGCTTATAAACGCCGGCCAGGATTTCCAGACCGCCGACGAGATCCTCGAACAAAGCGCCGAGATCCTGCTCAAGGAACTCAAGGCCGACCTCTACGTCTGCCGCCTGCGCGACGAATCCCGCAACTGGGTCAACATCGCGGCCAACACCCACACCGGCCGGGCCACCCCCATTTTCGTGCGTTCCATGGAGGAGACCCTGCCGCACCATCCGGTCATGCGCTCGGTGGGCGACCCCCGGGCGCTGTTCGTGGTCTCCAACAATCTGCAAGGCCCCGAGCGCGGCGGCGAGTCCATCGACTGCGTGCCCTACCTGGAAGGCTTTCGCTGCCGGTTGTCGTTTTTCCTGCGCGGCCCCAATGGCAAGGCGTTCGGGCTCATCATGCTCTATTCCAAAAAGCCCCGCTTCTTCGACCGCTACGAAACGGATTTTTCCGCGGACTGCGCCCGCATCGTCTCCCTCACCGTGGGGCGAAGGCTGGAACTCGGGCGCGACGCCCTGGCCAAGGCCGCGGGCGGCATGGCCCACGTCGGCAACAACGTGCTGGCGATCATGAAAAACGGCGCGGAGCTCATCCTGGAGGACTGCGAGGACTTTCTCGACAACGAGGACGACATCGCCACGGCGTTCATCGGCGAGGCCATGCAGCTCGTGCCCGGCCCCTGGCCGCCCCTGGCCCCGGCGGCCATGCGGCATCTGTTCGGCCTCACCGTGGAGCGCATGGAAGTCGAGAAGAAGATGCAGTACGTCAACCTGATCGTGGAAAACATCAACCGCCTGCGCGGGGCCATCGTCAACCTGCTCAAGGCCGTGGAAAACCCCATCCTCATGCCCTACGTCGGCGGCGAGGAAGTGCTCGACCTCGAACCCGAGGACGAAAACGGCCACGCCGACCACTAGCCCCCGTACCCCCCCATAAAAAACGGACACCAGGAATTCCTCCGGGTGTCCGTTTTTATCTTTTCTCCGCGCAACCGTTCCCATGCAACGCCGTGGCATCGGCTTGGAGAAAGGGATTTCTCTTCGAAGACGCGCCGCAAGGACACGCTCGTCCAGCACGGTTGCAAACCTCAAGCGCCCCCTTTCGGGAGGTCCAGGAGGGGCCGCCGCCCCTCCTGGCCGCCGGAGGCTTCTTCTCCCCTTCCTCTCCCCGCCGTCGCCGCTACCCGGCGTGGACGTCGGGCAGCGCGCCGATTTCGGCCTTGGTCGCGGACAGCAGCACGTCGCCGTCCTCGTAGCCGGCCACGAGCCCGGCCGGCACCTGCACCTCGCGCGTGCCCCACAGATGCCCCGTGCGCAGGAGCAGATGCGTCACCCGGCCGGTGTGGCGCTCGGTGAGCACGCCGTCCACGCGGCCGATCTTGCCGTCCGTGGCGCGCACGGGTTCGTGCCCGGCCAGGGCCACCGAGCCCGCGGGCGTGGCCGGATGCTCCACGGTCCACGACGAAGGGGCCATGGGCAGCTTCACGTCCTCGTCCTTGGCCAGGGACAGGAAGAATGCCGGGGAATAATAGTCTTCCTGGATGTACGGCTTGCAGGCTGCGACGCGTTGTTGCGGGATATTGAGGCGCACGCCGTCGGGGCCGGCGGAGGCGATGTATTTTTCCGGCACCAGACGCAGGGTGTTGGGCAGGGCGTCCTCGCGCACGACCAGATGCGTGGCCTTGCCCTGGTGCGGGTCGATGATGACGTTCTCGACGCGGCCGATGGCGGCGTCCGTGGCGTGGACCGGGGCGGAAAGGATCAGGTCGAGGGCGGCGTCTGGCATGTCGGGCTCTCCAGGAACGTGATGTTACGGTTTTATGCTAGGATTCTTGCCGGATTGCCTGCATCGGTATAAGCAAAAGACGCATAGGGTCAAGCCGGTATGCAGCCGGTTGCACAAGCGCCGCTGCTTATGCACAGGGAGGGGCCATGCTCGTCTTCATACTCGCCTGCTGTCACGCCCTCGGCGTCGCGTCCGCGGCCCGGGCCCTTTTCACCGCACGCTCCCCCCAGGGATCCATGGCCTGGGTCATGGCCATGATCACCTTCCCCTACGTGGCCGTGCCGCTCTACTGGGTGCTCGGCCGCAACCGCTTCCAGGGCTACGTGGCCTCGCGGCGCGCCGGCGACAAGGTCGTGGACGCCCTGGCCCCGGAACTCGATCATTTGCGCGCCTTTCCCGATCCGCAGGCCCCGGGCGTACCCGGGCTGTTCCCGGTCCTCGAACGCCTGGCCGAACTGCCGTTCACCACCGGCAACGCGGTGGAGCTGCTTATCGACGGCAAGGCCACTTTCGACGCCATCTTCGCGGCCGTGGACGCGGCGCAATCCTCCGTGCTGGTCCAGTTCTTCATCATCCGAGACGACGACATCGGCCGCGCCCTCAAGGCCCGCCTGACGGCCAAAGCCAGGGCGGGCGTGCCCGTCTATCTCCTTTACGACGAGATCGGCTCCCACAAGCTGTCCGAAGCCTACCTCGACGAACTGCGACAGGCCGGGGTGCACGTCTCGGCGTTCAACACCACGCTCGGCTGGCGCAACCGCCTGCAGCTCAATTTCCGCAACCACCGCAAGATCGTGGTGGTCGACGGCCGCACGGCCTTCGTCGGCGGCCACAACGTCGGCGACGAGTACATGGGCAAAAGCCCGATCTTCGGGCATTGGCGCGACACCCACGTGCGCTGCCAGGGACCGGCCGCGACGCTCGTGCAGCTGAGCTTCGCCGAGGACTGGTACTGGGCCACCAAACGCATGTTGCCCCTGGACTGGGAACTGCGGTCCGCGCCGTCCGGAAACATGCCCGTGCTGGTGCTGCCCACGGGCCCGGCCGACGACATCGAATCCTGCGACCTCTACTTCTTCCAGGCCATCAGCGCGGCCACGAAACGGGTGTGGATCGTCAGCCCCTATTTCGTGCCCGACCGCGAAATCGTCTCGGCCCTGCAACTGGCCGTGCTGCGCGGCGTGGACGTGCGCGTCATGCTGCCCAAAAAGCCCGATCACAAGCTCGTCTACCTCGCCTCGTTCTCCTACCTGCCGGACCTCGAAACCCTCGGCGTCAAATTCTACCGCTACGGCGACGGCTTCCTGCACCAGAAGGTCATCCTCGTCGACGACGTCATGGCCTCGGTCGGCACCGCCAACTGCGACAATCGGTCGTTTCGGCTCAACTTCGAGGTCACCATGGCCGTGGCCGACCCCGGCTTCATCCAGGCCGTCGAAGCCATGTTGCTCGAGGACTTCTCCCGCTGCCAACGCGCCAGCGCCGACGACTACGAGGACCGCTCGTTCGCGTTCAAGACCGGCGTCATGTTAAGCCGCCTGCTCTCGCCGATTTTGTGAGGGTGAAGGGGGAGGGAAGAGAGGGGGAAAAGGAAAAGGCGAAGATGCCTCCGGCGGCCAGGGGGGATCATCCCCCCCGGACCCCCTGGGCGGGGGAGGCTGGGAACGGGTGGAGTCGTGGTCGTGGGCGGGAGTACGTCGGCGGTGCCGGAATCGGGCCGACGATGCCGTCGTTGCACTCCAGGCTCGCCGGCCCTATTCCGGCACCGTAGGCCCGTCGCCCCTTTGGGGCGAGTTTGAAGGAATTTGACTGACCTGATTTCTTAAAATGCGGCGCTTCGCCGCTGGCGCCCGTGGTCGCGGAAATGGGGCGGCCGTGCTAGGCCGGCTTTGCGGCCTGCGGGGCCGCCCCATTTCCG
>JAEWPX010000149.1 GCA_023399375.1 Pseudomonadota bacterium | reverse complement strand
CGGCCGTGCTGGCCGGCTTTGCGGCCTGCGGGGCCGCCCCATTTCCGAGACCACAGACCCCGACGCCCCGCCCACCGACCACGCCTCCGCCCGCTTCCCGCTCCCCCCTCGGGGAGGTCCTGGAGGGGATCATCCCCTCCAGGCCGCCGGAGGCTTCTTCCTCTTCCGCTCCCGTCTCTTCTTTGACATCCGCTGTTCCCGCCTTTGCTCCGTAACCGCTTTTCATGTAGAGGGGAGGCATGAACAGGAGAGGAGCCCCGTGACGGAGCACGCCTGTAACGCCGCCGCGCGTCCGAACGACCGCGTCGCTGCGCTGATGCGCTGTTTCGCCTTGTCGCGTCTGGTGACGGAGTCGCTGGAGCTTTCCGAGGTGCTGGAGCGCATCATGACCACTTCGCGCCAGGCCCTTTGCGCCGAGGCGGCGAGCCTGTTGCTGGTGGACGAGGCCCCGGGCCCGGGCCAGGGCGAGCTTGTGTTTACCGTGGCCCAGGGGCCGGCCTGCGGCGACCTGCGCACGGGGTTCCGGCTCGCGCCGGGCGAGGGCGTGGCCGGCTGGGTGGCGCAGAAGGCCGAGCCCGTGCTGCTGGTCGACGTGTATGCCGACCCGCGCTTCAACCCCGAGGTGGACCGGCTCACGGGCTATCGCACGCGGACCATGGCCTGCGTGCCCCTGCTGTATCGCGGGCGGGTCATCGGCGTGGCGCAGTGCATCAACAAGGAAGGCGGCGGCGTGTTTACCGCCGACGACATCGAGATATTTTCGCTTTTGGCCGCGCAGGCCGCCGTGGCCATCGTCAATGCGCGACTGCACGGCGAGGCGCTTGCCAAGCAGCGCATGGATTTCGACATGGAGCTTGCGGCCGGGGTGCAGCAGAGCCTGCTGCCGCGCGGCGTGCCGCCCGTGCCCGGGTTCGAGGTGGCCGGGCTGACGCTGCCCTGCGACGCGACAGGCGGGGATTACTACGATTTTTTGCGCACCGGCGGCGCGCAGGGCGGGGAGACGCTGCTTGCGGCTGTGGGCGACGTGACCGGGCACGGCATACAGGCGGCGCTGCTCATGACCACGGTGCGGGCTTTTTTGCGTGCGCGGCTGCTTGCCCCGGGCGAACCGGCGGCCATCGTTGACGACGTCAACCGGCTTTTGGCCGAGGACATGGGCGACAGCGGCCGGTTTATGACGCTTTTTCTGCTGGAGTGCGACGGCGCGCGGCGCACGGTGCGCTATGTCCGGGCCGGACACGACCCGGCCCTGCTGTACGACCCGGCAACGGACGCGTTTACGGAACTGGCCGGCCGGGGGATTCCCCTTGGGATCGATGCCGGCTGGCGTTATGAAGCCCATGTTCTGCCGCGGTTGCCCGCCGGAGCGATCCTGGCGCTCGGGACCGACGGCATCTGGGAAGCCCGCGGGCCGGATGGCGGGATGTACGGCAAGGAGCGGCTCAAAAGCGCCATCCGTGCCGCCGCGTCCTGCGACGCCGCCGGCATTGTCCGGGCCGTCCTGGATAATCTCGAGACTTTTCTGGCCGGCGAGGCGCGTCATGACGACGTGACCCTCGTCGTGGTCAAAGCGTCGGCGCTGGTCGGCGAAAAGGAGGATGCATGACGTACGGGAAAATGCTGGCTTTGGCCCTGGCGCTCGGCCTGGCCCTCGGCGGTTGCAGCAAGGAGGACCCCCTGTCCTTTGAGAAGGTCGATCACAACAAGGACGGCAAGGTCATTTTCGAGGAACTCATTCTGGTCTTTCCGGACCTGACGGTGGAGGAGTTCCTGGCCGCCGACGCCAATCACAACGAATCCCTGGACGCCAAGGAGTATCAGCGGCTGCGCGAGGCCCGGGCCGCCGGCAAGAGGCTCGACGCCAGTTCCGCGCCGCCCGCGCCGCCCGCGCCCGCCGCGCCGGCCAAAGCTCCGGAAGCGGCCAAGCCCGCCGCACCGGAAAAGGCCCCCGAGCCGGCCAAGACCCCGGAACCCGCCGCACCGGCAAAGCCCGAGGCCGCCGCGCCCGCTGCGCCGGCAAAGGCCCCGGAAGTCGCGCCCGCCGCCCCTGCGGTCGCGCCGCCCGCTGCGCCGGCTCCCGCACAGGCTCAGGCTCCCGACCAATCGGGCGAGACCGTGGAAACCGTGGAGGTCGAAACCGTTTCGCCGCCGCCTGCAAAGGAGTCCGCCAGGCAGACCTACACCGTGGCCCGGGGCGACAGCCTGACGCGCATCGCCAAGAAGTTCGGCGTGTCCGCCAAGGACATTATGGACGCCAACAACATGAAGAACGCCGACCACCTCGAAGCCGGCGCGGAAATCGTCATCCCCGGCAAGGAAGGCGCCGCTCCCGCCGTCGAGGCCGTGCCGCCGGCCGTGGCGGACCTCGTGAAGGGCTTTTTCGACAAAAGCGGTTCCGGCGACGTCAACGGCCTGCTCGACTATTACGGCGAGCGCGTGGACTATTACAAGAAAGGAAAGAGCGGCAAGGACATCGTGCGCCAGGACAAGGTGGACTACTTCCAGCGCTGGCCCGAACGCACCTACACGCCCAAGCCCGCGTCCGTGGAGAAATTGCCGAACGGAGACCTGCGCGTCACGGTGCCGACGGCGTTTTCCGTCAAGAACAGCGGCAAGAACGTTCGCGGACAAGCGAAGTTTACATTCCTGCTGCGCCCGGCAGGTACGGGATACCGCATCGTCGGCGAACAAAGTGTGGTGACGGAAAAGCAGTGACCTCCGTGAAGTGAAAGCGTATGCAGAAAGCCGGAAGGTGTCGCCTTTCGGCTTTCTGCGTTCCAGGCCCGCGGGAGAGAGGCCGTGCTGCGAAAAGTCCAGGTCGCCGAGCTTGCCGTCGGCATGTACGTGATGGACACGGGTCTGTCCTGGCTCGAATATCCCTATCTTTACAGCCGAGAGGGCGTGATCGAAAACGCCGGGGCGCTGCGCGAGATCGTCGAGGCCGGGTACGAGGAAGCCTTCATCGACACCGAGAAGGGGAGTTTCGGTTCGGCCCGGGCGGCGCTGGACAGCCGGCTGACCGCGTCCCTGGGCGCGGCCGCTGCCGCGTCCGACGACGCGGCGAAGGCGTCGACGCCCGAGTCCCCGGCGTCGCCCGGGAAGCCCGGCGAGCAGAGGCCCCTGGCCCGGAGTCTGGCCGAGGCCAAGACCCTCTACCAGGACTGCCTGGCCATCGCCCACGACGTGCTGCGCGAGGTGCGAAACGGCGGCGAGGTCAACGTCGCCGCCTCCGAAACCCTCATCGACGATGTCATCACCAGCGCCGTGCACAACCGCGACGCCATGGTGGCCCTGGCCAAGCTGCGCGTGCACGACGCCTACACCTTCACCCACGGCGTCAACGTGGCCGTGCTCGCCGTGGCCTTCGGCGCGGCGCTCGGCATCTCCCGGCAGGGACTCAAGCAGTTGGGCCTGGCCGGGTTGTTCCACGATCTGGGCAAGACCGGCGTGCCCGACGCCATCCTCAACAAGCCCGGTCCGCTCTCGCCCCAGGAATTCGAACGCATCCGCGACCATCCGGCCCACGGCTGCCGCCTGCTGGCCGGGCGGGGGCTGCCGGACGCGGTGTTGCGCGGCGTGGGCGAGCATCACGAGAAATGCGACGGCTCGGGGTACCCGCAGGGGCTTGCGGGCGAGGCCATCCACCCTTTCGGCCGCGTTCTCGGCGTGGCCGACGTCTTCGACGCCTTGACCAGCCGCCGCTCCTACAAGGACGCCATGTTGCCGACCCGGGCGCTCGGCGTGCTCTACGGCATGCGCGGACGGGATTTCCCCGCGCAACTGGTCGAACGCTTCATCAAGTTCCTGGGCCCCTATCCCGTGGGCAGCTTCGTGCGACTGGCAAGCGGCGAATACGGTTTCGTGCGCCGGGGCAATCCCGGCCGGCCGCTTTTTCCCGAGCTGGTCCTGGTTCTCGACGCGTCGGGACGGCCGTGCGCCCCACGGCAGTTCGACCTGGGGGATTGGCAGGAGGGCGGGCCCGGCATCGCCCAGGCCCTGGACCCGGATGTTTTCGGCCTGGATCCCTTGGACTTCCTGATGCAGCCCGGCCCCGAGGACGCCCTGCGCTAGGAGGGGCGCGCCGCGGCGGAACGTGCGCGCAATACGAAAGCACGCACCGCGAAAACGCGGTGCGGCAGGCGGCAGGTTTTTCCTGGAATCATTCTTGCTATGTCCACGACGGCCACAGGAGGGCGTCATGGACATCACCACAAGTTACGACAGCCTGAACCGGCAGCTCACCATCACCCAGGGCGCGACCGCCGGCATCGCCACGGGGTCGGCCTCCGGCAACACGACCACCAGCGACACGTCGAGTTCGAGCAAGGCCGACGCGGCCACATGGTCGAGCGTCGCCAAGGCCCTGTCGCAGAGCGATTCGGACTACGTCAGCCCGATTCTTTCGCTCAAGAGTCAAAACGAAGCCCTGCAACAGCAGCTGACCCAGACGCTCGCCAGCAAGTTCGACGAACTCGGCATCGATACGAGCAAGCCCATCACCCTCAAGCTCGGCAGCGACGGGAAGGTGAAGGTGGCCAACGACCATCCGGACAAGGAAGCCATCGAATCGCTTTTCGCCAAGACCGACGTCCTCACCCAGGCCTTCACGGCCCTGGCCCAGAACAGCGCCTCGCTCCAGAACATGACCGCGAGCCAGGCAAGCGCCCGCCTGCGCACCAACGGCTACGCCGCCTACCTTAACCAGCTCAACAGCGACGTCTCCTCCTCCGACTTCACCATGAGCTTCCTCGGCGGGCTTGCGGCCACCTCCTTCAGCTAGAGTCAGCCCGTGGCGACAAGCCACGTCAGCGCGCCCTGCGGCCGCACCAGGGATGCCGGCACGTCCGGGTCCGGCGCGTCGCCGAGCGCCTTTTCCAGCGCCTGTTCCTTGCCCTTGGCCGCTGCCAGGAAGACCACGCGCCGCGCCGCGTTTACAAGCGGCAGGGTGAAGGTCAGCCGCGGCACGTGGGGCTCGACCGTGGTCGGCGCGGGCACGGCCGCGACGAGTTTTTGCGTTTCGGCAAGCGCCGGGCTGCCCGGAAAAAGCGACGCCGTGTGCCCGTCCGGGCCCATGCCGAGCAGGATCAGGTCGAAGCGGGGGATTTCCCCCGGCCCCGCGCCGAGCGTCTCGCGGATTTCCGCCTCGTAGGTTTCGGCGGCGAGCGCCGCCGGCCGGATCTCCACGGGCATGGGCCGGATGTTGCCCACGGGCACGGGCGTCGGCGTGAAGAGGATGGGGGCCACCGTGCCGAAGGTGTTGCGCCGGTCGGCCACGGGCACGAGCCGTTCGTCGCCGAAGAAGAAGTGCGTGGCATCAAACGGCGCACCGTAGCCTTCCCGCGCCATGGCGGCGTAGAGCGTAAGCGGCGAGGAGCCGCCGGAGAGTGCCACGACGAAACGGCCGCGCTCTCCCATGGCCTCGCGCGCGGCCTCGCGCACGGCGGCAAGCGCCGCGACGGTCAGGGCGTCCATGGCGGCGAAGCGGCGGATGTCGCGGTTCATGGCGTCAGTCCGTGGCCGGTCAGCAGCTTGCCCGCCTCCTGCGGTCCCCAGGTGCCGGCCTTGTACAGGAAAAGCCGCCCGGGATCGGGATCGCCGAGCATGGGCGCCAGGAACTTCCAGCACAGTTCCACCCCGTCCTGACGCCAGAAAAGCGTCTGGTCGCCGAGCATGCAGTCGAGCAGCACCTTGGCGTAGGCCGGCAGCTGCGGCCCTTCGTAACCCTGGTAATAGTTGAAGTTCATGGTCACCGAACGCAGGCACATCGGCCCCGGGGCCTTGGCCTGGAAGGTCAGGCTCACCTGCTCGTCGGGCTGGATGCGCAGCGTGAGGCGGTTGGCCTTGATGTGGTCGCCGAAGATTTCCCGGAACATGGAGTAGGGCACGGGCTTGAACTGCACCGCGATCTCCGTGCGCTTCTCCGGCAGGCGCTTGCCCGAGATCATGTAAAACGGCACGCCTTGCCAGCGCCAGTTGTCCACGTAGACCTTCATGGCCGCGAACGTGGGGGTCAGCGACTCGCCGGGAACGCCTTCCTCGTCGAGGTAGGCCGGGGCCTTGCCCCCGGCGCACACGCCGGAGGCGTATTGGCCGAGCACCAGGTTTTCGGCCATGTCGGCGGCGCTGAAGGGCCGAAGCGCCCGGAAGACCTTGGTCTTCTCGTCGCGTACGAGCTCGGCCTCGAAAAGGGACGGCGGCTCGATGGTGCAAAGCGACAGCAGTTGCATCATGTGGTTCTGGAACATGTCGCGCAGCACGCCGAAGTGGTCGTAGTAGGAGGCGCGGTGCTCGACGCCGATGGATTCCGCGGCGAGGATGCTCACGTAATCCACGTAGCGTCGGTTCCAGATCGGCTCGAAGATGGCGTTGGCGAAGCGCAGCATGAGGATGTTCTGCACGGTCTCCTTGGCCAGGTAGTGGTCGATGCGGAAGATCTGGTGTTCGGAGAAGCGCGTGTGCAGGGCCTGCTCCAGCACCCGCGCCGTGGCCAGGTCGCGGCCGAAGGGCTTTTCGATGACCAGGCGCGCGTGGCCCCTGGTTTCGTCGGCCAGTCCCGCCATGGCCAGGTTGACGGCGATGTCCTCGTAGGCCGTGGGCGGCACGGCCAGGTAGAAGATGCGGTTGCCGCCGAGGTTTTTTTCCGCGGCCAGGGCGTTAAGCGCCGTGCCCAGGGCCGCGAACGAGGCCGGGTCGTCGTAGTGGACCCGGATGTAGGACATGCGCGGGGCCAGCGCTTCCCAGACCTTGGGCTCCACGCCGCCGAATTCCTGGAGGGCCGCGTGCATGCGCTCGCGGAAGGTGTCGTCGTTTAAGTCCGTGCGGCTGGCTCCGACGATGGCGAAGTTTTCCGGCATGTTGCCGCCGGCGTAAAGCGCGGCCAGGGCCGGCAGGAGCATGCGGCCGGCAAGGTCGCCCGTGACGCCGAAGATGACGAAGGTCACCGGTGCCTCGACCTGGTCGAAGCGGCAGGTCGCGTCCGGGGCGGGATTTTTCGGGCGGCCGAGCACCACCTCGGCCAGGGCCGGATCCTGGGCGTCAGCCATCAGCCTTCCCTCCTCTTCACGGCGTGGCCGCCGAACTGGTTGCGCAGGGCCGCGAGCACCCGGTCCTGGAAGGAGTTGTCCTGGCGCGAGCGGAAACGCTCGAAAAGCGACAGGGTGATGACCGGGGCGGACACGGCCGTTTCCACGGCGGCAGCAACCGTCCAGCGGCCCTCGCCTGAATCGTCCACGTAGGGCTTGAGGCTCTCCAGGCGCGGGTCCTCGGTGAAGGCGCGCTGGGCCAGTTCGAGCAGCCACGAACGCACCACCGAACCGTGGTTCCACAGGTCGCAGATGGCCGGGAAGTCGAGCTTGTCCCCGAACTGGGAGGCGGCCAGGATCTCGAAGCCCTCGGCGTAGGCCTGCATCATGCCGTATTCGATGCCGTTGTGGACCATTTTGGTGAAGTGCCCGGAGCCGATGGGGCCGGTGTGCAGGTTGCCGCCCGGGCCGGTCAGTACGTCCAGGGCGGGCCTTATGGGCGCGACCACCTCGGGTTCGCCGCCGATCATGATGCAGTAGCCTTCGGCCAGGCCCCAGATGCCGCCGCTGACGCCGGCGTCGCAGTAGCGGATGCCGCGCTTGCCCGCGGTTTCGTGGCGGCGCAGGTCGTCGCGGTACATGGTGTTGCCGCCGTCGACGATGGTGTCGCCGGGGGCGAGCAGGGGCAGCAGTTCCTCGATGTGCTCGTCGGTCGGCGCGCCGGCCGGGAGCATGAGCCAGACGACACGCGGGGCGGGCAGGGCCGCGACCAGGGCGGCCAGGGTTTCGGCCGCGCTCGCGTTTGCGCCTTCTTCGGCCGCGAAGTCCTTGGCCTTTTGCACGGTACGGTTGTAGGCCACGACCTCGATGCCGCCCCGGGCCAGACGCCGGGCCATGTTGAGCCCCATGCGACCGAGGCCGATCATGCCGATTTTCATGACGTTTCTCCGCGAGTTGTTTGGCCCTTGCGGGCGTTTCGGGCGCGGCGCGCCCGGGCCAGGGCGACGGCCTTTTTGGCCGCCAGGGGAAAGACGCCGAGCAGCGCGAAGGACACGAGCAGCGTCGGGGAGACGATGCCGGCCAGGGAATTCAGCCGGCCGAGCTGGGCCCCGGCGTTGACGTAGACGGCCGTGCCCGGAAGCATGCCGATCTGGGACACGGCGTAGAAGGTTTGTAGCGGCATGGCGGTAAGCCCCATGGCCGCGTTGACCACGAAGAAGGGAAAGAGCGGGATCAGGCGCAGGGTGAAGAGGTAGAACGCGCCTTCGCGGCGGATGCCGTCGTCGATGGCCTTGAGCCTGCCGGTCAGCCGGCGGGCGATGGCCTGGCGAAAGAGCGTGCGCGCCAGGGCGCAAGCGGCCGTGGCCCCGAGGGTGCTGGCGAAGGAGACGACGACGAGCGTGGTCCAGAAGCCGAACAGCGCGCCGCCGGCGAGCGTCAGCACAGTGGCCCCGGGCAGGCTCAGGGCGGCCACGAGCACGTAGAGCGCGAAGTACCCGGCGAGAAACCGCGCCGGCGCGGCGGCGTAGGCCGTACCCAACGCCTCGCGCGACTGCTTGAGAAAGGACAGCGTCAGGTACTTGTCGAAGCCGAAGCCGAAAAACGCGGCCGCCAGGGCCAGCGCCAGGGCCGCGAGCAGGATCTTGCCCAGGGTGCCGCGCGTCATGCGCCCTTCTCCTCGCAGTAGCGGTCGATGTAGGCGTCCACGTCGAATTTGCGCCGGCAGCCGCGTTCGTTCATGTAGCGCACCTGCCCGAACACCGGCCTATTCGCCCAGGGGCGGTCGTGCAGGCCGCCCACGGACCAGAGCACGCCCGTGACGCCGTTCGGGTCGCGGCCGTCCAGGGCGTAGCGGTCGTTGAGCGCAAGGGCCGTGGCCAGCGCCTGCCGGGGCGTGGGCGACCATTCCAGGATTTTTTTCGCCCAGTACATGCGCATGTAGCCGTGCAGGCGGCCGGTGCGCGTCAATTGGCGCTCGGCGGCGTTCCACAGGGCGCTGTGCGTGCGCGCTTCCTCGAATTCCCGCGGCGTGTAGCATGCCGGCCGTACGTCGCCGGCATGGGCGGCCAGGGTCTTTTGCGCCCAGTCCGGGAGCGCTTCGTAGAGGTCGCCCCGGGGCGCGTGAAACTGGAAATTCTCCGCAAGCTCTCGGCGCACCACCAGTTCCTCGAGAAAGGCGTCCGCGCCTTCGGGCGCGCCCGGCCTGGCGTCCAGGGCGTCAAGGGCCGCGCGCTGGGGCGCGAGCTGGCCGAAGTGGAAATAGGGCGAAAGCCCGGACGTGGCCCCGGCGTTGGGGTCGTTGCGCCGCGCCGCGTATTCGGGAAGCGTGTCGCGCAAAAACGCCCGCAGGCGCTTGCGCGCGGCGTTTGCGCCTGGCGCGGCGTCCGGCACGGGCGTCACTGCCGGATCGGCCGTGACGGTCGCGGCCGCCGCGGCCCAGTCCACGGGCGCGAATCCTGTGAGGTTGGCCGCCGGGAACACGGGCAGTTCGGGAAAGGGCGTGAGGAATTCCGGCAGCAGGCGGTGGATTTTCGGGCGCAAGGTGGCCGCGGCGTACTCGCGTTTTCCCGAGGCGTGGCGGCAGGGAACCACGTTGTGGGCGTCCACCTCGGTCAGGGCGCACGCGCCGCAGGCGGCCACGGCGGCCAGCCAATCGCCCTTGACCGGCATGGGGTCGAAGTCCGTGACGCACGCGCCGGCTTCTATCCGCCGCAGAAACGCCGGCACCACGGCCGCCGGGTCGCCCGGGAGCAGCACGAGGGGGATGTGCGCCGCGCGCAGGTCGGCTTCGGTTTCGGCCAGGCCGCGCAGCATGAACTCGTAGTGGCGCAGGGTCGCCCCGGGAAAGGTCGGGGCCAGGGCGAAGACGACGCAAAGCGGCGCGTCGGAGCCCCGCGCGAGGTCCGCGGCGGCGAGCAGCGCCCAGTTGTCCGCGGCGCGCTGGTCGCGGTGCATCCAATAGACCACCGGCCCGGACTGCCGGGGCGCGGCGGCGGCAAGGGGCGTCACGCGGGCGGGATGGACCAGCATTTAGCCGTTGTAGGCCGCCTGCCGGTTCAAGGCAAGCCGCATGTGCCTTTCGTTTTGCCTCGCTTCGGGTTCAGCCTTTCTTGACCTCTTCCCACAGGGCGTTCTTGGCCGCCATGTCCAGGGCGTCCAGGGACAGGCCGCGCTCCCGGGCCAGGCGTTCCATGGCCTTGTAGCGGGCGAGGAACTTGTTGTTGGCCACGTCCAGGCAGGCGTTGGCCTTGAGCCCCAGCCTCCGGCCGTATTCGGTCAGGGTGAAGAGGTAGTCGCCGAATTCCTCGGCCATGGCGGCGGCGTCGCCCGAAGCGACCGCGGCCTCGAACTCGGCCCGCTCGGCGTCGAGCCCGGCCTTCATGGCCGCGTCGGTCTCCCAGGTGAACCCCGAGCGCGCCGCCTTGGAGTGGATGCGGTAGGCTTTGAGGAGCGAAGGCAGGCCCTTGGGCAGCGAGGCGTAGAGCCCCGAGTCCTTGTCCTTTTCCGCCCGTTTGATGCGCTCCCAGTTGCGCAGGAGCTCTTCGCGGTCCGCGACCTTGAGGTCGCCGAAGACGTGGGGATGGCGGCGTATCATTTTGGCCGTGGCCGTTTCCAGGGCCTCGGCCAGGGAGAATTCCTCGCGCTTTCGGGACAGCGTGGCCACAAAGAGCAGCAGGAACATGACGTCGCCGAGTTCCTCTGCCGTGCCCGGCGCGTCGCCGGAGCGGATGCAGTCCACGAGTTCGAAGGATTCCTCGATGATGTAATCGCACAGGGTTTCGGGCGTTTGCGCCTTGTCCCAGGGGCAGCCTTCCGGTCCGAGCAGGGTGTCGAGGACGTCTTGCAGTTTTGCCAGGGCCTCGGCCGGGGAATTCGCGTTCATGGTTTCTTCTCGGTGTTCTCGGCCTTGGCGGCCGTCTTGTCGGGGGAAGCGTCTTTGGGCTTCCCGTCTGTTGCGGCGTGATGCCGCTCCTTGGCCGGATCGGCCTTGCCGCTATTGGCCGCGGGCTTGTTGTCCGTCTGGGGCTTCTTGGCGTCGGCCTTGCCCTTCTCCGGGGGCGTCTTGCCGTGCTCCGACTTCTTCTCGTTTTCGGGTTTCTTTTCGGTGTCGGGCTTGGCGGGTTCGGCCGGCTTTTTCTCGGGCGCGGCCTTTTTCTCCGTGGCCGCCTTGACCGGATCGGGCGCATCCTTGTGGCTGAATTTGCGCAGCTTCTCGTTGATGTCCGGGGGGATGTAGCGGGAGAGCTTGCCGCTTACGCGGTCGAGCACCGGCACGAGCAGCGAGCCTTTCAGGAAATCGGGATGGGGCGAGGCCAGGTGGATGAGAAAAAGCAGCGCGGCCGTCAGGACCACGCCCTTGGCCACGCCGAACGCGCCGCCGAAAAAGCGGTCCGCCCATTGCGTCATGGTGATCTTGACCATGCCCGAGACGGCCAGGGCCAGGAACCAGACGCCGAGCAGCGTGACCGTGAAGATGAGCAGGTATGCGGCGGTGCCGGCGTAGTTGCCGGAGATGTACTCGGTCATGTGCGGGGCCAGGGTCTTGTGGTAGGCCCCGGCGCAGTAGAACCCGAGCACGATGGCCGCGAGCGACCCGGCCTCCTTGACCAGCCCGCGCAGATAGCCCCGGATGCCGAAATAGAGCCAGACGATGGCGAGGGAAAGGTCGGCGATGTTGAGCGTGGGCATGGAACTCCGGGGGGTTGCGGTTGGCGGGTCGCGCCGTGCGCACCCGCGTCTTAGCAAATGGCTCCCCAAAAACCAAGGGAACGCGCCCTGGCTTCCCGGCCGGGTTGTGGGCCGGCGGCGAAGCGGGTACGACAGCCGAAAACACAGGACGGGCGCATGGAAAAGCAGCTTCTCCCCGTGGACATCGACGCGTTTCTGGCCAGGCGCGTGCTCGGACAGCCGGACCTGCTGCGGCGCATCAGCGTTTCGCTCTACAAGCACATCCACGGCCTGCCCGCGCCGAACGTCCTGCTCATCGGCAACTCCGGCACGGGCAAGACCACGCTCATGCGGGCCGTCACCGATTTCTACGATGCGCATCAGGAGCTCGCGCGGTTCCGGGTCATGGTCATCATCAACGCCAACACGCTCTCCGCCGAGATCGAGGGCGAAGACCGCACCACGCGGCTTTTCCGCAAGCTCGAGGCCCAGGCCAAGGTGCTGTTCGGCTCGGCGCTCTCGGCCAAGGAGCTGACCGATTACCTGGAAAACGCCACGGTGTGCGTGGACGAAGTGGACAAGATTTCGGGCCGGGTGTCGGGCAAGCCCAACGTGGAGGGCATCACCACGCAGTATGCGCTGCTGACGCTGCTCGAGGGCGAGAAGTTCCTCTACCGCGCCACGGTCGTGGAGGACGGGCGCGAAGAAGAGGTGGAACTGGCGCTGGATACGGGCAGGCTGCTTTTTGTCTGCGGCGGGGCGTTCGAGGAGCTCTACGACCAGGTGTACGCCTGCCTGGTCAACCGGCGCGACGAAAGGCGGCTCAAGGAAGTGTCCGAGGTGGAGCGCAAGGCCGACGGTTCGGTGTCCGTGCGCACGGTGACGAAGTTCACGCTGCGCGGCTACCTGCGCCTGGCCGACCTGTTCGCCTACGGTATGATGCCGCAGTTCATCTCGCGCTTCGGCTCCATCGCCATGCTCGACGATCTGGGCAAGGAGGAGTTGCTGCAGATTTTCCTAAACGCCCCCAATTCGCCCCTGCGCCTGTGCGTGGACTATTTCCGGCACATGGGCATCGCGCTGCGCCTGACCAAGGAAGCGGCCATGGCCGTCGCCGATGCCGCGGCGAAAAACAGCCGCATCGGTGCGCGGGCGCTGCGCGAAATCTTCAACGGCCTTATCGCGCCCCACGAGTTCGATCCCTACCATTCGCCGCTTTTGCAGCAGAACGACGCCGGGGCGGCCCTCGTCCTCGACGCCCAGACCGTGACCGAGTACCTGACGCGCATGGATTAGGCCCTGCGGGCAGAGACGCCGCTTCGGCGGGGCGGGCGCGAGTGCGGCTCGGAAGCGGAGGGAATGCGACGGCGTGGCCGACGGGTCAGCGCCGCACGGGCAGGGGGCCGGGCCGCGTGGGCCGGGCCCGCACGAGCAGGTCCTCGCCGCAACGGCTCGCCGTAAGCAGGCGGAAGGACGCGGCATCGGCCATGTGGGCGATGTCCCGGCCGCGAAACGCGGGCAGGGCCTCGGCGTCGCCGAGGACCTTGGGCGCGTAGAACAGGGCCAGTTCGTCGGCCAGTCCCTGGGTCAGCAGGCTGCCGGCCAGGCCGCCGCCGCCTTCGCACAGCACGGTGTAGACGTTCGTCTCTTCCCGCAGCCGCACAAGCCCCGGCAGCAGGTCCAGTGAGCCGTCCTCGTGCTCGGGCAGGCCCCAGACCCGGATGCCCAGCTCGGCCAGCCGTTCGGCGGCCACGCCCTTGACGTTGGGCATGCCGGTGAGCAGCACGAGGTCCCCGGGCCGGTCGGTCAAGAGATAGAGCGGCGCTTCGGTGGCCGGCAGCCGCCGGGTCACGACCACGGCCAGGGGCTGGGGATTGCCCGCCAGGGGGCCGTCCACGCCCCGGTGGGTGAGGCGCGGGTTGTCGGTGTAGAGCGTGCCGCCGCCGACCATGACGGCCTGGGACGCGGCGCGCATGGCATGGACCCGGGCCCGCGACGTCTCGCCGCTGACCCAGGACGAATCGCCCAGGCGCGTGGCGATGTGCCCGTCGAGGGTCATGGCGAGCTTGAGCGTGACGAAGGGCCGGCCACACGTCTTCCAGACCACGAAATCGGCGATGGCGTCACGGCATTCCTGCTCGAGCACGCCCACCACCACGTCCACGCCGCCGGCGCGCAGCAGCTCCGCGCCGCCTCCGGCCACGGGATTGGGGTCCAGGCAGCCGATCACCACCCGGGACACGCCCGATTCCAGCAACGTGCGCGAACACGGCGGCGTCTTGCCGAAATGGTTGCACGGCTCGAGGGTCACGTACATCGTGGCCCCGGCCGGATCGACGCCGGCGTCCTCGGCCGCGCGCAGGCATTCCACCTCGGCGTGGGGGCCGCCGAAGACCTTGTGCCAGCCCTCGGCCAAGACCTTCCCGTCGCGCACGAGCACCGCGCCGACCCGCGGGTTTGGCGTGACGCTTCCCCGGCCGCGTTCGGCCAGCTCAAGGGCTCTGGCCATGAATTCCGCATCAGACGGCATGTTCGCCCTCCAGCAGGTCGAAGCCGATGCCCGCCTCGGCGATCATCTTGGCCGAAAGGGGATCGGGATAGCCCTGGCTGAAATAGATGTGGTTGACCTGGCAGTTGATGAGCATCTTCGTGCAGATCAGGCACGGCTGGGTGGTGCAGTAGATGTCCGCGCCGACGATGGGCACGCCGTGCAGGGCGCATTGGATGATGACGTTCTGTTCGGCGTGCAGGCCCCGGCACAGTTCGTGGCGTTCGCCCGAGGGAATGCCGAGCTCCTCGCGCAGGCAGCCGATGTCCAGGCAGTGGGCGGTGCCCGTGGGGGAGCCGTTGTAGCCCGTGGCCAGTATGCGGCGGTCCTTGACCGCCACAGCCCCGACCTTGCGGCGGCGGCAGGTGCTGCGCTCGGCCACGAGGTAGGCGATGCGCATGAAGTAATCGGGCCAGGGCAGGCGTTTGTCCATGGAGGCTCCAGCGGAAAAAGCGGCGATGGGCGCAGAGTGGACCATGCCCGCGGCGGCGTCAAGACGGCGCGTCGGCAGGGGGGAGGAGGGTGAAGATGCCTTCGGCGGCCAGAAGGTGATGATCCCCTCCTGGACCTCCTCTATGGGTGGAATGGAGCGTTGCGGCGGGAGGATGTACGGCGCGCGTACGCCGGCTGTCACCGTCTCGCAGCCGGCGGCAACCGCGAGCCGTTATTGATGCAACATGTTGCTAAAGATTCGCTTCGGAAAGCCGATCGTATAGAATGGCACATTCAATTACGGGTTTCTGGAGGGCGACATGGTTCAGGGCATTGCCGCGTCGTTTTTGAAGGCATCCAGTACGCCGTTTTCCACAGCGCTGCGCACGGGCTCCGAGGTATCCTTCGCCGCAACGGGCGACACGGTTTCGTTTTCCGACGAGGCCGTGGCCAAAAGCCGTGGGAACGCACCCGACAGCGACCTTTCCAGCCAGGCGAAGGCGGACGGAGACAAGAGCCTGTGGGAGACGCGCTACGGCCTTGAGGCCGGGACCGTATCCCTGAAGAACGGTCACAGCCAGGTCACGTCCTTGCACGGCTCCAAGATGGAGATCCTGGAATACGACGGCACGCGGCTCGTGCGCAAGGAAACGGGCAGCATCGCCACCGGCGGCGTAGTCAAGAACATCGAGGAATACGACAAGCGCGGGGAACTGACCCGGCGCGTCCATTCCGAACTCGCCGCCTCCGATGCCGCGGGCACGACCAGCCAGGCGTTCCTGCGCCGCGACATCGCATGGTACAAGGACGGCGAAGTCTCGAAGGAACTGCATGATTCCATGTCCGTCAAGGCGAGCTACACCTCCTCCGACATCGTCGACGGCAAGGACGTCAGCGACGCGCAGAGCCTGGACGAGCTCGCCGGGACGCTCACGCGTGACGACCTGGCAAGCGATTATGTCGGCGACATTCTCGAATACGGCGGAGAGGGACGGCTCTTGCGCAAGACCACCATTGCCCACGCGGTTTCGACCGAGAGCAGGACCAATCGCGGCAGCGAAACGCGAAACGGCATCAAGGCCCACGGCACGGTCGAAGTGTCGCGGCAGACGGAATTCTCCATCACGCAGGAGATGTACGACGACGTGGGCAATGTCTCTTTCCAGGCGTCCTTTCGGGACTCCTTCAAGGAGGGCACGTTCGAGCAGCAGCAGTTCGAGGCCAGCTGGTACGACAATGGGCAGCTGGTCCGGCACAGCAGCGCAGAAATCCTTCAGAAGCAGGCAAAGGGCCGGAGCCTTGGCGTACACCCGGACATGCTCGGGACGCTTTCCCTGTCCGAAGGGCAGTACGGCGCGGCCACGCCCCTCGATGCGCAGGCGCTGCTCGGCGACGGGCAAGGCGTGCGCGTCGCGGAAACGGGATCAATGCTCGGCGCGGCGTTGACCGACATCGCCGCGGGTGGATACGACCCGGCCCAGGCCTTTGCCCGCAGCCGGGGCGAGGCCGTCCCCGGCAGCGTCCGCTGGGAGGATACCCTCTACAAGGACGGCAAGGTGGCCCTGCGTAAAGTGGACACCGAAACGGTGGAAGAGAACACCCTTCCCGACACGACCGGGTTTCACACCCTGACGGGACTGTCCGAGGACAAGGACCCGAAGTATCTGCGCAGCACCAGCCACCGCGTGGAAACGTATCAGGACGGCCGCCTCGTGGCGCAGTCCGCCGTGGAAATGCGGGAATCCGTCGAAGACGACGCGCGCGGCGTCACCAGCACCAAGACCCATGTCGATGCGTCGTTCGGCTCCGGCCATGCCGTGCGCAGCACCCACGCCAAGTTGTCGGAGAATCTCGTCGAGGCAGACTCCCGCTGGAACGTCGCCGCGCAAAAAGCGAGAAGCGCCATGCAGATGACCCTCGACGACCTGCTCACGCTCTTTCAGGAAAATCTCGATCCGGCCGGGACCACCGGAACGTCCGGCCAGGCATGACGTGAGCGGCGTGGCCTGCCGTCGTCGGACGACATTTTCATAGTGCGTCGCTCTGTAATGGCGCTTATGCCGCAAGGGAAGGTGCGGCATCTTATTGCTGACGAAAAGCATAGAGATATTAAAATGATACACCTGTAAAGGAAGTCGACAGGCTTTCACGTGATACGTATAAAAGATAACCACAACCGCTGTTGCTTTCAGGTCCTAACGGCAAGAAACAAAAGACCTGTTGCAGCTGGCACCTCTTTTGCTTTACGGTGTGTACGATTCTGCAAAGGAGGGCATATGAAAAAGCTTGTGATGGGAACGATGTTGGCCGCTTTCGTGTTGTTGTCCGGCTTCGCCTATGCAGGCAACGGCTTCGGTACGGGCGCGTGGTGGATGGACGGCGACGATGCGTCGCAGGGCGGGCAGGGCCTTCTGTCCGGGGCTTGCCTGGGCGACGGCACGGGCACGGGACTCGGCCTGGGTCTCGGTTTCGGCGACGGCACCCAGCCGCAGCCCCAGGACGGCACGGGTTTCGGCAGCCCGCTTATGCAATAGCGCCGTACGCCGTCATGGACGGCGGACACGCTGTCGTATCGCCTCCCGCGGGCCGTTCGCTGCGGGAGGCTTTGTCTTGTCCGGCGTAGCGCTGTCACCACGCGCCTTTTCCGCCCCGCAAGGGAAGGCGCGGACAAAAAGCATCGGGCCGCCAGGACGAAACGTCCCGACAGCCCGATGCGCTATATGAACCGGGGAGAATAAGCTCCCCGGCAGGGGCTTGGGGGATGCCCCCAAGTCTTTTCTACCAGGCGAAAAGCGGGAAGCTCTTGGCGAACTTCTCCACGTCCTTGCGGATTTCGCCGAGCCTGGTCTCGTTGGTCGTGGCCTTGATGGCCGCGTCGATCCAGCCGACGATCTTTTCGATGTCCGCCTCGACCATGCCGCGCGTGGTCAGCGCCGCCGTGCCGATGCGCACGCCGGACGTGACGAACGGCGAACGCGTCTCGAACGGCACCGTATTCTTGTTGACCGTGATGCCGGCCTCGTCCAGGGCGTGCTCGGCATCCTTGCCGGTCACGTCCTTTTTCGTCAGGTCCACAAGCACGAGGTGGTTGTCCGTACCGCCGGAAACCAGGTCGTAGCCCGCGTCGAGCAGGCCCTTGGCCAGCACCTGGCAGTTCTTGACCACTTGGCCCTGGTAGGTCTTGAAGGCGGGTTTGAGCGCTTCGCCGAAGGCCACGGCCTTGGCCGCGATGACGTGCATGAGCGGGCCGCCCTGCATGCCCGGGAAAATCTGCGAATTGAGCGACTTGCCGAACTCCTCGGAAGAGAGGATCAGGCCGCCGCGCGGGCCGCGCAACGTCTTGTGCGTGGTCGAGGTCGTGAAGTGGGCATAGGGGATCGGCGAGGGATGGTGGCCGGTCGCGACGAGGCCCGCGATGTGGGCCATGTCCACGATGAGTTTGGCCCCGACCTCGTCGGCGATGGCCCGGAAACGCGGGAAGTCGATGATGCGCGGATAGGCGCTGGCCCCGGCCACGATGGCCGCGGGCTTGTGCTCCTTGGCCAGGCGCTCCACTTCCTCGTAGTCGATGGTGCCGGTCTCTTTCTTCACGTGGTAGAACACGATGTTGTAGAGGCGGCCCGAAAAGTTGACCGGCGAGCCGTGGGTCAGGTGGCCGCCGTGGGAGAGGTCGAGGCCGAGCAGGGTGTCGCCGGGCTTTAACGCCGCGAAATAGACCGCCATGTTGGCCTGGGAGCCGGAATGGGGCTGGACGTTGGCGTACTCGCAGCCGAAAAGCGTCTTCACGCGGTCGCGCGCGAGATTCTCGGCCAGGTCCACGTATTCGCAACCGCCGTAGTAGCGCTTGCCGGGATAGCCCTCGGCGTACTTGTGCGTGAGCACGCTGCCCTGCGCCTGGCGCACGGCCACGGACACGAAGTTCTCGGAGGCGATCATTTCGAGCTTGCCGGTCTGGCGCTCGATCTCCAGGCACACGGCGCGCCCGATTTCCGGATCGGCGATGAGCAGTTCTTCCATGGGCGAGTCCTCCTAACGCGCAAGGGGGCAAAGCCGTTGCCGGCCGCCCCCCGTTGATGATTGGTTCGCGCCGGGCCTTCCCGGCGAAGTCCTATTCGGCGTAAGCCTTGTACAACATGCAGGCGTTGGTGCCGCCGAAACCGAAGGAGTTGCACAGGACGTTTTGCACGGCGACCTTGCGAGCCACATTGGGGGTGCAGTCCAGGTCGCAGGCCGGGTCCTGGTTTTCCAGGTTGATCGTGGGCGGAACGATGCCCTCGACGATGGTCTTGACGCTCATGACCGACTCGATGCCGCCGGCCGCGCCCAGACAGTGCCCGATCATGGACTTGTTGGCCGTGAGGATCAGGTTTTTGGCATGGTCGCCGAAAACCGACTTGATGGCCGTCGTCTCGCAGGCGTCGTTGAGGTTAGTGGACGTGCCGTGGGCGTTGACGTGCACCAAATCCGACGGGGCCATGCCGGCCTCGCGCAGGGCGGCCTTCATGGCCAGGGCCATGCCTTCGCCGTCCTCGGGGGGCGCCGTCATGTGGAATGCGTCGCCCGAAGCGCCGAAACCCGCCACTTCGGCGTAGATGCGCGCGCCGCGCGCTTTGGCGTGCTCGAGCGATTCCAGCAGCAGCAGGCCGCATCCCTCGCCGATGACGAAGCCGTCGCGGTCGGCGTCGAAGGGACGCGAGGCCTTCTGCGGATCGTCGTTGCGCGTGGACAGGGCCTTCAAGGCATTGAAGCCGCCGACGGCAAGCGGGGTGATGGTCGATTCCACGCCGCCGCAGATGGCGGCCGTGGCCCGGCCCAGCTTGATGTCGCTGTAGGCGTAGCCGATGCCGTGCTGTCCCGAGGCGCAGGCCGAGGTCGGGCACAGGTTGGGACCCTTCGCGCCCACGGCGATGGACACCTGTCCGGCCGCCATGTTGGCGATCATGGTCGGGATGAAAAAGGGCGAAACCCGCGAGGGCCCCTGGGCGAGCAGCTTGGTGTGGGTGGCTTCGAGGGTCTCGAGGCCGCCCAGGCCGCAGCCGATGATGACGGCGACGTCCGCCGCCTCCTCGGGGGAAATCTTCCAGCCGGCGTCCTCCATGAGCATCATGGCGGCGGAGACGGCGAAGATGGTAAAACGGTCCAGGCGCTTGGCGAGCTTGGGCGCGATGAAGGGCTTCTCGTCGAAGTCCTTGACCTCGCAAGCGAAGCGCGTGTCGAACGCGGCGGCGTCGAAGCGGGTGATGGGGCCCGCGCCGGAGACGCCGGCCACGAGATTGGTCCAGCTCGAAGCCAGATCGTTGCCGATGGGGGTGATGGCCGCAAGGCCGGTGACGACTACCCGGTGTAAGGTCATGGCGCTTCCGTCCGCGGTCCCGGGCGAAGACGCGCTGCGCCCGGGACCGGCAGGGCGTTTTGGGCTACTCGCCCTTTTTCTTTTCGATAAAGGAGATCGCGTCCTGGACTTTCTGGATCTGCTGGGCGTCCTCGTCGGAGATCTCGACGCCGAACTCCTCTTCCATGGCCATGATGAGCTCGGTCAGGTCCAGGGAGTCCGCGCCCAGATCGTCGACGAACTTGGCTTCGGGGTTGACCTCGCCGGCGTCCACGCCGAGCTGATCCACGATGATTTCTTTGACTTTTTCCGCGACTGACATGGTTTCCTCCAAAGGGTGGGCGTATTTATATTCCGAGTGGTGTTGCAATTACATGTACATGCCGCCGTTGACCCCGAGCACCTGCCCGGTGACGTACCCGGCCGCGTCGCTGGCGAAGTAGCCCACGGCCGCGGCGATCTCCTCGGGGGAGCAGGCGCGCTTTAAGGGGATGCGTTCGGCGAACGCCGTCTTGACGGCGTCGGAAAGGCCGGCGGTCATGTCGGTCTCCACGTAGCCCGGGGCCACGGCGTTGACCGTGATGTTGCGGGAAGCGAGTTCCAGGGCGGCGGACTTGGTGAGCCCGATCAGTCCCGCCTTGGCCGCGGCATAGTTGGCCTGGCCGGCATTGCCGGACTGGCCGACCACGGAAGTGATGTTGACGATGCGCCCGGCACGGCGCTTCATCATGATTTTCGCCGCCTCGCGCAGGCAGGTGAACGCGCCGATGAGGTTGACGCCTATGACGGCGGCGAAATCCTCGTCCTTCATGCGCGCAATGAGCCCGTCGCGGGTGATGCCGGCGTTGTTGACCAACACGTGCAGGTCCGCGCCCTTGAGGTGTTCCGCGAAAAAGGCGGCCACGGCGGCCGGGTCGGAGGTGTCGAGCGCCAGCGCCCGGGCCGAGCCGCCCGAGGCCGTGATGGCGTCGGCCACGGCCGCGGCCGCGTCGGGCTTGCTGACGTAGGTCAGGACCACGTCGAAGCCGTCGTCGGCAAGCCGCTTGGAAACGGCCGCGCCGATGCCGCGAGACCCGCCGGTGACCAAGGCCGTACGCATGGACAAGCTCCTTGTCGCGCTTTCCCAAGGCTCCGGCGCGCGCTGCCGGAAAAGTTTCACGAGGTCCGGGGGGCGCTACGGCCCGCCCGGGGTCGGGCAGGGCGACACCCTAGCCGAAACGCCCGGCCTCGGCAAATGCGATTTCCGGCCGGGGCCTTGGACCGCGCCCGGAAACGGTTGTGGTCCGTTCCCGGGCATGTTGCAATCCGTGAAGTTTTTTACCGAAAAAAAACTGCCGTTTTTCGGGACGCATCCCTAGAACTGGAGCAGGGCCGAACCCCAGGTGAAGCCGCCGCCGAACGCCCCGAGCAGGACCTTGCCGCCGGCGGGAAGACGTCCCGCGGCGCGCGCCTCGACCAGGGCGATGCCGACCGTGGACGCCGAGGTGTTGCCGAAGCGGGCCACGGTGGACATGACCTTTTCCACGGGCAGGGAAAGCTTTTTGGCCACGGCTTCCATGATGCGCCAGTTCGCCTGGTGCGGAATGAAAAGCGCGATGTCGTCGTTGCCGAGTGCGTGCGCGGTCATGATCTCCTCGCACACTGCGGCCATGGAGCGCACGGCGTGCTTGAAGACCTCGGGGCCGTTCATCCAGAGAAAGAAATCCTCGTCCACGACGTCGCCGAGCTTGTAGGGATGGCCCGAGCCGCCGCCCTTGATGGTGAGCAGGTGCCCGAGCGAACCGTCGCTCGACAGGCGCGTGTCCATGATCCGGGCCTTGCCCGTGGCCGCGTCGGCCGTGACCACGGCCGCGGCGGCGGCGTCGCCGAAGAGCACGCAGGTGCGGCGGTCGGCCCAGTTGGTGCGCGAGGTCAGCACCTCGGCCGCGGCCACGAGCACCTTGGCCTCGGGGTGCAGGGCGAGGACCGCGCGGGCCATCTCCAGGCCGTAGATGTAGCCGCAGCAGGCCGCGTTGACGTCCTGGACGACCTTGTGCCGGATGCCGAGTTTCTCTTCCACCAGGCACGCGGCCGACGGCGTGTAGAAATCCGGGGTGACGGTATAAAGGAAAATATGGGTCAGCTCGTCCGCGTCCATGCCGGCGTCGACCAGGGCGGCCTGGGCGGCATGGGTGGTCATGTCGCTGACGGTTTCCCCGGGCGCGGCGATGTGGCGTTCCTTGATGCCGGTGCGGGTGGTGATCCACTCGTCGGAAGTCTCGACGATCTTTTCCAGGTCGGCGTTGGTGAGCACCTTTTCAGGAGCATAATAGCCGATGCCGCGAATGTAGGCTTCGTGTTTCATGCAGTGGGGGAAGGTTGGCGCGTCAGCGCTGTTCGTTGGCGGCGTGGCGGCGCGAGCCTGCCAGGTCGATGTTTTTCGCCACGGCTTCGGACAGGTGGGTGTTGGCCTCCATGTCCACGAACCGGGCGGCCATGCGCACGGCGCTGGACATGGCCTTGCTGTTGGAAGCTCCGTGACAGATGAGGCAGATGCCCTTGAGGCCGATAAGCGGCGCGCCGCCGTATTCGGCGTAGTCCACCAGGCGCGAGAAGCGCTTGAGGGCGTTTAAGGCGAGCATCGTGCCGATCTTGCCGAAAAAGCCGCGGCGCAGTTCGCCCTTGAGCAGACGCCCGAGCGACGAGGCCAGGCCCTCGGCCTGCTTGACCACCACGTTGCCGACGAAACCGTCGCACACGACCACGTCCACGTTGCCGGTGAAGAGGTCGCGGCCTTCGATGTTGCCGACGAAGTTGAGCGAGGACAGGCGCAGCAGATCGAAGGTTTCCTTGACCAGCAGGTTGCCCTTGCCCGACTCCTCCCCGTTGGAGAGCAGCGCCACGGCGGGGTTGACCCGGCCGAGCATGGTCTCGGCCAGAACCGAGGCCATGACGCCGAACTGGAGCAGGTGGAACGGCTTGCAGTCCACGTTGGCCCCGACGTCGATGATGACGCAGTGGGACTTTTCCGTGGGCATGAACGTGGCGATGGCCGGCCGGTCCACGCCCGGGGCGCGGCCGATGGTGAACATGGCGCAGGCCAGGGTCGCGCCGGAATGGCCGGCGGAGATGACGCCGTCGGCCTCGCCGTCGCGCACGAGGTTGCAGGCCACCTGGATGGAGGAATCCTTCTTGCGGCGCAGCGCCTCGGAAGGCTTTTCCTCCATCTCCACGACCTGGGAGGCGTGAACCACGGACACCGGCAGGCCCTTGGCGTCGTAGCGCGCCAACTGGGCCGCGATGGCGTCCTGGTCGCCGACCAGGATGACCTCGGCCTTGCCGGTCCTGGCGGCGTGCAATGCGCCGGGAACGACCACGTGGGGACCGAAGTCCCCGCCCATGGCGTCCACGGCGATGCGCGGCATCTTATTCGGCATCGTCCTTCCGCAGCATCTGGCGGCCGCGGTAGGTGCCGCAGCTCGGGCAGATACGGTGGGGCAGCGTGGGCTCGCCGCAGGAGCAAAGGACCACGGCGGGAACCGGCACGTGGTCGTGGGCGCGGCGCATGCCTTTGCGGGACTTGGAGATTTTTCTATTGGGGACGGCCATGGCGATCACCTCGCTAAAGGGTTTACGGTCAGGTATCGACAATCGCGCGGCAACCGGGCGGCAACGCCGCTTCAGTTGGAGCCGCGCGGAACCTTCAGATTCTTGAGCACGGCGAGCCTGGGGTCGCCGGCTTCCTCGGCGCACCCGCAGGGGCCGTCGCGCAGCGGCGCGCCGCAACGCGGGCACAGGCCCTGGCAGTTTTCGTCGCAAAGCGGCTTCACCGGCAAGGCAAGCAGGTACTGTTCCCACAAAAGACTGCCCACGTCCAGCTCCAGCACCTTGCCCCGGCGGCGCAGCAGCCCCGGTTCCATCGCTTCCTCGCCTTCCAGGGGCGATTCCTCGAACAGCTCGAAATCGCTGGCGATGGCAAGCGTCACGTCCTCGGCGCAGCGGTCGCAGGGCACCACGACCTTGCCCGAGAGCCTGCCGCGCACCAGCGCGCCCCGGCCCTGCGGCAGCACGGAAAAGGACGCCTCGAGGCCGAGTCCCGGCGCGTCCAGGACATGGCCCAGGGAGAATTCCGCCACGGGCCCGGTCCAGATCGCCTGGTCGGAAAACGAAAATTCCCGGCCCTCGGCCGGGATGTCGGTGATGTCGAGCCAAAGTTCGGACATGGGGTTCCTCGCGAGACAGTGAGTGCTAGTCCGAGCCCCGGGCGTTGTCAAGAAAAAGCTTGCCAAGGCTCCGCTTCCCATGTACCTCACAAAATTCTTTGCGTCACTGCGAAAAACGCGCGGCCGCCGCAGGGTGAAATCCCCCTGCCGAAGGATGGTCCCGCGATCATGTTTCCAGGAGGAACTTACGTCATGGCCAAGATTTGCGAGCATTGCGGCAAGAAGCCCCAGACCGGCAACAACGTCAGCCACGCCAACAACAAGACCAAGCGCCGCTTCGAGCCCAACCTGGTCAAGGTCCGCGCCCAGCTGCCCTCCGGCGAAGTGACCACCATGACCGTGTGCACCCGCTGCCTGCGCTCCGGCGCGGTGACCAAGCCGGTCGCGAAAACCGCCTAGTTTTCCCCTTTCCCTGTTGTTGTGAAGGGCGACGCGCCGTGGTGCGTCGCCCTTTTCTTTAGTCCTTCGCATGGCAGCCCTTCGCTCGAAAGGGCTGCCATGTTGTTCCCCCTCCGGTAGTCGCTTCACGACATCTCTCCGCCGCGCGGGTTCTGCCTTGCGTCCCTGTTGTATCGATGTTTCGATATGTACTTGTGGTTGTCGGCTGCGCCGAAAAGATCTGCTCCGGCGTCTCGGCGCGGTTGTTTCTTCCCCGGTCCGTCATTGTTCCGATGCGCGTACGGCAATTCCTGCCTGCGCCGTGGTGCCGCAGTGTTTCGGTGTTCGTGAAAAAAAAGAGTTGTAGTTTGGTATGTTACGTTTTCATTGAAAAAGCGGGTTCATGGCCGAAGTGTGAAGCCGGAAGAGGATATGTCAGTTGTAATAATTTTAATATGAAATATTGCCGGTTGTTGCTGCGATATGTTCATGTTTATGATCTTCCGGGCTGTCGTGGTGGATAGTTTCTTGCAGGAACTGGTATTCATTATGTGTTTTTGGATCGTGGCCAGGGAAGGCCATGGCAGCACAGGGCTGCGCATCCAACGTCATGGGAGTGCCAAGCGCTCACAGGAGACGCATTATGACGCTTTCCATCAACCACAATCTCATGGCCGCCACGGCCGCCCGCAACCTGAGTTCCCAGTATGCCGCATTGTCTGTCTCCACACAGCGCCTGTCGTCGGGGCTGCGCATCAACAGCGCCGCCGATGATGCGGCCGGCTTGGCCATACGGGAGCTCATGCGCGCCGACATCGCCGGCATCAACCAGGGCATAAGAAACGCCAATGACGCCATTTCCATGATACAGACGGCGGACGGGGCGCTGCAGGTCATCGACGAGAAGCTCATCCGCATGAAGGAGCTGGCCGAGCAGGCGGCTACCGGCACCTATACCTCCGACCAACGCATCATCATCGATTCCGAGTACCAGGCCATGGCCAGCGAGATCACGCGTATCGCCAACGCCACGGATTTCAACGGTATTTATCTGTTGAACGGCAACCTGTCCTCATCTACGCATTCCGGCTCTGGGCTGAATGCCGCCGGCAAGCTCAAGGTGCACTTCGGCTCGGGCAATTCCAGCGCTGAAGATTATTATTACGTGCAGATTGGATGTTGCACGGCGAGTGCCTTGGGATTCCATGGGAGTAGTTCGATTACGAAGGCAGACTATATAGCTAATAATAATTTAGTATTCTCAAGCAATGATGTTCTTGCAATGTGTACTGCTTTTAATACTTCTCCGGCAAGTGTCCAAAGCCAATTTGATTCGTCACAGTATTCGGATATGTATATGGATCAAAGCTCGAGCTATGTATATATATTTGCTACAGACAATTCTGGTGATACGCATGTTATCAAAGGATACAATAGTGGCACGTATGGTTATGTCAGCGACACGAACCTCAACGAGGGGGCCTCTTCCTCCATCTCCACCCAGGAACTGGCCCAAAAGGCCCTGGACACCGTGAAAACGGCCATCGTGTCCAAGGACAAAATCCGTGCCAACCTCGGCGCCATGCAAAATCGTCTGGAAAACACCGTCGCCAACCTGCAAATCCAGGCCGAAAACCTGCAGGCCGCCGAATCGCAGATTTCCGACACCGACGTGGCCACGGAGATGACTTCCTTCGTGCGCAACCAGATATTGACGCAATCGGCCGTGGCCATGCTGTCGCAAGCCAACAGCCTGCCCAAGATGGCCTTGCAGCTCATACAGGGCTAGGCGCGGGGCGAGGTCTAGGCTTCGTTTCCCGGCTGTTGGCCCGAGGCGTTTCCTTCGGGCGAGACCAGTACCCGGTCGATGCGCCGGCCGTCCATGTCCGCGATCTCGAACGTCGCGCCGTGGGCCGTGAGCGTGTCGCCGATGGCCGGGATGCGGCCCAGGCGCGAGAGCAGAAAGCCGGCCAGGGTCGCGCCCGCGAATTCCGCCGGCCAGGGCGCGGGCAGGGACAGCGCCGCCGCCACCTCGTCCATGGGCGTGGCCGCGTCGATGAAAAACGATCCGTCCGCCCGCCGCACCACCGACGGTTCGTCATAGCCCGCCAGCCCCGGCAGGTCGCCGACCAGGTCCTCGAACACGTCCGCCGCCGTGACCATGCCGACCACGTCGCCGTACTCGTCCACGACCAGCGCCAGGTGCACGCGCGGCGACTGGCGAAACCGCGACAGGATGTCCAGGCCGCGCATGGTCTCGGGCAAAAAGACCGGCGGCGTCAGGTGCGCCTTGAGGTCGAGCGCGCCGCTGCGCAGGCGCTCGGCCAGCACGTCCTTGGCGCGCACGATGCCGAGCACTTCATGGAAATCGCCGCGCACCACCGGAAAGCGCGTGTGTGGGCTTTCGAGCATCACGCGCGTGATCTCCGCTTCGTCGGCGTCGGCGTCGATACGGTCGATGCGCGAGCGGTGCGTCATGATGACGTCGAGCGGCCGGTCGGTCACGCGCAACAGCCGCTCCATGATGTCGCGCTCGGCGTGTTCGATGGCCCCGTGCACCGCGCCTTCGCGCAAGAGCCCCCGGATGTCCTCCTCGGTCACGGCCGCCTCGCCGCCGTGCCCGAGGCCCAAAAGGCGCAGCAGACCCTGCGTGGCCAGTCCCAGTGCCCAGACCGCCGGCCGGCTGACGGCCATGAGCCCGTGCATGACCGGCGCGGCGGCCATGGCCAGCGGTTCCGGCCGGGCAAGCCCCAGGCGTTTGGGCAAGAGCTCCCCGAGCACGAGCGTGGCCACGGCGATGGGCACCACCACCGCGGCCAGGGACAGGGCGTGGGCGTAGGGCGCAAGCTGTGGGACGGTGTGGAGAAAGTCCGCCAGTTCGGCGGCGAGCGTCGCGCCGCCGTAGGCGCTGGCCAGCACCCCGGCCAGGGTGATGCCGATCTGCACGGCGGACAGGAAGGCCTCGGGCGCGGCGAGCAGGCGCAGGCACAGTTTCGCCCGGGCGCTGCCGGCCTCGGCCAGGGCGGTCAGGCGCGGCTTGCGCGCGGCCACGAGCGCCATTTCGGCCATGGCGAAAAAACCGTTGACGAGGATGAGCGCCAGTACGGCGGCCAGTTCGAGCAGGACGGAAGACATTGGGAACTCCGGGTGTGGCGCACGGACGCGCCGTGTTGCCGGCAGGATAACACCGGCGTTCCCGCTGCGGGAAGAGGGAAAGTCGGGGCCGGCGGCGACGCAACGGCGGGGCCACGTACGCGGATGGTCGTCATGATGCGTTGCAATACGCAAAAGATGTGCTACTGTCCGCTATATGTCCGGGTTTTCATAGGGGCGCAGTCTGTAATCGATATCTTTGGAGGGTGTCATGGCGGATTGCGAATGCCTTGCCGGTTGCCTGTTCTTCAACGACAAGCTGCAAAATATGCCCAGCGCGGCCAATTCCCTGAAGAAACGGTTCTGTCGCGGCGACAACGCCCATTGCGCGCGTCACATGGTGCTTGCGGCCCTGGGCCGGGAACGCGTCCCCCCGGACCTCTCGCCCAACCAGCAGGACCGTGCCAGGGCGATCATCGGCGGCGGAAAGTAGGCCTTTTGGGAAAAAGCGGCCTGCCGGCTCCTCGGGCATGGGACAAATAAAAAGCCCCCGGCCGCGCATCCTGCGCCGCAGCCGGGGGCATAAGCGTCGTTGCCGCGACTACAGCGCCAGCGCCCTGTCGATGCGCGCCAGCACCCGCCGCCTGCCCATGACCTCCATGGTCTCGAACAGGCCCGGGCTCGCCGTGCCGCCGGTGATCGCCACGCGCACCGGCTGGGCCAGCAGCTTGAACTTGATGCCCTTTTCCTCGATGTAGGCGTGCACCGCCTGCTCCATGGACGCCTGGTCGAAGGCGGGAAGGCTCTCGAGGATCGCCCGCACCGCCTGCAAATGCCCGCGCACCTCGTCCGTGAAGAACTTCTTGACCGCCGCCATGTCGTAGGCGAGGTCGTCCGTGCGCGTGACGAAGCATTCGGTCTTCTCGGCCATCTCGGCGATGGTCTGGGCGCGCGGCTGCAGCAGCGGCACGACCTTGGCGAGGTATTCCAGGTCCTGGGACGGAAAGCCCTTGCGTTCGAGGAACGCGTTGACCAGCACCGCCAGCCGCGACGCCGGGCTCTCCTTGATGTAGTGGGCGTTGAGCCACATAAGCTTGGCCTTGTCGAAGACCGCCGCCGAGCTGCCCAGGTTTTCCGTTGAGAAAAGCTTGACCAGCTCCTCGCGCGAGAAAATTTCCTGGTCGCCGCAGGCCCAGCCCAGGCGCACGAGGCCGTTTAACATGGCCTCGGGCAAGAAGCCCTCGGTCTCGTATTCCATGACCGCCGTGGCTCCGTGGCGCTTGGAGAGCTTCTTCTTGTCCGGGCCGAGGATCATGGGCACGTGGCCGAACTTGGGCAGGGGAAAGCCCAGGGCCTTGTAGATGAGGATCTGGCGCGGCGTGTTGTTCAGATGGTCGTCGCCGCGGATGATGTGCGTCACGCCCATGGTGGCGTCGTCCACCACCACGGCCATGTTGTAGGTGGGCGAGCCGTCCGTGCGGCGCAGCACCATGTCGTCGAGTTCGGCGTTGTCGAAGGACACCGAGCCCTTGACCATGTCGTCCACCACCGTGGCCCCGGTCACCGGGGCCTTGAGCCGCACCACGCGGCCGGGGCCAGGCCCCAGGCCCGCCTCGCGGCAGCGGCCGGAATACTTGGGCTTGAGCCCCTTGGCCCGGGCCTCCTCGCGCATGGCCTCCACTTCCTCGGGCGTGCACGAGCACCAGTAGGCGTTGCCGCTGGCCAGGAGCTTGTCGATATATTCATTATAAAGGTCGAACCGCTGGCTCTGGTAGGTGATCTCGCCGTCGTGGGAAAGCCCCAGCCATTCCATGGCGTCCAGGATCGACTGGGTCATGTCGGCGTTGGAGCGCGCGAGGTCCGTGTCCTCGATGCGCAGCAAAAACTTGCCGCCGAGATGGCGGGCCAGCAGCCAGTTGAAAATGGCCGTGCGCGCGCCGCCGATATGCAGGTAGCCGGTCGGGCTCGGGGCGAACCGGGTGACGATGGTGCTCATGTCGGGCTCCAAGGAAAAACGGGAGTCCCGCAGGGAACTCCCGGAAAAGGGCGGGAAAACGGCCGGCGCGGCGCAGCGGAGGCGGACGGCCGGCGGAATTGGCGACGCTTGCGGGCGGCTAGACCGCTTCCACGGCCTTGACGCCCGGCACTTCCTGCTTGAGGATGCGCTCGACGCCGCCCTTGAGCGTCATCTGCGACATGGGGCAGCCTTTGCAGGCCCCGGTCAGGCGCACCCGGACGATGCCGCCGTCCGTCACCTCGACCAGTTCCACGTCGCCGCCGTCGGCTTGCAGGGAAGGGCGGATCTTGCCCAGCGCGGCTTCGATCTTCTCTCGCATCGTATGCTCCTTGGCAGTCGCCGGCGGATGCCGCCGGCCTTGGGGCCGGGAGGTAGCGTCTTTGGGATGCCGCGTCAACAGGCCGCGCCCGTTCGGGAAGCGCCCACGCCGGGGATGGGCAAAGCGGCCAAGGCGTGCTAGAGGGCGGGCAACCTGACATGCCCGGCCGCAGCGCCGGGGATGGAGTCGCGGATGCTCAAGAAAATCATCTCCCTGGTCCTATTCTTCTCCCTCTTCCTGACGATGCTCACCGCCCTGGTCGTCTATGTCGCCCCGGCCGACCGCGTGGCGTCCTGGTCCAACTGGACCTTCCTCGGGCTTTCGCTTGCGCGCTGGCAAGGCGCGCACCTCGGCATGGGCATGCTCTTTTGCGTCGCAAGCCTCGTGCACATCGGCTGCAACTGGGACAGCCTGCTCGACCACCTGCGCGACGACGACGGCGTCGTGGTCGTTTTTACGCGCCCCTTTTTCGCCGGCCTCCTGCTGACCGTGGCCGTCTTCGTCTGGGCGCTGTCCGGACTGCCGCCCGTAAGCCAGCTCGTGGCCTTCTCGGGCTACCTCAAGACGCGCGCCGTCGAAACCTACGGCGAACCGCCCTTCGCCCTGGCCGAACGCTCCACCCTGGCCGACCTCGCCCGGCGCATGGGCATGGACGGGGACAAGGCGCTCGCCCTGTTGCGGCTTAAAAACATCAAGGCCGACAGCGCCGACCTCACCCTGGCCGAAATCGCCCACCAAAACGGCGTGGCCCCGGCAGGCGTGTTCGAAGCCCTCAGGATGGTCATGGAACCCTCGGGCGGCGCGACCGTCTCCGCCGGCCTGCCCAAGGACCCGCCGCCCGGGCTCGGCCGGCGCAAGCTCTCGGACATCTGCGAGGAATACGGCCTCAAACAGGCCGATGTCATGGACCGCCTCCAGGCCGCCGGCCTCCAGGCCCACCCGGCCCAGACCCTGGCCGAGGTCGCCAAGGCCAACAACGTGCTGCCCATCGCCGTCTACGAAGCCCTGCGCGGCGAAAAGCCGGCCACGACCGTGGTCGTCGAACCGGCCCAGCCCGTCACGCCCGTGGAACCGGCCCCCCAGCAGCCGGCCGTAACCCCCGCGCCGCAACCCGCCACGTCCGCAGCCCCGGCCGCGCAGGCTCCCGCCGCCATTTCGCCCGTGCCCCCAGCGCCCCCGGCCGCGCCGGCCCAGACGCCCACGCAACCCGGCCAGTCCGCGCAGCCCCTGCCCGCCTACGGACATGGCGCGCAGCCCGCCGCTCCCGCCGCTCCCTACGCCCCGCAACCCGGCCAACCATACCCGGGCGTCCAGCCGCAGGCCCCCGCGCCGCAAACCGCCGCACTGCCGGCCACGCCGCCGCCGGGCCTCGAAAAAATGATGCTGCAAACCTTCTGCCGCGAATACGACATCCCCCTGTCCGTGGCCGTGCAACGCCTGGGCAGGCACCACATCACCGCCTTCGGCGACATGACCTTCGGCGAACTGTCCCTGGAAAACAACCGGCCGCCCGCGGACATCATGCGGATCGTCGGCGGACAGTAGCGGGGGAGGGGGATGAAGATGCCTCCGGCGGCCAGGAGGGGATGATCCCCTCCTGGACCTCCCCGGCGGGGGGGCGGATGCCGGTTGGGAAGGCGTTCGGTGTGCGGTGCGTCGGGGTCCGTGGTCGCGGAAATGGGGGCAACCCGCAGGCCGCAAAGCCGGCCCGCACGTTGCCCCCATTTCCGCGACCACGGGCGCCAGCGGCGAAGCGCCGCATTTCAAGATTAGGTCAGTAAAATTCCATTAAACTCGCCCCGAAGGGGCGACGGGCCTGCGG
>JAEWPX010000156.1 GCA_023399375.1 Pseudomonadota bacterium | reverse complement strand
CGCTGGACAAGGCGGCCTTCAAGGCCGACCTGGTCAAAGCCTACCTCGAGGCCAAGGCGTGGGGCCGCAAGCACGGCGAATCCATGGCCAAGTGCCGCGAGGCCTTCGTGCGGGGGTACAACTCGGGGGCCTTTCTCGCGCCTCTCCACGCGCAGCTCGGCGACACCTCCTGGAAGTCCCTGGAGCGTTGGGCTTTGGAATTGCGACGGGGCGACTATCGCTGCGAGGCCATCGCCCCGCGTTACGGGGTGCACCGCCAGGGCACAAGCAAGGTGACGGATGCCGAGGCCGAGGGGCTTCTGGCGATCCTCCTCTCGCAAAGCCAGTTCAAGATCGGCACGGCCATCACCCTCGTGAAGATGGACCTGGAGCGCCAGGGCATCGCCTCGCCGTCATCCCCCTCCACGCTCCGCAATTGGGTGGAGGCCTTCAAGCGGGAATATTACGACGTCTGGGTTCTGGCGCGTGAAGGTGAAAAAGCCCTTACTGACGAGGTCGCGCCCTTCCTGCGCCGCGACGCCTCGCTCCTCGAAGTCGGCGACGTGCTCATCGCTGACGGCCACCGCCTGAATTTCCGGGTCAAGCACCCGATCCATGGCCGCCCGTGCCGCGCCACACTGATCGCCTTCGAGGATTGGAAAAGCCGCGACATCGCCGGTTTCTCGGTCATGCTCGAGGAAGACCTCTGCGCCGTGCACCTGGCGCTCTACCGGTCGATCCTGCGCCTGGGCAAACTTCCCCGGATGGTCGAACCCGACAACGGCAAGGCGTTCAAAAACAAGGTGTTCGTCGAAACGAAAATCGACCTGACCACCTCCGGTATGGCCGGACTGTACGGCCGCCTCGGCATCATGTGCCATTTCCCGAAAGCCTACCACGCCCGCTCCAAGCCGATCGAATCCTTTTTCAAGACCATGGGCTTGTCCTTCGAGAAGGCCGTGTCCAGCTACTGCGGCAACAACATCGCCACCAAGCCGGCCCGCATGCGGCGCAACGAGAAGTTCATGCAGGAGATCGAACCCGAGGCGCTCCTCACCATGGAAGAGGCCAGCGGGCTTTTTGAATCCTGGTTGAACACTTTTTACCGCGTGAAGCCCCACTCGGGGCTCGGCGGCCAGTGTCCCGGCGAGGTGTTCGCGGCCGGGCGTGGCCAGGGGCTGGACCATGCCGCCATCCGCTACCTCATGATGCACGAGGAAGTGACGCACCTGCACAACAACGGCATCAAGCGGTTCGGCGGCGAATACTGGGACGCCGCGCTCTACGGCCTGCGGGACAAAGTCTTCATCCGCTACGACTGGCACGATCTGCGGCAGGTCTGGGTCTACCGCATGGACGGCACCTTCCTCTGCATGGCCAAGCGCCAGGGCACGGTGCACCCCATGTTCAAGCTGATCGGCGGCAAGGACGCCGAGGGCTATTCCGATTTCAAGGCCGCCATCGGCGAGCACGAGCGCCTCAAGGCCGGCACCAAGAAGATCGTCCGCAAGCTGGCCAAATCCGGCCTGATCGCCGAGGCGCGCGACATCCTGCCCGTGGCCGAGCTGGCCGAGACCGGCAGCCCCCGCTTGGCCGAGAGCCTGGAGCGGATCGAGGCCGAAAACACCCCGGACGCTCCCGCCATCCCCGACTTTTCCGAGCCCGATGCGCCGGCCCCTTCCGGCCCCGGGCCGCTCATCGACCCCACCAATCTGGACTTTTTCTCGACCGCGGAACTCGGCGCGGAGCTGGAATACCAGCGAAAGCGCGCAAAACAGGGAGATATGCGGTGAAAAAGCGATTTGCAGAGACGCAAAACGTCGGGCGGTACCTCGTCGCGGTCAACCGGATGCTGGCCAGCCCTCCCGGCATCGACAAGTTCATGCTGGTCCACGGGGAGGTGGGCCTGGGCAAGACCGAAACGAACCTCTGGTGGAAGAACACCCAGTCGCCCCAGTCGGCCTTCATCCGCGTGAAGAAGGCCATGGGCGTGCGGTGGTTTCTCGAAGAAACCGCTGTCGAACTGGGGCTCGTGCCGGAAAAGCGGACCTCGGACCTCTTTCACCAGATTGTGGGCGAACTCATGGGCACCAACCGGGCGCTCATTTTCGATGAGATCGACTACGTGGCGGACAAGCGCACCTTGGTCGAGACCATTCGTGACATCGGCGACATGGCCGGCACGCCCATCATCCTGATCGGCATGCCCTGGGCCCCCGAAAAGCTCAAACGGTTCCCCGCGCTCTGGCGGCGCATCTCTCAGGTGGTGCCGTACCACGGCCTGACCGCCGCCGACGTGCGGCTGGTGATGGACCAGATCTGCGAGGTGCCGGTGGACGACTCGGCCGTGGAGGCCATCGCGGCCTCGTCCAAGACCGTGTCCACGGCCAGCCTCTACCGCTGGGCGCAGGCCTGCGAAGGCGTGGCCCGGGCCAGGAAGGCGGACGTGGTCACGGCTGAACACCTCAAGGCCAAGGCGGCCTGACCATGGCCGCCGCCACGAAGATCCTGAACGCGGTGCGGACGGTCCTGGCCACACGCACCCTTGTGGCCGGCCGGTTTGTCAGCGGCCGCGTCACGCTGTCCGAAGTGGTGGACGCTTCGGGCTGCCCGCGTCGGCCGGTGCTGCGGGTGTTGGATCGGCTGGCGCGCGAAGGATGGCTGGAGCTGATCGAGGACGCGCGGGAACGCCCCGCGCGCGGAGAGCATGGCCCGAAACGCCGCAATCCCGCCTATCTGGTGCATCGCGACATCCGGGCGCACCGCGCGCACCAGGTGCGCGCGCGCGTGACCTGCCGCGACAAGCTGTGGGGCACGTTGCGGGCCGTCAAAAGCGCCACGGTGTCCAGTCTTATGCGCCTGACCGGCTGCGGCGAGGAGGTTTGCCGCGATTACATGCACATCCTGTTGAGCGGCGGCTTCGTGCGTCAGGCCGGCCTGGACGGACGCGAAAAAGTCTGGACGCTGGTCAAGGATGCCGGGGCGCGTCGGCCGGAAACCCAGGAACGCGCCACGCGGGGGAAAGCCTGATGGACTGGCTCAACATCCTGCGCGACCGCGTCGAGGCGCTCGGCCTGGTCGCCGTGGCCAAGGAGCTGGGCACGGCCAAATCCACCGTGAGCATGGTTTGCAACGGCAAGTATCCGGCCAGCACTCACAAGATGCAGGCCCGGGTGCTGGCCACGTACGGCGGTCAGACCGTCGCCTGCCCGGTGCTCGGTGCCATCGACGCCGCCGTCTGTGCCGACAATCAGGCCAGGGCTAAGCGTATCGGCTTGCGGGCCGGGAACCCGGAAACCCTGCGCCTGTTCAAAACCTGTTCAAACTGCCCCGTGCGGGGCGCGAAACAAGGAGGATGACCCATGTTGTCCCGGAAGATCATGAACGTCGGAAATTCGCTGTCCCTGCTCGAAGAGAAGCTCGCGGACAAGGACCTCTTGTCCTTCGTGGCCGTGTGCCGGTCCGAGCTGGCCGACGCGGCCGATCTGGCCGTGGAGCTGGAAAACACGCCCATGGGGCAGGCGGTCATGGCCGAGGAAGCCCGGAGGGTGGGGCAATGAGCGAACCGGCCATCCCCGAGGGGTACATGCGGGACGCCCAAGACCGGCTGGTGCCGGTTGGTTCGGTCAAGGACGTGGACAAGGCGCGTGATTCCCTGGTGCGCGAGATCGCCGGCCGCGCCGTGGCCCTGCGCGAAGCCATGAAAGGCTTTCGCGACGACGTCATGGGCGACATCGCCGCCTTCGTATCCCTTTCAGCCGAGCAGTACGGGGCCAAGATCGGCGGCGACAAGGGCAACCTGACGCTCACCAGCTATGACGGCGCGTTCAAAATACAGCGCCAGGTGTCCGAAACCCTGGTCTTCGACGAGCGCCTCCAGGCGGCGAAGGCCCTTGTGGACGAGTGTCTGACCGAATGGACCGAAGGCAGCCGCGACGAGATCCGCGCGCTCATCAACGAAGCCTTCCAGGTGGACAAGGAGGGCCGGATCAACACCGGTCGCGTCCTCTCTCTGCGGCGGCTGAAGATCGACGACGACCGCTGGCACCGCGCCATGCAGGCCGTGTCCGATAGCCTTCAAGTGGCCGGCAGCAAGGCCTACATCCGGGTCTACGCCCGGCGTCCGGACGGTAAATACGAACCGATCGCCCTCGATCTGGCGGCGCTCTAACCCCAACCTACGGAGGAACATCATGACCAAGGCGGAACTCATCGAGAAGATTGCGACCCTGGTGGCCATCGATCCCCGGAAAACAAACATCGGCAAGGCGGGCATCGGAATCGTCCTTGATGCCCTGGCCGAGGTGGCCGGCAAGAGTCTGGCCAACGGCGGCGAGGTGCCACTTCCGGGCATCGGCAAGTTGAAGGGCAAGCCGCGCGCGGCGCGCCGGGGGCGCAACCCCAGGACCGGCGCGGCCATCGACATCGCCGCCCACATGGGCGTGAAGTTCGAGCCCGGCAAGGCGCTGGTCGATGCGCTGAAGGGGGTGGCGGCGTGAGCGTCGTCATCCGCACCGA
>JAEWPX010000155.1 GCA_023399375.1 Pseudomonadota bacterium | reverse complement strand
CAAAACCCCCCCGCGGGGGCCCGGGGGGGCCCGGGGCCCCCGCGGGCCCCACCCCGATAGGGGGAGGCAGGGAGGCTAGTCCAGGGTCTGGCGGTAGCGCTTGACGCCAAGGCCGAGGGAGACGAGCAGGAACAGGCCGATGGGCCACATGTGCGGCAGGATGTCGAAAAAGCCGTTGCCCTTGAGCACGATGCCGCGCACCACGCGCAAATAATGCGTCAGTGGCAGCACCGAGCCGATCCACTGCGCCCACTCCGGCATGCCCTGAAACGGAAACATGAACCCGGAAAGCAGGATGCTCGGCAGAAAGAAGAAAAACGACATCTGCACGGCCTGCAACTGGTTCTGGGCGATGGTGGAAAAGGTGATGCCCACGCCGAGGTTCGCGGCGATAAACGGAAACGAGACCAGAAACAACAGGGGCAGGCTGCCGATCACCGGCACATGGAACAGCAGGCGCGCCGCCAGCACGATCAGTCCCATCTGCAAATACCCCACGATGATGTAGGGCAATATCTTGCCGAGCAGCACTTCCGTCGGCCGCACCGGCGTGATGAGCAGGTTTTCCATAGTGCCGCGCTCGCGTTCGCGCGTGATGGCGAGCGACGTGATGATGACGAGCGTCATGGTCAGCACCACGCCCATGAGCCCCGGCACGATGTTGTATTGCGTGATGGCCTCGGGGTTGTAGCGAGCGTGCAGGCGCAGGTCCACGGGGCCGTTCCCGGCGCGCAGGGAGAGAAGCGGCCCGGTCAGGTCGCGGTTGAAGGCGTCGGTTGCGGCTTGGCGGATGGCGGCCACGGCGTTGGACGTGGCCGAGGGGTCGGTGGCGTCGGCTTCGAGCAGGACCACCGGGCGCTTGCCGCGTATGAGGTCGCGGCCGAAATGCTGCGGGATGGTCAGGACGAACTGGATGCGGCCCAGGCGCAGCAGTTCGTCGGCCTCGGCCTCCGTTTCCAACTCCCTGGTGAACTGGAAATAGAGGCTGTTTTTCATGGCCGTTGCCATATCGCGGGAAAAGACCGAGCGGTCGTTGTCCAGTATGGCCGTGGGCAGGTGCTTGGGATCGGAATTGATGGCGTAGCCGAAGAGGATGAGTTGGAGCAGCGGAATCCCGACCATCATTCCGAAGGTCACGCGGTCGCGGCGCATCTGGGTGAATTCCTTGGACACCATGGCCGCGAACCGCTTGGGCGAAAAGGTGAAGAGCGTTCCCATCACGTGGCCGCCTTGCGCATGAGGCTGATAAAGACCTCTTCGAGGTTGGAGGGGATCCGGCGCACGACGAGGGGCTCCTGCGCGTAGGGTGCGAGGCTTTGCGTCAGGGCCGCTTCGTCGCGGCCGCTGACATGCAGGGTCACGCCGAAGGCCACCACCTGCTCGACGCCCGGCAGGCCGCGCAGCCGGTCGATGAGGTCGTAGAGTTTAGGCCCGGCGATCTCGAACGTGGCCAACCCCTCGGCGGCCACGATCTCCGCCACCGTGCCCGTGGCCAGCAGGTGGCCGTAGGCGATGTAGGCCAGGCGGTGGCAGCGTTCGGCCTCGTCCATGTAGTGCGTGGAAATGAGCGCCGTGATGCCCTCGCCGGCGAGCTTGTGCACCTCGTCCCAGAAATCGCGTCGCGCCATGGGATCGACGCCGGCCGTAGGCTCGTCGAGGAGCAGCAGTTTCGGTTCGTGGATCATGCAGGCGGAAAGCGCCAGACGCTGCTTCCAGCCGCCGGAAAGCGTGCCGGCCAGCTGGTCGCGAAAGCGCCCCAGGTTCATGCGCTCGATGGTGCGGGCGATGGCCTTTGCGCGGTCCCCAACGCCGTACATGCGGGCGATGAAATCGAGATTTTCCCGCACGGTCATGTCTTCATAGAGCGAGAACTTCTGGGACATGTAGCCCACATGGGGCTTGATCAGCTCCGCCTGCTCGCGCACGTCGAAGCCCAGGCACGTGCCCGTGCCGTCGTCGGGGCGCAACAGCCCGCAGAGCATGCGGATGAACGTGGTCTTGCCCGAGCCGTTGGGGCCCAAGAAACCGTAGATTTCCCCGCGTGCCACACGCATGTCGATGTGGTCCACCACGGTCTTTTTGCCGAAGATCTTGGTGAGCCCCGTGACGTCGATGACCGGAGCCGCCGCGTCCGCGCTCATGACGCGCCGCCGCCCGCTTCCGGCGTCACGTCCACGGGCTGCCCGGGATGCATGCGTGCCGCCACGTCCGGTGCAAACCGCCCCTCGACCATGATGACGAGCTTTTCGCGAAAGCCCTGGCTGTAGATGACCGGCGGCGTGTATTCCACCGAGGGCGCGATGTAGGAGACGGTCGCCGCGACGGGCGCGCCGCCGTCGAAGGACACGCGCAGGCGCTGCCCCACGGCAAGGGAGCCGGCCACGGCCTCGGGCACGAAAAAGCGCACCTTGACGTTTGCCGGCGGCAACAGCGTCACCACGGGACTCCCCGCCGCCACCCATTCGCCCGCGTAGTGCAGCACGTCGTAGACGAGACCGGAGACGCCGGCGGCCTGCGTCATCTGGCCGAGGTTCCAGCGCGCCTGGTCCAGGGCGGCCCTGGCGGCCTCCACGGCAGCCTTGGCGGCGAGGATCTGGTCCACGCGGCTCGGCAGCTTGCCTGTGGCCAGCTTGGCTTCCAGTTCCCGCACCTGCTGCTTGTCCCGGGCATGGGTCGTACGCGAGGTGTCGAGCTCTTCCTTGGCGATGACGGCATCGCCGTACAACTTGATGCGGCGGTCGTATTCCAGGGAGGAAAGTGCACGGGAGGCATCGGCCCGGCGCAGGTCGGCCTCGATCTGGGCGATCTCCTCCGGCCGCAACCCCTTTTGCCTGTCGTGCAGCGTATCCTCGGCCTGACGAAGATCGGCCTCGGCCATGGCGACGCCCGCGGTCTCGTAGGCATGCTCCAGCGCGTAGAGCCTCTGCCCGGCGGCCACCACGTCGCCCCGGGCCACGTCGAGGGCGTCCAACCGGCCGGCGATCTTGCCGGCCACATACACGAATTCCCCTTCGATATAGCCCTGATAGGCCGACGACCCCTTGGACTCGCACCCGGCGAGCAGGAGCAGGACGAGAAAAACGGCGGAAACAACGAACCGATCAGTCGTTCGCATGGCCTGCCTCCTGCAGCGCGTCAGCCTTTTCCATGGCGGCCAGTCCCTTGCCGAGCAATCCGCCGACGAAGGCCGCGGCATCGGCCAAGGGGAGATCGAGACGCAGCCCGAGGTTCTGGGACGCGGCGGCGAAACGCGCCCGTAACGGCTCGGACAGGCTGTAGACGACCATGGTCCCGACGAGCGTCAGGTGCACGAGCACGGGTTCGGCCGCGACAAGCGCCCCTTGCGCCGCGCCCTGTTCCAGGATGCCGCGCGTGACGCCAAAGATGCGGCGAAATTCCGCCATTGCCGCAGGCGGCATGTTGGCCCCGCCCGAGGCCATCTCCAGGGCCATGATGCGCGGCAGCATGGGCAGCTTCGTGAAAAGCCCGGCCAGGGCCGCAGCCAGGGCGGTGAAAGCCTCGCCCGGCGTGCTGCCCGAACCCGACGCCCCGGCCGCCTTTTCCAATGCGCCAGCCACCTGGCCGAACAGGTGGAGCATGACGGCTTCGTAGAGCTTTTCCTTGTTGCCCACGTGGTAGTAGAGGCCGGCCTTGTTCACGCCGGCGCGCTTGGCGATGGCGTCCACCTTGGCTCCGGAAAAACCTGCCCGACCGAATTCCTCGGCCGCCGCTTCGAGAATGCGTTCCCGGACCGTGTCCGGTGCGTTGGCTATGACCATCTGATTTAACCTTTTTGTTTAACCAAATGGTTAAAACATTCGGTTATCCTCGTCAAGGGCGCTGCACGCGCCGGGAACGCTTTTCATTTGAAAAAAAGCGGTGTAATCCGAAGCGCGGCCGGCCCACGCAAGGGGCGCACAGAGCCGATATACCATGACCGACGCCATCACATTCCTTCTTTCCCCGGCAGCTTTTGTCGGCAGGACGGCGCTGACCGTCATCGCCGAACTCGGGGGCTTCTGCATCTTCCTGGTTCAGGGACTCTGGCGCATCGTCGTGCCTGCGCCGCCTTTGCGCAAGATCGTGCAGCAGGTCTACTTCATCGGGGTCAAGTCCATCTTCGTCATCGTGCTCATCGGGCTTTTCACGGGCATGGTGCTCGGCTTGCAAGGCTATTACACCCTGGTCAAGTTCGGTTCGGAGGGGCTCCTTGGCGCGGCCGTGGCCCTGTCCATCATCCGGGAGCTCGGGCCGGTGCTCACGGCCATCATGATCACGGGCCGCGCGGGTTCGTCCATGGCCGCGGAAATCGGCATCATGCGCATCTCGGAGCAGATCGACGCCCTGTGGACCATGGGCATCAACCCCATGCGCTTTCTCATCGCACCGAAGCTTGCCGCCTCGCTGATCTGCTTTCCGCTTTTGACCGCCATTTTCGACGTGGTGGGCATCTGCGGCGGCTACCTCACGGGCGTGGTGCTTTTGGGCATCAACCCCGGCGTCTATTTCGACCGCATCGACGCGGCGGTGGAGATGGGCGACGTCACGGGCGGCTTCGTCAAGTCGCTGCTCTTCGCCCTGCTCGTGGCGGCCATCAGCTGCTACGAGGGCTATTTCACCCATGCCCGGCGGGACGGGTTCGGAGCCAAGGGCGTCAGCCTCGCCACCACAGCGGCGGTGGTCTTCTCCTGTGTCGCCATCCTGGTGGCGGACTACGTCCTGACCTCGTTTCTCCTGTGAGGGCGGAAGGCGGGCCGTGTTGCAACTTCGGCGGGATATCCGTAAAAGGCCAATGGCATGAAAAAATACTCCATGGAAACCACGGTCGGGATCTTCGTCCTGGCGGGGCTTATGTGCGTGGCCTACCTGACCGTCAAGCTCGGCAAACTCGAGGTGCTCGGCGGCGACCGCTATCCGGTGACGGCCCGGTTCAAGGACGTGACGGGGCTTAAAAACGGCGCGTACGTGGAAATGGCCGGCGTGCGCATCGGCCGGGTGGCGGGGATCAACCTCGACGCCAAGGACAACATGGCGCTCGTCACCCTCGAAATCGACAAGGGCGTGCGCCTTACCGACGATTCCATCGCCTCCATCAAGACCAGCGGCCTGATCGGCGACAAGTTCGTCAAGATTTCGCCCGGCGGCTCGGACGACGTGCTCGGCCCGGGCGGGCTGATCGTCGAAACCGAACCTTCCGTGGACCTTGGCGACCTCATCGGCAAATATGTTTTCGGCGGCGTGAAATAGCATCCGCCCCCAGCAACCCCGTCACTTGAACGCGTGGAAATCCTTATGCATCGTTTCGCAAGCCGCTTGTTTTTGGCCCTCGCGATCATCACCACCCTGGCCGCGCCTGCGCTGGCCGGCGCGCCGACCGAAGCCCTGAGCGCCTCCATCGACAAAGTCATCGCCCTGCTCGCCGATCCTGCCTACAAGAATCCCGACACCCGCCCGGCCATGCGGGCCAAGCTCCTCACGGCCATCGACGCCGTCTTCGACATGAAGGAGCTTTCCCGCCGAGCCCTCGGCGCACAGTGGAACCAGTTCAACCCCGAGCAGCAGCAGCGTTTCGTGACCGCGTTCGGGCTGCTTCTCCAGAACACGTACCTTGACAAAATCGAAAGCTACACCGATGAAAAGGTGCAGTATCTCAAGGAACAGGATCTGGGAACCGGCAAGGCCGAAGTGGACACCAAGGTCGTCGGCAAGGGCAAGGAGATCCCCATCTCCTACCGCCTATCCGACCACGGCGGCTGGAAGGTCTATGACGTGGTCATCGAGGGCGTAAGCCTCGTACAGAATTACCGCACCCAGTTCGGCCAGATTCTGGTCAACGAATCGCCGGATGCGCTGATCGCGAAGATCGCCGCGAAAAAATCCTGACCGCGCCAAGGCCGCACGGACCAGGCTACGACGCGACGGCCTTAGCTCGAAGAAACGGAAACGCTACGGACCGCCTTGCCGGGGAACATGCCATGCCAACCTCCTTGCCGCGCAACACCCTTCTTGTCCTGCTCGCCGTCCTGCTCCTGGCCGCTCCCATCTGCCAGGCGGCCGGAACGCCGATCAACCAGGAAAGCCCCAAACCGGCCGTCGCCGCCCCTGCCGCGTCCTCGGCAGCGACCGCTCCAGCCCAGGTCGACGAAGATTACGCCGAGACCGCGCCCGCGCCCGTCGCCGATCCTTTCTACCGCTGGAACAAGTTCTGGTTCGGCTTCAACCACCTGTTCTACAGCGGGCTCATGCGCCCCTTCGCCAAAGGGTACGCCTTCATCGTTCCGTCCCTGGTCCGCAAAGGGCTCAGCAACGCCTACCAAAATTTCATCTTCCCCATCCGCTTCGCCAACGCCCTGCTTCAGCTCAATTTTACCAAGGCATCCAAGGAATTCGGACGCTTCATGATCAACACCACGCTGGGCGTCGGCGGCCTCATGGATGTCGCCAAGTCCGACCCGAACCTGCAGCCCGGCAACGAGGATTTCGGCCAGACGCTCGGGTTCTGGGGCATCGGCGACGGCTTCTACATCGTCTGGCCGTTCCTTGGCCCTTCTTCCGCGCGCGACACCGTAGGCTTGGCCGGCGATGCCGTGGCCAACCCACTGTTCTGGATCTTCGGTCCCTGGGCCATCCATGGCGATGACAATCCCTGGTACCTGTCCTACGTCGTCAAGGCCGGCGACGTGTTCAACAACCTGCCCGAGACCCTCGAGACTTACGACAGCATCACCAAGCCGGCGGTCGATCCCTACAGCGCCATGAAGGACGCCTACATCCAGTACCGCCGCAACGCCGTATCCCAATAGGCCGCCTTGCTCCGCCGCCGCGCCCCGGGCGCGGCGGCGGTCGCGTATGCAACACCCGTCCGCCGCTTCCTCCGCATCCCCGACAAACGAAGAAGTCCTCGCCAAGACTCTGCCCTTCCTGGGCCCGGGCGCGCTGGCCGTGCGAGCCAGCTACCGCCGCCAGCGTTTTTCCCGTCATGCCCACGACGGCTATGCCCTCGGCGTCATCGAATCCGGCGCCCTGGCCTTCCGCTACCGTGGAAGCAAACTCGTGGCCCCGGCCGGCAGCGTCAACCTCGTCCAGCCGGACGTGCCCCACGACGGAGAACCGGCTCTGCCCGAGGGCTGGCGCTACCGCATGTTCTACCTGCCGCCCGGGGCTCTGGCGCTGGTTCTGCCCGAAGGCGCGATCCTGCCCTCTTTCCGCCAGGGCGTCATCGAGGACCCGGGGCTTGCTGCCATGGTCGCCGCCGCCCATCGCCGCATCCTTTCGCCTTTGGCAAGCGACCTGGCCCGCGAAACCTGCGTGCTTGCACTCCTGGCGACCTGGATCGCACGCTATGCCGCGCAGCCCGCGCCCGCGCGCGACCCCGGCCCCGAGCCCCGGGCCGTGCGCATGGCCCTGGACATCCTGGCCGCGCGCTTTCGCGAGAACGTGACGCTTGGCGAGCTCGCCACCGCCGCGGGCCTTTCCCCCTGGCACCTGGCCCGTGTCGTCACCCGCCACACCGGCCTGCCGCCCCACGCCCACCTGCTGGCCAACCGCCTGCGCGCCGCACGCGCCGCCCTGTCCGGTCCCGACCGCCTGGCCGACATCGCGGCGACCACGGGATTTGCCGACCAGAGCCACCTGACCCGCGCCTTCCTGCGCCGCTTCGGCCTCACGCCCGGGGCCTACCGCAAGATCGTTCAAAACGCCGACGCGTAAAACGCGTACGCCTGCGCCAGCGTCTTTTATCGGAGGAGACATGGCGACACGCGTCAAAGCCGTGGCCGCGCTCGTCGCGGCCATGATCCTGGTCGGGTCTTCACTGGCCACGGGCCGCATCCTGGTCACGACCCTGCCCATCCATTTCGCTTCGTTGCTGCGATTTGCCCTGGCGAGCCTCGTGCTCGCGCCCCTGGTTCTCCTGCGCGAAGGCCGGTTGCCGCGCCTTTCCCGGCGAAGCCTCGCCATCGTCTTCGCCCAGGCCTTGTGCGGTTCCTTCCTCTTTACGGTCTGCCTGCTCTCCGGGCTGCGCCTGACCGGCGCGGCCGAGGCGGGCGTCACCGCAGCCGCGACGCCCGCCACCGTGGCGCTCATGGGCTGGCTCATTTTTCGCGAACGGCCGGACAGCCGGGCCGTCTCCGGCATCCTCGCCACCATGGCCGGCATCGCCGTCCTTGCCGCCGGCGCAGGCGCGGCGCAGGGCCCCGCGCCCCAGTGGGGGAATGCCCTGGTCCTTTGCGCCGTGGTCTTCGAGGCCGCCTTCCTGCTGCTGCGCCGCGCCGTGCCCGAGCCGCTCTCCCCGCTTGGCGCGGCGCTTTGGGTCTCGCTTTGCGGCACAGCCCTCTTTCTCGGACCGGGGCTCTGGCAGGCCGGCGGCATCACCGCCGCGGACCTGACGCCGACGGCCGTGGCGGTCGTGGTCCACTACGCCCTCGGCGTCACCGTCGCGGCCTATGTGTGCTGGTTTTACGGCGTGGTGCGGGTGGATGCGGCCACAGCCGGCGTGGCAACGGGAATCATGCCCGTGGCCGCCCTGGTCTTTGCCGTCATCGTGTGCGGGGAGCGGATCGGCTGGCGGGAGATGGCCGGCTGCGCGGCCGTGCTGGCCGGCATCGTCTGCCTGGCCACGGCGGGAGGGAAACGCCCGGCCCGGACCGCCGTGGCAAGGGCGGTCCGGGCCGAACGTCACGGCTCATGAGCCGGTTTTCTTCGGCGGCGGCACGTAGCCGTCGGGCAGGGGCGGCGCAGGCTCGACAATGGGCGGCGCGATGGGGGCCGAGACCTTGGGCGCGGCAGCCGGCGGGGCTTTCTGCGCAGGTGCGGCCGTCGGCGCGGGCGCGGCCGCCGGCGCGCCCGCTGCGGCTGAGGCCTTGGAGCCGGCAGGGCGTTCCGAGACCAAGCGCGGCTCGGTCACGCCTGCGCCCAGCAGTTCGGCTTCGAGCATCGCGCGCGACCCCTCCTTGCCGGCAAAGACCGTGTAAAAGGGTTTGTTGTTGCGCTTGCTCTGGTCCATGCGGGTGGAAAAGCCCTTCGCCTCCAGGGTTGCCATGAGCTGCTTGCCCGATGCGGCGTGAGCGAATTCCCCCACCTGGAACGTAAGATAGGACTGGTCGCCGTGCGGCGCGGGAGCGGCCGGGGTCGGGGCCTGCGGCGCGGGGACAGGGGCCGGGGCGGGCTGTTGCGCCTGTTGTTCGAAAAGCGCCGCGCCCGGTTTTTCCACCGCCGGCGGTTCGGCCGGGGCGGGCGTGAATGGCTTCGGCGTATAGTCCGCTCCTGCGGGCGGCCGCGACGCCTGAGGCGCGCTTGGCGCGGGAGCCGGCGCGGGCGCTGCGACGGACGGCGCAGGCGCGGGAGTCGCCGCAGCGGGCGGCGGGGCAGGGTACGACGGCGAAGGCGGCGGCGCAGGGTACGACGGCGGCGGGGGTGGCGGCGGCGGTGGTTTTCGCGACCAGCCGGTGTCCGTGGGCGATTCCGGAGCCGGATGTCCCAGGATCTCCTTTTCAAAACTCTTGTCCGCGGCGCAGCCGGAAAGGCAAAACGCCGCCAGGACGCACAGGGTCGTCGCAAGCCGCATGGCGACTCCTTTGGTCGGGGTTGTCCGGGTCAGAATGCCATGCCCACGAGGCGGGCAAGCAGGTCCCGGGCCGCGTGAAAGGCGTACAGGGCCTCGTCCAGGGCGACGGCGTCCTCGGCAGTGGCCGCGCGCTCCACGGCCTCGGCGGTGCGGCGCAGCCCCTCGGCCCCGATGGCGGCGGCGGAGGATTTCACGGTATGGGCATGCAAAGCCACCGCTTTCCAATCCCCGGCCCGCCGGGCCTCATCGAGCCGGGAGCGGCGCTCCCGGACCTCATGCCAGATGTAGTCGAAAAATCGGGCGAATTCCTTCCTGCCCACGCCCATGCGTTCGCGGGCCGCTTCGGGATCGAAGGCCTGTCTGTCCTCGGGCACCATGGCTGCCCCGCATGGATACATTCCCTTCATGCACCCTCCGCAGTTGCGGCGCCTCCCGTGCGCCGTTCCCCGAACCAGGCGGTCCGGGGCTATTGCAAAAAGACCACTTCCGTGCCCACGTCGATCAATTTGGCCAGATCCTTGCCCTCGTCGTTGCGCATGCGGATGCAGCCGCTGGTGACCGGCCGGCCGATGGAGCCGGGGTTGTTGTTGCCGTGGATACGGAAGCCGTACCCGTGGGACAGAATGATCTTGAACGGTCCCATGGGGTTTTCCCTGACGCCGGGCTTCACCACCTCGGGCAGCGTCTTGCCCTGCTTGCGGGCGCGCTCCTTCATGGCCGGGGTCGGCCGCCACCAGGGCTCGAAGCTGATGCCCGTGACCACGCCCCAGCCCTGGGGCGCTTCCATGTCCCGCCCGGGCACGGCCACGGTATAGGCGCGGGCCAGGTGCCGTGAGCCGTCGGGCAGGTTCTCGTAAAGGTAAAGCCTGCGCTGCGACAAACGCACCTCGATGGAATACCGGTTCTTGCTGGCGTTGAAATCCGCGACCCGCTCGTCAAGGCTCCCCTGGTCGCCGGAGCGCGTCAGCGACGCCAGATACGCATCCAGGCCGCCGCCGTCGGCCACGGGCGCATAGGAAGCGGCCGCATGGCGCGACACGGCTTGCGGTGCGCCGCCCGTCGGCTCGCGCACGAGCGAGAGCCCTTGCAACGAGGCCGTCTCGGTATGTTGCGTCAGCCCCATCCCTGGCGCGGCCAACACCAGCCACGCCGCCAAAACGACAAGTCCCCGCCCCCGCATCGCAGCATCCTCCCGGGCGCACCGCCTCCCGTCCCCACGAGAGCCATGCGCCGCACGCAGCATCCGACCGCCGGTTCGTCCCCTCAGGCGGTCTTGTATCGTACGACCGGACGGCGACGCGCCGTCTGGCGTAAAAACGTCGCATCAGGCCAACCCAGGGCGACCACGGCATGGGCGGCCTCCTCGTGCGGCAGGCCCGCCGCGGCCTTGACGCGCTTGTCATGGCGGATGGCCTCCACGGCGTAGCCGATCAGGCACGTCCCGAGCCCCATGGCGTGGGCCGTCAGCAGCATGTTCTGCGCGGCCAGCAGCGCATCCTCGGCCGGACAGCTCGCCCCGGGCCGCGAGCCGATGATCACGGCGGCGCTGGCCCCGTGAAAAAGCCGGTCCGTACGGTCGCGGTCCCAGGCGGCCAGCGCGTCCGCAACCGAAGCGTAATACTCCCGGTAATAGTTCTCAAGCTCCGGGCGGCCGATCAGGGCGTAGATCTTGCGCGCAAGGCCGTTTGCCGCGATCCTGTTGAGGCGCCGGAAAAACCCGGCCACTGCCTCGCCGAAACCCGCCACCGCCGCCCGCGACGTGAGCACGGTGAAGGTCCAGGCTTGGGAATTGGTGCCCGACGGCGCGGTCACGGCCGCGCGGACGAGGTCTTCGAGCATTGGGGCGGGCACGACCTTTTCCGTAAACGCGCGACAGGAGCGCCGGGAGCGCAAAAGATCGACAAGAAGTTCGGGTGAAAACTCTCCGGGTGCGACGACCTTGCCGGCCGGCGTAAAGGTGGCGAAACCGTCGGCGTAATTTTCCTCACCCTCAAAGGCCACAGCCTCGGCCGGACACACCGCCCGGCAATGGCCGCAGCCGATGCAGCCCGTTCCCCGGACCGCGGCGCGCTGGCCGTCGAAGGCGATGGTTCCCGAGGGGCACAGCCGGGCGCAGGCGCCGCAGCCGACGCAGGCTTCGGGATCGATTTTCGGAAGCGGACTTGCCATGCCGGACCTCTCCTTTACGCGCGGCAAGACGCCGCCTCAGGGCCGTCCCTTGTCGGCCAGGGCCGGTCCGGCCTTGGCCAGCCGCCTGGCCCCGACGAACCACCGTTCGTAATCGGTGCCGGCCAGCCGGTCCACTCCCACGCCGCCCCGCCTCGGGCTCGAATGGAGCATGCACCCGCCGCCGAGGTAGATGCCCACGTGACTGATGCCCGCGGCGCGGTCCGTGGCGAAAAAAAGCAGATCCCCGGCCTCAAGGTCCGTCGGTGCGACCGGCTGCCCCAGATCGGCCTGGAGCCGGCTTTGCCGCGGCAGGTCGCAGCCCAGGCGGGCGAAAACGGCCTTGGTCAGGCCCGAACAGTCGATGCCGCCCGCACCGTCGCCGCCCAGACGGTAGGGCGCGCCCATGTACGGCGCAGCCAAGCCCAGGATGCGCTCGCCGCGCTCGGAAAGGGGCCCCATGTCCACGGGGAGCGCTGCGGCCCGGGGTTGCGGCGGCGGCGGTCCGCCCAGGGCGTCCTGGGCGCGCAGGGAGTGCATCAGGGCCTCATGGTCGGCCTTGCCTTCGAAAAGCGGCTTGTAGTTGGCGTTGACCTTGACCGGGCTCGTATGCAGCATGCCGAGGCTGTCCTCGTAGCCGTAGATGGTCCGGCAGGCCCCGTGCGACGCCGCAGCGAGCACCGCGCCGCAGCAAAACCCGAAGATGGTCAGCACGCGCGCACCCGGCCTCATACCGCGCCTCCGTAGGTGATGCGCCGGACGTCGCCGATGCGCGTGGTCTTGACGCATTCCCGGCGAAAGGCGCACAGCTCCTGGCCGCAGCGGTCATGGACGCCCCAGGCGAAACAGGGCGCAAATCCTTCGCCCTTCTGGATGGCGCGCACGGCATCGATGGTGGTGAGCCCGGAGACGTCGAGGCCGAGCTCGTGGGCCTTGCTCTTGAGTTCCCGCACATCGAGGCCCATGGGACCGTAGAACGCTTCGCGGCCAAGCCCCGCCTCCGGAGTGTCGAACAGGCGCAGGAGCACCATGGCCCCGCCGCCCTCGGCCGGTTGCAGCGTGATCTCGCCGTTGTGCTCGAGCACGGCCTTGCGCGCCAACGTCAGGCCCACGCCCGCGCCGCGCGCCTTGGTGGTGAAAAAAGGGTCGAAAACGAACGGGGCGAGATCCTGGCGCACGCCGGGGCCGTCGTCGGTAACGGTGACCATCACACCGTCGTCGCGGCGCAGCAGGGCCACGGCAACGTGGGCGACGTCCTTTCCGGAAAATTCCACAGCGTTTTGCAGCACTTCCTGGAGCGCTTGGCCGAGCAAGCCCGCATCGGCCACGATCTCGACCTCTTCCAGGGAAAGCGAGCATTCCAGGCGCTTGTGCAAAACCCCGGCCTCCCGCTCGGCCCTGTCCGCCGCCTCCCGGATGAGGTCGGCGAGGCTGACGGCCGTCAGGCGCGGGTGCGGCAGGGACGCCAGGCGCACCACCGCCGCCACGAGTTCTTCCAGGCGGCGCGCTTCCTGGAAAATGATGTCCGGGGACTCGGTTTCCAGATGCCGTTCCTTGTGTTCGCGCAGGAGCTTGAGCGCGAAGCCGCCGATGGCCGCCGCCGGGTTGCGGATCTGATGGGCCACGGAAAGGGCCAGGTTGTTGAGGCTCTCGATCATGTCGTATTGCAGGCGGTTTTTTTCGCGCAACACGATGGTTTCGCGTTCCCGGCTGCGATAGAGCGCGGTGACGTCGTCGACGAGCAGGGTCACGCCGGCCCGCCTGCCGTCGAGCTCCGGGCAGGAGGCCGTCATGGAAAAACGACGCAGCTCCCCGTCGGGACGCAGATATTCGGTCAGGCAATGGCGGAAGGAGCGGCCTTTTTCCACGGCCTCGACGAGGTTGCGGTTGAACTGCTCGTTGAAAGGTTCCGGCCGCAACAATGCGCGCCAGCCCTTCCCCTCCAGGGAGTCCGACGGCAGTCCCAGCAACGTCCCCGCCGAAGGACTGGCCACCAGGACGTTCCCTTTGGGATCGATGACGACGAGACCCACCGGCAGGGTTTTGATGACGTTTTGGACGAGTATCTGTCTGACGCTCGGCATGGCGCGCCCCTGGCCGGGAGGAGACCCCCCGGCCTGCGGTACAAATAGGCCTGCGGCGGCCTGATGGCAAGCGCCGAACCGCAGGCCGGCGCGTCAGGGTTTCTTGGCTGTTGCCGCGGCGGCCTTGGGATCCTTGGCCACGGCCACGAACTCCTCCAGCACCTCGAGGGGCACGGCGCCGCGCACCGCCGCGCCGTTGACCAGGAAGATCGGCGTGCCGTTGAAGCCGAAGTCCCGGGCCTCCTTGACGTCGGCCGCGATGCGGTCGGAAAGGTCCTTGCGCGTCAGGTCCTTGGACAGGCGGGTCATGTCCACGCCCAGCTCCTTGGCCATGGCGGAGAGCGCCTCGTCGCCCTTGTCCGCGACGTCCTTCTGGTTGGCGAAGGCCTTGTCCATGAACGCCCAGGCCTTTTTGGAGTCCTGGAGGTTGATGGCTTCGAAGTAAAGCGCCGCCCGGACGTCGTTTTTGCCCGAGGCGAAATGCTTGAACACCAGGCGCACGTCCTTGGGATGGTTCTCGGTGAGCTGCTTGACGGTGCCTGCGGCCTGGGCGCAGAAATGGCACAGGAAATCCGAATATTCGACGATGGTCACCCGCGCGTCCTGGGGACCGATCGAAGCGCGGCCGGCATCCAGGACGGGCTTGAGGGGTTTGGCCAGTTCCGCGGCGAAACGGGCCCGCTCCATTTCCCTCTGGCGGTTCCTGGCCGCGACCTCGACGACCTCGAGCACCGCCGGGCCTTGCTGGCGCAGGGCTTCTATAACGATTTCGGGATGTTCGCGCAGCACTGTGCGCACCCGTTCCAGGTCGTCGTCGGCGTGGGCCGGACCGGCCAAAGCCGCGACCAGCACAGGGGCGATCGCCCATTTCCACTCGCGCATGGGTCCTCCAAGAGATAACGTTGCGGCATGAGCCTTGCGCCGCTTATAGGACCTTTGCCTGCGCCTGTCATCCGCCGCCCATCGACTCCCGGCCCCAAGTAGGTTAGGTGGACAGGATGGAACTCCTGTTGCTCCTGGCGGGGCTTGCCGCCGTTTTCCTGGTCTTTTGCCTGTCGGGTCCCAAATCCGGGCCCGGGGGCACCTGACTGCCCGAGGCCTGCCGCCGGGGACGGCGCAACGAGGAAACCGATTCGGAGAAAAACGCCGCAACGGGCCGCAAGGCCGGGAAGTGACGCCATGCCACACCAACGCCTTTCCTGGCTACCGCTTGCGGTCCTGCTGCTCCTTGGCCTTTGCGCGTGTTCGCGCCCGCTGGCGGACGACGCCGCGCGCAAAGCCCGGGTGTATGCACTCTACGCCGGCTACAAGAGGGACTTCCCCCAGGCCCCGGAAATTTCCGCCGAGGCGGCCGTGGCCCTTGCGCAAAAAGGCGAACTGCTGCCCATCGACGTGCGCGAACCGGCCGAACGCGCCGTTTCCACCCTGCCCGGCGCCGTGACCGCCAAGGAATACCTGGCCGATCCCGGGCGTTTCGCCGGCAAGAAGGCCGTGGCCTATTGCACCATCGGCTACCGCAGCGGCGTCTGGGCCGCGCAGGAAGCGAAAAAAGGCCTGCCCGTGGCCAACATGGCCGGCGGGCTTCTCGGCTGGCTCCATGCCGGCGGTACGCTTGTCGACGCCAAGGGCGAGCCCACCAGGACCGTGCATGTCTACGGCCGGACCTGGGATCTCGCGCCCAAGGGCTTCATGGCCGTGTGGTAGGCTCCCGGCCGTAATAGCGTAGGAAATAGCGCCGACCCGTGGCATCGGCCAGCCCCAGCCGCCGCGCGGCCAGATAGGCCGTGAAAAGCCGCAGCACGCTAATCGTGTGCGCGAAAAAGCCCTCGCCGCTCCAGCGCCGCGGCGAAACGACGATGCCGCCACCAAGGAGCACGGTTTCGCCGGCTTCGCGCAGCGTGAGCGACAGCTCCACGTCCTCCATAAGCGCCATGTCCGGGAAACCGCCGCCGGCCGCCAGGGCCTCGCGACGGAAAAACTGCCCCTGATCGCCGAAGCTAATCCCGAAAAACCGCGCGCGCAGGCTGTTGAGGCCGCAAACGAGCGAAAGCCCGGCGCCGCCGCCGGCAAAGCGCATGCCGACTGCGCCGCCGGCCGTCTGCGGCGCGCGCGAAAGCGCCCCGAGCACCCGGCGCGGCACATCGGCGTCCATGCGGCAATCGGCATGGAGCACCAGCACGGCCTCGCTTGCGCAGGCGGCGACCCCGGCCGCGATCTGCCCGCCCCGGCCGCCGGCCGCGACCACCACCCGCGCCCCGTGCGCCCGGGCTACGTCCACGGTCGCATCGCGCGAGCCGCCGTCGGCCACGACCACTTCCGCGATCTCCCCGGCGGCAACGGGTGCTGTCAGGGAACCGAGGCATGCGCCCAGGCGCGCGGCCTCGTCCCGGGCCGGCACCACCACGGCTAGGCGCAATGCTGGGCCGAAGGTTTTGGCCCACACGAGCAGCAACGGGCGCACGGCTCCGGCCAGGGCCAGACCGAGCCAGGGCAGCCAGACGGCGGCGAGCGCCGCGCCCTCGCCACCAAGCCCAGCCGGGCGCAGCCAGCCGGGCGTGGTCGCCAGCCCCTGGGCGGCAAAGAGCCACCACAGCGCCCACGACGGGCGCAACGCCCAAAGCGGGACCAATGGCAGGAAATACCAGGGGTAGACCGTGGGCAGGCAGGCCAGGGCGACGCAGCACGCCGCGGCCGGGCCACGGCGCGTGTCCTGCACGGCAAGCCACAAAAGCGCCAGTACGGCCGCGCCGACGCACAGGGCGACAACGGGCGCGTCAGGACCGAAAAGCGGCCAGAGCAGGGCCACGAGCGGTCCGCCATGGGCGTTGTAGCGGGCAAAGGCGGCCAGGGAGGCGAAAAGCCCTGTGCCTGCGCCGACGAAAAAGACAAAAGCGGCAAACGGCGCGGCGGCCCATAGGGTTTTTTTCGCATTGCCGCCGCGCAGGAAAAAAGGCGCGAGCGCCAGCGCGGGGTATTTGACCATGCCCGCCGCGCCGAGCAGGGAGAATCCGAAACCGTCGCGCGGCGAATCGAAGGCCCAAAGCGCCAGGGAAACGAGTGGAATCAGGAGTGCATCGAGATGCCCTTCCCCCGCGCCCATGACCAGGGACAAGGGGTTGCCCACGGCAAGGAGCAGCAGGCCCACCGGCGCGCCGCGCCGGGCAAGGACCACGGCAAGCGCCGCACAGCCGAACAGGTCGGCCAGGGCCGCCGCCGCCTTGAAGCCCCAAGGCGTGGGTGACACTGCCGCCACGAGGCGGCAGTAGAGCTCGGCAAGGGGCGGATACGCTGCCGCAAGCTCCTTGTGGTTGACCACGGGCAGGACCTGCCGCGCCGGTTCGGGCAAAAGCGCCGCCGTGCGCGCGTCGCCCGGGGCGAGCACGTAGGGGTTGCCGCCGCGTTGTTGCAGCACCCCTTCGACAATGTAGCGATTGACGTCGGAATCGGCCGGCCAGGCGCACAGGAAAAGCAGGCGCAGCGCAAGCCCCAGGCCAAGGAGCACGGCGGCCGCCCGGCCCCGCCCGCCGTCCGGGAACCGCCGCACGGCAAACGCCAGGGCGGCAAAGGACGCGGCGAAGCAGGTCGCGAACACGGCGCGCCCGGCCCCAAGCGCCCCGCACAAGGCCAGGGCGAGCAGGCAGACGGCAAACGCAAGCAGCGGATGCAGGGATTTCGGGACGGCGCGCCATGGCGCGCGGCGGCTTCCCGCGCCCGCGTCGGATGCGGCGCGTGCGGCTTCGCAACGGGGCGACGGCATGGCGTCACCGCCCGTTGAGCGACCAGTCGTAGGGCGTATAGGCCAGCTCGTGCCGCCCGGCCGCGTCCATGGCCGCGGCCAGGGGCGGGTCGGCATAGCGCCGGATGAAGCGCCATACGCCCTCGGGGCCGCCGAAGTCCTCGCCGTACCAGTCGAAAATGCGGCTGACGTGGAGCGTACCGTCCCGCAAAGAGGTATTGGCCGGATTGTTGATGAAACCGCGGGCGGCGGCGTCCAGGGCGGCGTCGAGGGTCGCGCCCGCATAGGGCGCGCCGGCCAGGGGCGGACAGCTCTTGGAGGCGCAGTTGACCGCGAAATGCACGCGCGGATCGTGGAACTGCGGCCTCAGGATGCCGTGCTCCACGTCGTCGAGGCTGACCGTGCCCGCGCGCAGGCGCACGAACGCGCGCTTCCAGGGCGAGCTCAAAAGGCTCCCCGCGTCCTTGATGGAACGGATGCCGGGATAGTGTTCGAGGATGAGCTTGAGCGTCCAGGCGTTGTAGACGTTGATGTAGTAGGCGAAGCGCTCCTGCTCGGACAGGGCTGCCGGGTCCACGGAGGACAGGGCGGCAAGGTAGGCGTCGAGCTTGGCTTCGTCTTTTTTGAGCCCCGCGTAGTCCACCACGCCGTCCGCGACGTGGGCGGCGAGCAGCGCGGCGTAGGGGGCGTCGCTGTCGGCGGCGCGGCTTGAGGCCGCCGTGAAAAAAAACGCCAGCGCGCACAGCGCGGCGGCGATCCTCCCGGCCATGGGCCGTTTTCCTCCCGCCCTGGGCGGCGTCAATTGAGCTCCTCGCACAGCGCCCTGCCGAGCCCCCCGGGACGCATGGGCCGCCAGGGTAGTCCCGAGGCCGGCGCGTCGCGGTCCAGGGTCTTGCCGCTGACGCCGATCCAGACCGCAGCGCGCCGTGCGATCCGCTTGTTCTCGCAGTCGAGGGTCACCCGCTCCACGGCATAGGCCACGGGTTCCGGCGCATTGTGGTCCTCGGCCAGCTCCCGGCCTTCCTGTTCGGAAAAAACGCGCTTGATCCGGACCTGGACGAAATCCCCGCGCACCCGCACGGAATGGGAATCGTAATACAGGCTCACCGACTTGTCCGCGTATGCGGCCAGAAACTTCCAATCCGTGGCCAGGGCCGAAGCCGACGTCGTGGCCAGCAGCGCCACCAGGCACAACAGTACGCGCATCCGGTCCTCCTCGTCCCATACGTGCCAAAATTCACCAGGATGGACACTAGCATCGGCTACGCCCGGACACAAGCGCAAGCAGGCATCCCCCGCCCCCTTTGACGAAGTGGGAGAACAGCCTTATGGAAATTGCGGGGAGTCGGACAGGTCGTCGTCGCGGGCCGCAAGGCCCGGGGAGGAAAGTCCGGGCTCCATAGGGCGGGACGCTGGGTAACCCCCAGCGGGAGCGATCCCGGGAGAGCGCCACAGAAAGCAAACCGCCCGCGCGAGCCTCGCGCGGGTAAGGGTGAAACGGTGGGGTAAGAGCCCACCAGTTGCCGCGGCGACGCGGCAAGCTCGGCAAGCCCCGTTCGGAGCAAAACCAAATAGGAGGGCGTCAAGGCTGGCCCGGCCGTGCCCTCGGGTAGGTTGCTTGAGGCCGCGAGTAATCGCGGTCCTAGAGGAATGACGACCGCCCCGGATCTTCCGGGGAACAGAACCCGGCTTATCGGCCGGCTCCCCCTTTTTTCACCGCCAACCCAAAGGAATTTCCGTGTCCGTGTGGACCGTGCTCCTGGCCGCCGGATCCGGCACCCGGCTGGCCTCTGCCGCAGGCGGCGTCAAAAAACAGTTTCTGCGCCTGGACGGCCGCCCGCTCTACTGGCGTTCGCTGCGCGCCTTCGCCCGCTGCCCCGAGGTCGCGGGCGTGGTCGTGGTCTTTCCCCCGGCCGACCTCGCGGCCGCGCAGGAAGAACTCGACGCGCTTCGCGCCAGGGAGGACCCGGGCGTGGCCGTAGTCACCGCCCCGGGCGGCGTGCGGCGGCAGGACTCCGTGGCGCGCGGGATTGCCGCCCTGCCCCGCGAATGCCGTTTCGTGCTCGTCCACGACGCCGCGCGCCCCTTCGCCGACCCGCCGCTCATCGGCCGGGTCATCGACGCCTTGCTTGCGGGAAAAAAGGCCGTCATCCCGGTCCTGCCCGTCACGGACACGATCAAGGAAGTGGCGGACGGCGTGGTCGCGCGCACGTTCGACCGCAACGCCCTGGCCGCCGTGCAGACCCCGCAGGGATTCGAACTTTCCCTGTTGCGCCAAGCCTTCGCCCATGCCGGCGAGGATTTCGACGTTACGGACGACGCGAGCCTCGTCGAGCATTTCGGCCAGGCCGTGACGACCGTTGCCGGCGCGCCCGAAAACCGCAAAATCACCAACCCGGAGGACCTCGCCTTGCTCGCCGCAAGTCCCGCCGTCGCCGTGCCCGTGGTCGGCTACGGCTACGATGTCCACCGCTACGCCGACCCCGCCCGCCCCGGCAAACAGCCGGCCCGGCCCATGAAACTCGGCGGCTATCCCATCCTCGGCGCGCCCGAGGTGCTGGCCCACTCCGACGGCGACGTACTGCTGCACGCCCTGGTCGACGCCATCCTCGGCTGCGTGGCCGGCGGCGACATCGGCGCGCTTTTTCCGGACAGCAATCCGGATTTCGACAACATGGCCTCGGGCGTGTTCGTGAGTGAAGCGCTGCTTCTGGCGAAAAGCCGGGGACTTGCCATCACGCACGTGGACCTGACCGTCATCTGCCAGATTCCGCGCATCGGCCCACATGCCCAGGCCATCCGCGTCAACGTCGCGGCGCTGCTCGGCCTCGACAAATCCCAGGTCAACGTCAAGGCCACGACCGAAGAGGGGCTCGGGTTCACCGGCGAAAAAAAGGGCATCAAGGCCGTGGCCCTGGTCACGGGCTGGCGGCAGACCGGACAGGACGCCGCCGCAACTCCGGGCTCTTGACGCCGCGCGCCCAGGTCGGGGTATACGTTCCCATGGCCATAAACGACGCCGTCGCGCCGCTTCCGCCGGTCAAGCTCAACAGCGCCCGCCAGCGCACCTGGCAGGCCCTTTTCGCCAACCCTCCCCGGGCGGATATCGCCTGGGGCGACGTCACGGCGCTCATTCGCGCCCTGGGCGGCCGGGAAATCCACCATCACCAGAAAACCACCGGCTCGCGGGTGCGGTTCCTGCTCGGCGGGGTCAAGGGTTTCTTCCACCGCCCGCATCCGGAAAACGTGCTGGGAAAAGGCTGCGCCGCCGATATCCGGGATTTCCTGGTCCGGGCCGGTGCGACAGCCTGAGGGCAACGCATCATGACAAGCGACGCCTGCTACGCGACCTACAAGGGCTACTGCCTGGAGTGCCAGGTCGAGGACGGCGGCCTGCACGGCCGCATCGCCGGCATCCGTGACGTCGTGACGTTTCACGGCGACACGCCGCAAGCGCTGCAACACGCCTTCGAGGAAGCCGTGGACGACTACCTGTCCGTGTGCGGCGAAGCCTGCCTTTCGCCCGACGCGCCGTCGGCCTGACGCCGCTCCGATTCCCGGCCACGCCGTGCCACGCCTCCCCCGACGGGAGGACAACGCCTCTCCCGGGGAGATGTGTTTCAGCTGTTGCGCGGGGCTATGACAAGGGAGCTCAAGCGGGGACATAGCCGCCGCCATCATGGCGGCTAGGCTGTTGCGGCTGGCGAAACAGCCTGCGCTCAGCTGATGTCCGTAATCTTCGAGAGTTTGCCGTCGCAAAAGATAAATTCGGATCGACCGGAAAGCGCCATGCGCGCGCCCTGATGCAATCCATTGGGCAGATCGACCGCCAACACACCCTGAAACTCCACAGAAATGTTCGCCGCGTCGCCGGCAGTTTCAAATCCTGTCATGGTCAGCTTTCGGGACGCGAAGAGTTCTTTTGATTGCTCCGCCAACGCACGAAACGCCACAGCACCCAAGGTTCTCGCGTTAACTTCGCCGTTGGCGATGTTCCTGAATTCAACATCAGGATGCACCGTTTCCATCATGCCCTCGACATCAAGCGCATTATAGGCGGCAAGATATCGCTCGATCAGGGCTCTTTTTGCTGCATCGCGCATGGTGGCCTCTGTTCAAAACGCCGCTGGCCGCATCGTTCCCGCGTGCTCCACAACAGGAGAACCGCCGCTGCCCGGGATGTCCATTTTCCGCTGACAACATGCGGGAAAACGCTTCCAGGCAGCGGCACACCAGCGACAGTTCCTGCGCAATCCGAATGTACGCCCCCTCACCCTCTGCCGGGAGAAGCGACCAAATTACCCGCGCAACGTCTTGTAGTAGTTGATCAGCCCGTTGGTCGAGCAGTCGTGCGAAGCCACGGGCTTTGTGTCTTCCAGTTCCTTTAAGATCGCGCCCGCCAGCACCTTGCCGAGCTCCACGCCCATCTGGTCGTAGGAGTTGATGTCCCAGATCGTGCCCTGGGTGAAGATCTTGTGCTCATAAAGCGCGATGAGCGTGCCGAGCGTCTTCGGGTCCAGGGTGTCGTAGAGGAACGAGTTGGTCGGCCGGTTGCCCTCGAAGGACTTGGCCCGGGCCAGCAGTTCCAGGCGCTCGGGCGCGTAGCCCTTGCCGGCGAGCTCCTCGCGCGCCTGCTCCACGGTCTTGCCCCGCATGAGGGCCTCGGTCTGGGCGAAGAAGTTCGACAGCAGCATATCCTGGTGCCGGCCCAGGGGATTGTGGCTCTTGGCCGCGGCCAGGAAATCGCAGGGAATGAGCTTTCGGCCCTGATGGATCAGCTGGTAGAAGGCGTGCTGGCCGTTGGTGCCGGGCTCGCCCCAGATGATGGGGCCGGTGGTGTAGTCCACGAACCGGCCGTCGTTCGAAACGGACTTGCCGTTGCTCTCCATGTCGCCCTGCTGGAAATAGGCGGCAAAGCGCGTGAGGTACTGGTCGTAGGGCAGGATGGCCTGGGTCTGCGCGCCGAAGAAGTTGTTGTACCAGATGCCGAGCAGTCCCATGACGATGGGGATATTTTGTTCAAGCGGCGCGGTGCGGAAGTGCTCGTCGGCGACAAACGCCCCTTCGAGCATGGCCTCGTACTTGTCGAAGCCCACGGCCAGGGCGATGGAAAGCCCGATGGCCGACCACAGCGAATAGCGCCCGCCGACCCAGTCCCAGAAGGCGAACATGTTTTCCGTGTCGATGCCGAAGGCAGCCACAGCCGCGGCGTTGGTGGAAAGGGCCACGAAATGCTTGGCCACGGCGGCCTCGTCCTTGGCGTGGGCGAGAAACCAGTCCCGGGCCGTGTGCGCGTTGGCCATGGTTTCGAGCGTGGTGAAGGTCTTAGACGCGATGATCCAGAGCGTCGTCTCGGGATCGACGCGCTTGAAGGTCTCGGCCAAGTGTGTGCCGTCCACGTTGGAGACGAAGTGCGCGGTCATGCCAGGCACGGCGTAATGGGCCAGGGCGAGCGAGGCCATCTGCGGCCCGAGGTCCGAGCCGCCGATGCCGATATTGACCACGTCGGTGATTTTTTTGCCGGTGTACCCCTTCCAGGCCCCGGAGTGGATGCGCGCGCAGAAATCGCGCATCTGCGCGAGCACCCGGTTGACATCGGGCATGACGTCCGCGCCATCGACCCGGATGGGCAGGTTGGCGCGGTTGCGTAGCGCCACGTGGAGCACGGCCCTCTCCTCGGTGCGGTTGATCTTTTCGCCGGAGAACATGGCGTCGCGCCGGGCCTCGACGCCCGCCTGCCGGGCGAGGTCGAACAGTAGGGCCATGGTCTCTTCCGTCACCCGGTTTTTCGAATAATCGAAGAGGATGTCGCCCAGGCGCAGGGAAAACTTGTCGAACCGGCCGGCGTCGGCGGCGAACAGGTCGCGCATGCGCAGGTCCCTGGCGATGGCGTAATGCTCGGCCAGGGCGGCGTAAGCGGGCAGTTCCGTGAAAAGCGGCATGGGGTGCTCCTTGAGGGAACGGACAGGTTTTAGGACTTTGCCGCGCGCACTGCGGCGGGATGCAGCAGACGGTTGATGCGGCCGAGGATAGGCCGGTGCTGCGCCGGTGGTTCCATGGCCAAGTGTCCGTATACCACGAGCTTGGCCCAGTCTTCAATAAAAAGCCAGATGATGCAGTAGCCCCAGATGAGCCCGACGTATTCCCAGGGTACAGCGGCCACGAACCAGCCCAGGCCCACGCAGGCCGTGGCCAGGACCTTGGTGGCCAGGGCCGACCAGACCATGGCCGGCGCGGGATGGGGCGGCGCCCAGAAGGGCTTGCGCGAACGGGCGACGAAGAGCGTCAGGTGCCCGGCGACGGCCAGTTTGAGGAAGATGAAGGACTGGATCTGCGCCAGATCGAGCTTCAGATAAGTCTTGGCCAGGATGAGCAGGCCGAAGGTCTCGATGACGCCGATGACGCCGAGCACGGTGGACAGCGTAAGCACGCGGCGCATGTCCCAGCGCACGGGGTTGGGGTCGAGGTAGGTGTTGTCGTAGGCGATGGTCATGATGGGCACGTCGTTAAGAAGCGCGAGCAGGATGATCATGACCGCGGTGATCGGATAGAAGTTGTAGACGAGGATGGCCAGCACCACAAACAGCATGATGCGGATGGTCTCGGTGATGCGGTAGATGGCGTAGGAATTCATGCGCTCGAAGATGCGCCGGGCGTATTCCACGGCCTCGACGATGACGGACAGGCCCGGCGCGGTGAGCACGAGGTCGGCTGCGGCGCGGGCCGCGTCCGTGGCCCCGGACACGGCGATGCCGACATCCGCCTGCTTGAGCGCCGGGGCGTCGTTGACGCCGTCGCCGGTCATGCCGACCAAGTGCCCCCGGTTCTGGAGCGCCTTGACGATGCCGTACTTGTGCTCGGGAAAAACCTGGGCGAAGCCGTCGGCGGCTTCGATGCGCTCCTCCACATCCACGCCCAGGCGCGAGACGTCCGCGCCCTCGGCGAAAAAGCCCCCGGCCGGGACGATGCGGTCGCCAAGGCCGAGTTCCCGGGAGATTTCCCGGGCGATGGCCGTGTTGTCGCCGGTGACCATCTTGACGGCGATGCCGTGCTCGCCGGCCTTGGCGATGGTCGCGGCGGAATCCTCGCGCGGCGGGTCGGACAGCGGCAGGATGCCGCAAAAGACCCAGGCCCCCTCCCCGTCCTTGCGCGCGACGCCGAGCGTGCGCGAGCCCTTTGCCGCGAGAGCCTCCACGGCGGCGGCGGCCCGCTGCGCGACGTCCGGGGCCAGGGAACACAGCCCCATGACCACCTGCGGCGCGCCCTTGGTGACGCGAAACGCCGCGCCCGCAGCGTCGGTCACGGCTGCCTCGGTGCGCTTGCCCACGGGGTCGAAGGGTGTAAACGCCGTCTGCTTGTAGCCCGTGAGCGCCTTCTTGTCCGGCAGGCTCTCCAGGATCGCCAGATCGATGGCGTCGCGGTCCTCGGCCTTGGAGGCCAGGCCGCCGAGGAGCAGCAGTTCCGCAGCGTCCTTTGCCCCGAAGACGATGGGCACGCCGAGGGTGAGCCTGTTTTGCGTGAGCGTGCCGGTCTTGTCGGAACAGAGGATGTCCATGCCGGCCATTTCCTCGATGGCCTCCAGGCGCGAGACGATGGCCTTGAGTTTGGACAGCGCCAAAGCCCCCACGGCCATAGTCACGGACAGCACCGCGGGCATGGCCACGGGGATGGCGGCCACGGTGAGGATGAGCGCGAACTGGGCCAGTTCCAGGATCTTCTCGCCCCGGTCGAGGCCGACGAGGATGAGCACGGCGACCATGGCGAGGGTCAAATAAATGAGATAGTTGCCGATGGTCATCACGGCTTTCTGGAAATGGGACGTCGCGCCCGCCGTGGAAACGAGGCGCGCGGTCTTGCCGAAGAATGTGCCGGAGCCGGTCGCCGTGACCACGGCCACCATCTCGCCCTGCTTGGCCACGGCACCGGAATAGACCGTGTCGCCGACTTTTTTCGCCACGGGCAGGGATTCGCCGGTGAGCGCCGCCTGATCGACGCTCAGGTAGTCGCCCTCGATGCAGACCGCGTCGGCCGGGATGACGTCGCCCAGGCGCAGGCGGACGACGTCGCCGACGACCAGGGTCGCGGCGTCCACCTCGCCCAGGCCCCGTCGCGAAGCGCCCTTGCCTTAAGCGCCAGCTGGTTTTTCAGCGCCGCCAGGGCGTTTTCCGCCTTGTGCTCCTCGAAAAAGCCGACGGCCGCGTTGAAGACGAGCAGCACCAGGATGATGGTGAGGTCGGCCCAGTGCCCGACCACGGCCGAGAGGATCGCCGCCGCCTCGATCATCCAGGGGATGGGTCCCCAGAAGTAGGCGAAGAGCTTGAGCAGCGGGTTGATCTTTTTCTCGGGCAGGGCGTTTGGGCCGTTTGCGGCAAGGCGTTTGGCCGCTTCGGCGGCGGTCAGCCCTGCCGGGGTGGCCCCGGCGTCCTTGAGGACTGCATCGAGGGGCTTTTTCGCCGCGTCATGCGCTTGATCGGCCATAGGCGTCTCCTGTGGCGGAAATGGGCGCGCAGGGAAACGAAAGGATCATGCCCGCCCATTACCACGGCGCACGGCGAAATGCACGGCCCGCCGCCGCATTGCCACCCATTGGAACCGTACCGTCACGCGGAAGGCAGCGGCGCGCCAAGCGACAGCACGGCCGCGGCGTATCCCGCGCGCAGCGCCTCCATGTAAGCCGCGTCCACTGGCCCCTTCCAGGTCTCGATTTCGGCGAAGCGTTTGGGAATGCGCGTGGCAAGCGGATCGTATCCCGTGGCGAGTTTCAGCCGCCAGCGCGCCCGACGGGCGTTTTCCGCTGCCGTATCGATGCCGGCCGCGAGCTCCCCATGCCCGAGGCAGGACAGGGCCGCAGCGACGACCTCGGGCTTGTAGACCTCGCGGGCGAACAGGCAGGCCACGAGGCAGGTCAAAAGCACGCGCTCGCGCTCGTCGTCCACGAGGAATTTGACCACCGCGTCCACGTCCTTTTCCTTGTGCTTCTGATCGTAGGAATAGGCTCCGGTGTCCAGGTGGGAATGGCGGAAGGACACGGTCTGGGAGGCGAAATAGGTTTCGCCCGTGGCGTAGCCGGCCATCTCCTGGCCGAGCACGCAGGCGAAATCCTCGCCGCCGTACTGTCTGGCCGCGACAAGCGCCCCCTGGCCCAGGGCGGCGTAGAAGTCGTTGACCTTGTGGCCGAGCAGCCACATCGCACGCTTGAAGGCGGCCGCGTCGCCGAAGGAAAGCTTCACCTGGGTCTCTTTTTCGGAAACGAGCCCTTTTTGCGTGGCTTCCACGGCCCAGGCCAGGGCCACGCCGGCGGAGATGATGTCCAGGCCCTGGCGGTCGGCCACGTCGTTTATCGCCAGCACCTCGCTCGGATCGGTGACGCCGAGCATGGGGCCGGCGGCGAAGTTGGGCTCGTGGTCGTAGGCCACCTGATGGATGGCGAAGCGATGGGAAGCGGAGAACATCTCGCGCACCATGCCGACGTGGATGCAGCCCACGGGGCAGCCGGCGCAGGCGGCGTTGTGCATGAGCAGCTTTTCCGCGAACGCCTCGCCGGAGATCTTGTCCGCCTCCGGGTCGGTGGTCGCGGCCAGATTGCGCCAGGGCAGGGATTTGAGGGCGTTTAGGGGCAGCACGTTGGCCGGCGTGCCGAGGTTGTGGTATTTCTCCATCATCCCCGACGCGGTAACCTTGTCGTGGATGTCCGTAAATAACTTCGGATAGGCCTTGTCCTCGGGGAGCGCCAAGTCGCCGTCGCCCATGACGACGAGTGCCTTGCAGTTTTTCGCGCCCATGACCGCGCCTGCGCCCAGGCGTCCGAAGTGGCGGTAGGTGTCCACGTTGATGCAGGCGTAGGCGCTGCCGTTTTCCCCTGCCGGGCCGATGCGCATGATGCTGCGGTGGCCCGAGGCGCCGGCGGCGATCTTGCGCAGCAGCTTGCCCGTGGTGAAGACGTCCGCGCCGCGCAGGTAGTGGACGTCGAGAAGTTCGATGCGCCGCGCCCCGACGACGAGCGCGGACAGTCGCGCAGCCTTGCCCGTCACGACCAGCGCGTCGAAACCGGCGAAGCGTAGGGCCAGGGCCGAGCGGCCGCCGGCGTGGGATTCGGCGTAGTTGCCGTTGTAGGGCGACTTGAAGCCGCACACGGTCTTGCTCATGAGCGGAAAATAGCCCGTGGCCGGACCGATGGCGAAAATAAGCGGCTGGCCGGGATCGAACGGCGGGGCCCCGGGCAGGCCGTATTTTTCGAAAAGCAGCGCGGCCAGGCCCGAGCCGCCGATGTATTGCCCGCGCCCGGGCATAAGGACGATGTCGCCGCGCCTGGCGGAAAGGTCGTAGACGAGGACGCGGAACAGGTCGCGATCGTTATTTGTCGGCGACATTGCAGCTCTCCAGGCAGGGCGCGGCCGGAACGGCGGCTTCCACCAGCTCCAGACAATCGTGGGGGCAAAAGGGGATGCACTGGCCGCAGTGGATGCACACGCTGGGGTTTCCGGCGGCGTCGAGGTTAATCGCCTCCACCGGGCAGGCAGCGGCGCATTTGCCGCACTGCACGCACAGGGATTTTTTGAGCAGCACCCCGCCGCCGGATTTGCGCGGAGTCATGGCCCCCGTCGGGCAGGCGGCGGCGCAGGGGGCGGGGTCGCAGGCGAGGCAAAGCACCGCCTGGAAACCGCTGGAGACGCCGCCCGTGGAACGGATGCGGATGCCGGCGGTGTTCCAGGAAAAATTCTTATACACCAGCCTGGCGCAGGCCAGGGAGCAGGAGTGGCAGCCGATGCAGCGCTCCATCCGCACGGCGCGATGGACTTTCATGAACAAGGCTCCTTCGGCCTTACGGCCAAAAAAGGCATAATTGTTCCGGGGAATTCCAATCCTCACTGTGGCAGACACGGAGCACGGGGTCAACCGTGACCGGGTCACTGCCGCGCAAAGGTTTTTGCGCGAACGGGCCAGGGATTCCTTGACCCGCCCCCGGAATCCGCCTATACCCCTTCTTCCTAACGGGGGCGTAGCTCATCTGGGAGAGCGATGCGTTCGCAACGCATAGGTAGTGGGTTCAAGTCCCATCGCCTCCACCACGAAAATCAAGGGTTTACGGATCACCTCCGTAAACCCTTTTTCTTTCTGCATACAACACTTTGCATACATAAAAAGATATGGGGATACGTCGTCACTCCCCCATTTGCAACTCGACGACGCCCCACCCTAGTCCGGCGTATGACGACGATGTGACCACGTTTGCGGCAGCAAGTAGCCGCCATTGCGTCGAGGATATGTTATGGGCGGCCTGTATTCGCATCTCGGGGACGCCTGGAAGCCATAGCAATGGGTAGTCGTACGTCGGAGCAGAAGCCCACGCCGATCCGTTGTAGTATTGGAGATACACGCGTCCGATTCCGGCCACAATACCGGCGGCGTAGTGCGCCTGGACAATGGAAAACCAGCGTATTTTTTTGGCGGTAGGGAATGTGTACCCAATGTATGCATACCCACTTACATCAGTGTCCACCTGCGTAGAGATAAAATAGCTGTCCAGTCTCCCATCAAAAGCAAGGGCCGGCTCGCTCCCTGCGCCATGATATCCCCCGGATATCGCAGTTCCCCCTACGCATGCATTGGGGCCAAGGATTTTCGTAACGCGTCCGATCATCGTCATACCGGAAAAACATATGTCATCGGACAAAATGATGGTCGTGTTCGTGCCATCGTATGACGAATATATAACAGACGCAAAGCGTCCAGAGAAATCCTTGACGACTGTACCGATGGCGTAGTCCGACGTTGCATTGCGTGAGGCTACCGTGAACGAATTGGGGGAAGCGTATGCGACAGCTTCCCAAGTTACGATGGGCTGCGCTGCTGTTGAGGAGATGACGTTACGACGCGCCATGGTGGCTACCTCGCTTTGTGGCGATTTACCCAACCACGGAGAGCCAACCCCGCCGAAGCGGCCGAAGCCGCGAGAACGCCGCTGTTCGCGGTCGGAAGGCCGTCAAAGACCCGCGTGCCCACCGACCCTGCCGGGGGGATATCGACAGCGAACGAAACCCCGCCGTAGGTCAATGTCAATCGAATTGGTGCTGCCGTCGTGTTGAACGCGTCCAGCCACACGTCATCGTCGTAGCTGGAATCAGAAACAGCGGTGTGGACAGTCGCGGAAGACGTCCCTACCGAAAGCCACGAATAAATAGAGGATGACGCGGAAAGAGGGATTCTGGACATGGAAGCCATATATCTTAACTCCGTGTTACAGTATCTGGTTAAGCAAGATCGGATTCACAAAACTCCCGTCACCGAGAAGCAAGTTCTTTTCATCGTCCGCATCATCCGACGCAACCAGCGGCGCGTTGCTGACAGCCTGCCCAGGCGCGACGGATACAAGCGGCGATGGTAGCGCACTTCCGGTGGTTGTGATCGTCGTCAGCGCTGTCGCATCGCTATACGAGGACGTCAGGACGGTTATGCCAGTTGTCGGAGTCCCGTCCGTTGTTTTGGCTAAAACACCACGGCGGCGCGTGAATATGGCCGTGACGTCCCCGGGGAGCGTGAAACTGTAGTCACTGACTCGGGTGAGGCCTGTTCCTGTTGCGGGATAGGTTGCCATGGTGATCTCCTAGTTTGCCGGCCAGACGATGCTGGCTTCGATTTCCGCCACCTGAGCCTCAGTTGTTACCGTGGGGGCGTTGATCGCGTCTTTGGCCGTCTGCGCGGTTTTGGCCAGGGCAGAAACTCCGGCGGCAGCTTGCGCGCCCATATCGACCGCCTGGGGCGGTAAGAGCACGTGGTCCACGTTATCAGCGTCGCGGAACCAATCCTCCTCGGTAAGACCCTGTGTGAGCCGAAAGAGGCCCCGCGAAGCCACGCCGTTGATGTTACGCCAATCGCGCTCGTCGCGGGTTTGGATGATGGACTTCGTGCCGTCGGGCCACCTGATCCAGATGTCCGTTTTTTCGAGTCCCTGGCGCTTATCTTCGATCCGCGCGCACGCCTCGGCCTTGAGGTCTGCCAGCGTCGGCCCGGCCGGCCTCGGCCGCCACTCTCCAAACGTCGGGCACCCGGTCGGAGGCTCGGCCAAAATCTCCACCCCGGCCATCGTCGCACCCGCGACTCGGTCCAGGATTGCCTCCTCGGCGCGCAGGATAGCGTACTCGCCCGGCCAGTAGGTTGCCTCGGCGACGACGCGGCCATCCCGGTCGATCACGGCGGGCGTCTCGACGACCCGGCCGGCGTAGGCTAGGGCATGGTCATGCGAGGCTGTCAGGAGGACGGATGCGCCGGTATCGTCCGTGGTCGTCAGGCCATAGGGCGCGAGGGCGGCGATAAGGGCGGGCAGGCCCGTGCATTTGAGGCATATATCGTATTGCATGATCGCTCCTACATTGCGGAAAGGGAAGGGAAGTAGGCGTCAGAAATGAGACGGTTGAAAATTTGCACAGATCGGAACGTACCACCCCACGTCAGTACACCGACAAGACTACCTATCCACAAAGTGGACAACGGAGATGGGACAACTAGCCCTGTTGCGGACAGCACGTTTCCGCCGTTGACGGATAGTTTTGCTGCTCCACTCGCAAATCCGTAACAAAAACGGAACCTGTTAGAAGCGCCAACAGTAGGACTATGTATGATTCCAGTCACAGCAGAGCCACTGTAAGCGTAAAAATCGATCACACCTCCTGCTGTACGGTCAATAGATATCCTGTTGTTGGCGTCTCCGATCATCATTACAAACGACTCATCAGTGGTTGGAGGGGCTATGGCGTCAACGACAATAGTCCCCTCCGTCCCAGTCCACAATGGATTCCCCGCCGCATCCTGGAGTTGCGTCAAGTCAACGCTGCACACGTCAGTCGCGTAAACGACGCTCTCGATCGTCACCTGCGGATCAACTATGAGGCCAAGGCTTTCTCCAGTTGCAGGGGCATGAGTGAAGCGCGGCACGCCAGCCCTCGCTGTCCGAGACGTCCCCGCGCTGTCTACATAACTGCGGGCGCTGGCGCGGGAGAACGCAACTGCCGGATGAACCAACTGCTTGGCGTTGGCAAAATCGAGATTAAGTATCGGTGCGGGGTAGCTCATATATTACCTCGTGGCGACGCGTTTGAGGACGGCGACGTAGTAGGTGGCGGACGCCAGATCGACAGACGATCCAGTCAGATTGGACAGATAGAGGGTCACGATATCCTGGGCCGTCACCTCGCCGCGAAGATTGAGGCCAGAGAGGGATATTGATGCGGAGGGGAAAACCTTGTCCCCGATATCTGCGCCGGGGACCGAAACCGTTGTAGAGACTTGCGCTGCATTGGCGCAGGATGGTGCGTCCCAGGTGGTCGATGCGTAAAGGATGGTCAAGTCAAGGAAAGCGGCAGTCCCTAGTTCACCTGCGCGGACAAGCTGATCCGGGTCGGTCCCGGCGACGTAGCTCGCCGCGAGGGCGGCGGATGCAGCGGCGGCTGCTTGAGACGCGGACGCCGCAGCCTGGGCCGTCTGCGCATCCGTCTTGGCTCCCAACGCCGTCGCAGCCGACGCAGCCGCGGCCGCAACCGGCGTCTCCAGGTCCACCACGTAGACAAGCCTGGAGTCGTCGATGGTCGTGATGGATTTCAAATTTGCCGTCAGCGCACCACCGCTGAACCACGAGAAATCGACCGTCGTAACGCCCCCGGCCTCGCTGGAGCCCGAGACGACGCCGAACACATATCCATCCGCTCCGCAATCCGCCTGGACGTGCGTCCCGACCGTCAGGTCCGTCCCGGTCGTATCGACGGTGCAGCGCGTGGCGTTAACGTAGGTGACGGTCCCGGAGTTGGCGGCCCATACCGGCCCCCATGCCTGTTGACGGTCAGATGCGTCAGCGGCGAGAGCTGCCTGTGCGGCCGTCAGCAACCCTAGCGCGGCCATATCATAGCACATATTGACCCAGTTGACCGCGACGCCGTTGCCATCCATGCCGCCTGGGTTGTTTATGGCGTCGTAAATGCGGTTATTGTACCCACAAACGCCTGAGCCAGTACCGTTGTAACCAGTATTCAGCCGAAGCAGAGGTGTGCTCGCGAGGGTTACAGCCATGCTATGCTATCTCCTTGACCTTAAACGGCATCTGGGTCATATTGACATTGGTGAATGCTAAAGGGCTTAGCTCAGACAAACGGCCAATGAATGATCTCTGTTGCAACAACCTCGCGTTTTCCGGGTCAAAAACAAAAAGTATGTCTCCAGAAACGCCTCGGTTCTGGGCGAGCTTCAAGGCCTTATTGACGCCCTCTTCGTAGGACATGGCCTTTAAGACGAAAGTTATTTCGCGATACTTTGGCCTGTCTTCGTAGTATTCGGTGCCATCCAAGGAAAAATCGACGATGGTAGGATCGGTCCAGCCGAGGGATGTGTCGCCGTAGGTCATGTTCTTGACCGGAGTCCAATCGCTGGCCAGGTACAACCGGCCTATCTCTATATACCCGTCAGCATTTTCCAAATCTTGAAGATATATGGTTATATACCTGGCAGGGTACGGCGACACATTTTCGTTGGCATTTTTAAGCGCATGAATCCATATAGCAGGAACGACGCCGTAATCTTCCAAAGATATGCGGCCAAATAGAAAATTGGAGTCACACCACCGCAGAGATACTGTATCATACCAACGTGGCCAGACCGAAGACCAACCAGAATCGTAGGTCGCAACGGACATTGAACTGTCCGCCCACAGTACTACCCTCGCCATAGCGGTCAGGCTCAGATTATGGTTAGCTAGTGCTACAGCCGTCAGGTAGTGTTTGTCCCCCAGATCAATATTCATGTAAGCCGAACATTGGGACGCATCAGGGACGGCTGGAGTAGGCGCGCTGAAGCTGATTCCAGTGGAGCGGGCGACTTTTTTACTGAAACGGTTTTGCAAATTGGATAATGGCAGCGTGGTACTCCACGGTGCGCCCGAAATAGCCGCCATGTCAGCCCTGTTAGGCCATGCAATGAGGCAGTTAGCCATTATCCCATCACCTCTAATCCGACTCTTCCGGACTCGTGCGTTTCAACGACACCGACGACCAGAAAGTTTATGCCACCAGAAAGCCCGAAGCGCGCCAGATCGAGAGCCACGATGTCTCCAATATTGACATTTGCCGCGTAAGGTATTTTTACAGAGAAAGAGTACCGAGAAAGTACTCCGCTGTAATATTGAAGAAGTCGGCGCGCCTCTGCTAGCGCATCGGTTTGCTTTACTATCAAGGAAGTCTTTGAAATCTCGCAGGCAAAAGGATGGGCAGCAAGAACAGTATAGTCTTCCGCTCGAACTTCTCTAAATTCCTTTTGTAGCCAGACAACCCTCATAGGGTTTGTATCCCAAAGTGAAGTCAGCACTTCGGATGAGCGCTGCACCGTCCAGTTCTTCGATGCCTGAAGCACAATGCGGTACGCCGGAGTTCCGTCAGAGCTGCTGTAGGGTGAGACGGAGTTGATAGAATCCTGGAGAATTTCGGTTTCGGTGAAAGTGGCTACCGGCGTCGCGCTAGTGGAAGGCTTCGCCAGGCGGCCGATAACCAGCTCGCCTTGTCGGTTTTGCGCAGTGAAGCAGCCGAGGCTGTCGCCGAGCGCCTCCATGATCGCGCCAACGGTATCCGTGCCGCCGGCTTCAACGTAGTAGCCGACAGGAACGGACCCGATGACTGATTCCATGGACGCAAACGAGGCAGCGTTGACTGGAGGAGCCGTTGTCGGGTCGTAAGCCGTCGCCACCGAAGTGGTCGTTGGACCGGTATAGAGGGACGGGCTTCTGGTCTTCTCTATCTGCGCCCCGCCGATGGAAAGACCGGTGCCGTTCAGACTCTTGAGCGTCGTCTTTATTTGTGCGAAAGACTGGTCGGGTTGGCCTGATACCCAGACGAAGAAGTAGCCGTGCGGATAGACGACGATGCCGGCGTCCGTGATGAACCCGGTGGCTGTGTACTGAGGCCCGACCGCTGCGCCGTTGGACTGGACAGCCAGAACAGTGCCAGCGGACAAATCAAATTGTGCGAGAACATTATTGGCAGCATTGGCGGCATTCTCTACGCGAAGTTCGATCTGCGTCGTGGAACCAGCCAGCAGGAACTCACCGTAGCAGATCATGCTCGTGGGAATGTCATGCGTCTTGGCCAGGGTGGAACCGGTAGCCCCGGTCAGGGTGACGGCTGCCATGCCGTTGATCGGCGTGGAAGCGGCTGCGCTGCCTACCGTGAACCCTGTCTTTACCCAGGAAGCGTCGCCTCGATTTTCGTTCTGGAGGCAGAAATTTTGCCGCTTGCGGCGCGTGTAATCCGCCGCAAGCATCTTCGTGATGCCTGGAACGCTTTCGCTGTACCCGCCAGACCCCACCGCGCCGCGCACATCCGCGGTAAGCGTTGTGTCAGCGGCCCCCGTGACCCGGACAAAACCAAGTGCAAGGCATGTGCAGTAACTGCCAGCAGCCGGGCTGGCCGCGACCAGAGCGTCCAATGAAGCGCAGTCCCCCGCGGTTCCTTGAGTAGTGTCCAGCGTCAGCGCGCCGCCGTTTGAGTAAACGGCGTCTACAGCATAAATAGCCCCGTCATGTATCTGGTAGATACTGTTAGAAGCACTGACGTAGGTAAGCGGAACATTCAAGCACCTGCCAAAGCACAATGGCTTAGACTTATCCATCAAATCGTCTGGCGTTCCTTCGACCCCGACGCCAGCGACGTTGTTTCCTAAGTAGGTATTCTGGGATGCGGCTCTGTTGAAGAACTGCGTGTAGTCCCGGACCTTGAGGTTGAAATAGCCCCAGGAATACTCGGGCTGGCACATTGTACCGGTCAGGAGCACAACGTATTCGTCGTAGGAGGCAGAAGCCTCGCCGTAGAGCAAGCGAAACTTCTGCCCATCAAAGCATTTGCTGTAGAACTGATCGAACCATCCATCGTGGTTCATGAACTGCGCAGTACCAAAGCCGCCCTGCGCGCAACCGCCTTTAACCCCGTCTTTGAAAAGGGTTATCTGGTAGTTGCTCGGCACTTTGAGCCGTGGCTCAAAGTAGGTATTCGGCAGGCTGTCAGTAGGCCTGGAGCAGTAGCCTCCATCACCCGACGAGAATCGCAGCGTCGAGACCCCCATGGTTACGGGGTCAAGATAGTCTATCTCAACGAGGTGGAGATTCATTACTGTCTCGCCGGGGCAGCGTTAGACCGCTGCGTCTCGGATCGGATGGTCGCCATTTCCTGGCGAAGGCCTCTCATCTCAGCCAGAAGTGCCGAAAAGCCGGCGGCGCTGACTTTTGCAGTACGATCCATGGAGCCAGTAAAATCACTGTTGTTCGTGACCCGAGCGCTGCCGCCCCCGCCCATAAAAACGGGCTCCGGCCCATTTTCACCGGCCATGAACCAGCCGGGGCCGTCTACCGTACCCCCGGAGGCGAAGCCGCCTAGGAAGCCAGCATAGTCCCCACTGCCATCATATAGAAGGTCGCCAGTGCTGGTGGTAGCAGCACTTGTGCCTGTGGTCGTGAACTGACTATAATCTGCGCTGGCTATAGAGTTTGCTGCTGTGGTATAGGCGTCGTTAGCGGAAGATATTGCATCGGCTATGCTGGGCGTCCACGACATCTGTGCGCCCAATGTTTCCAATCCAGCCTGAATACTCACGCCAAGTCCGTCGAGCCCGGAGCCAAGGAGCGCCAGATTCTCGTTTACCAACGTCAACTGGTCTATTTGTTGCTGCGCTTTTTGGATGGCCTCATTCTGCACCTTGAGCTGCTGGAGAAGAACATCCACTTCAGACTGGGTGTACTGCTGAAGGTCGTCCAAAGTCCCAGTGACGCTTTTGTAGATGTCCCAGTACTGCGAGGACGCCCCGTAGTAGCTACGGGCGGTTGTGAGGTACGTCTGCGAAAACGACGACAGTTTCTGCACGTCGCCGGTGTAAGTAAGGCTGTCCGGGCTTTCACCCATGACCTTGGCCTTCAACTGATTGTAGTAAGCCTGCTGCTGCTGAAAGGTCTGGGTGGAAGTGTTGGGCGAAAGGCTGCTATTCCACTTGATGCCCTGGAGGGAAGAAATCAGCGTGTCATTCAGGCTCTTGTAGGTGCTATAGGCGCTAGACACCGAGACCCTGACGCCATCGACAACCACCTTGACTTCCTGTACCGCATCCATCTCAGCCTTGAGTTGGGCGATGCGGTACGTGTTTATGTTCTGCATGAGCGAAAGCGAAGACCGCTGTGAATCATCGAACTGGCTGACGGCAGTGGCCGCATTCGCCCAGTACGACATTTGCTCGGGCGAAATTTCGCCCTGCATCGCCTGACCGTACTTCTGCCAGAAGTTGTCGAGGCTGACGGTGGGATCACCGATCTGGGCCAGCGCCTTGCCGGCGGTTATGCCCGTCGCGTTGAGCTGGGCGTTGACCGCATCCTTCTGGCTCATTCCATACTTGGTGTAGGTCGTGAACGCGGCCGTCGCCTGGTCGGTGCCACCCAGGAGGTCGGACAGCTTCGAGAACCAGTCGCCCTGGAAGACGACGGACATGGAGCCAGACAGCTTCTCCAAGGACGTGGAGGCGGCCAGGGCATTGATAGAGCCCGAGGCGTAGGCCTTGGAGATGCGGGCTATCTGATCGACGTAGACCTCGCCAGATTTCGCCGTGGCGTCGAAATCCTCCTGGAGACCGTTCGCTTTGATGACCTCGAGAGCTTGGTAGTTCGCGACGGCCTTGGCGGCGAACGAGGAGTTGCTGCTGTCGATGTCAAACTTGAACGGGAAGCTCAGGTCTTTCATCCCGGCGGCAGACAGGTTCATGCTGATCGCGGAACGGAACGTCTGGCTGACGTAGTTCTCCAGCGTGGACCGGAACTGCGCCTCCAACTCGGGATCGCCCACGGTATCGTAGGATTTGGAGTGAGACGTGCTGGAAGACCCGAACATTCCCGAGGTCGTGGTTCGGTAGGTGCTGTAGCCGGACTGGTTGATCTGGCCCGGCTGCGTCATATCGACGGTGACGCCGGAGCCGGTCTTTTCGGTCTTCTTGGTCTCGCCGCCCGTGACCAGGGAGCCGATGATGCCGCCGACGAGTCCACCGATGGGGCCGCCGATGGAACCGAGCAGCGCCGAGCCGGCCGCGCCACCGACCGCGCCGCCGATGGTTCCACCCACGGTCCCGGTGCCGTTCGGGTAGATCAGGGAGGAGATGGACATGCCCGTAGCCGCGCCCGTGAGCGCGCCGCCGGCCATGGAGCCCAGCCCGTTGGTGATCGAGGTGCCGCCCTGCTTGGCCGCAGCTTCCCAGGCCGCGGCAGGATCAGCGCCCTGTTGGACCCAGCCTTCGTAGGCAGCAGCCTGGTCGGCGTTGAGGGACCAACTTGTGGGCACCTCGGAGCCGATGCCCAGGTTGTCATAACCCCAGCGGTCGATCTTGCCAGACCAGTCGCCGCCCTTCATCAGGTCGGACATGCTGCCGTTGGAGCCGGACTTCTGCTGAGCTTGCTGCGCCGTGCTGGAAGAAGACGCGTTTAAGGCTTGAGCCTGAGCGTACTGATTGGCGACCGCACTTGCCTCGGTAGCCGAAGCCCCATCGGCGACGAGAGAATTGTAGAGATCAGTAGGCGTGAACCCGGTAGCCAGATTAAGGGTAGTCGAGCTACCGGAAACAGCGGCGCCCCCGCCGATGAACGCCATGGTCGCGCCTGCGGCGCCCCCCGCCGTGGGTGTAGCCGCCTTGATCTGCGACACAAAGGCACTGGCGCCCATGTCACCAGTGAGAGCCCCAAGAATACCATTGTTGGCGCTGATGCGGCTCAGGATAGTTTGCGCGCCCTGCGGCCCCCAGAACGCCCCCACCGTGCCATAAGTGGCCGCGCCACTGGCTACGTTTTGAAGCGACTCAGCCGCTTTAACTATCCCAGAGTCGGCTGGGCCGGTTAAATGTGTGGCCCGGTAGAGGGTGTCGTCGGAAACGGCGCTCTTTCGTCCAGTCTCAATGCGTATGATTCCCCGAGCCAGATTTTGACGTACTTCCGGGTCCGACAAATCCAGCTTCTGGCCTTTATTATACCCGGAAACATTTTCGACCGTAGAAACCCACGCCGAAGTGTTGTTCTCGCTCGGCGGCGCGTACCTATTTCCGATCTTTTCGATAGTGTCGTAGCCGCGCTTACCATTGCGCTCTAGCCAATCGGAAATACCCCGCGCCCCATCCTCCATGGATGCGTAGGAAAGGAAGCCCCCCTTCACCGAACGAATGTTGCCGGGGTTATTATGAGTCAGCCAGATCGGGCCGCCCTTGGTCGCTTTTTCGACCATCTTTTGGGTGCCAGATGTTTCGGACGAAGGGGTCGCATCCGGAAGGTTGTATTCCCGAAGCTGCTCCACAACATTGGGCAGCACGATTCCGTTTCCACCACCCGCGACGGTGTAGCCCCGGCCAATCTGGGTGATCGAGGCAGCAGACCCTCCACCAAGCATCTGCTCAAGAGCAGGCTTGACGAAGTTGTGCTTCATGAAGTCGAAGGCTATATCGACCAGGAACTGGAGAAACTGCCGGCGCATACTGGCCAGCATGTTCTTCCAGGCCTCCTCAGCCTTGCCCGTGAAGAGGCCGTCCAGGGAATCAGCGACGCCGGACTTCAGGGTGTCGTAAAACCCGGTCGCGACGCCCTTGATGTCCTCGTAGTAGGCCTTCCACTCTTCAAGCTGCCGGCTGTGCGCGCCCTGATAGAGCCCGTACTCCAGTGAAGCCTGGCCACGCAGGAAGTCGGTAAAAGAGGTGGAGTAGCTGACTCCGGCTTCGAGCTTCTGCTTCTCCAGTTCCTCGATCTTTTGAGCGGCGTAGATTCGGTAAGCCACCTCATCTGAGGTTTCCTGCCGAACCGCTTCGAGATGCTGCTTCAGCTTGTCGGTTTCACCCGACCAGTAGTCGCCGGAAAGCTTGCCGCCCTCGCCGAGCTTCCGGGCGTATTCCTGGTTCGAGAACTTCTGGTAGGCGTCCCACTTGGGCTGCGCCATGGAGCGAATGGTCGCATCGCCAGAGTTGAGTTCCGTGATGTACTGAGCGTAGTTCTGAAGCCAGGAGGACTGGCGCTCCATCTGCGGCGAATAGAGGCTGGTAGCCAAGTCACGGAGCACCGAAGCCTGCTTCTGGAGATTGGCCGCAAAATCCTTGATCTGGGCGGCCCGCATGAACTGGTCGTAGACGGAGTAGAGCTTTTCCAGCTCCTGACGGTACGGCGTGAGATCACCCTTGGCATCGGCCATGGCGATCTTCGCATCGTTGATCGCCTTGGTGAACCAGCGTGCCGTCTTCTCGGTGTCTTTTTCGGAATTGCCGGTCAGCGAGTCATACAGTGTTCGCATGGAGGAATCGGTGTTCTCCACGAACGCCTGGCCCTGCTGCTGCCGGCGCAGGACTTCCATCTGGTCGGATTTCACACCGTCGAGGTACTTCTGCCAGGAGCCTTGCTGATTTGCGGCAGCTACCTTGCGTATATTCGGGTCTAAGGAATTAATCCTTTCCCAGTACCCATTTTTGATGAGTTCATCGTAGTACCCGGCCATGCGGGACTGTTCTTTCATCCTGGGGTCAAGAAAATCGCTAGGAGAAGTTCCTGTGAATGGATTGGTGCGTTCCAGCGTCTCACGCTGGAGAGTTTTTGCGGCCTCTTCTTGCTTCTTGGCGGCGTCTATTTCCGAGGCAGTGGCTTTTTCGAGCGCTTTGGTGTAGGTATCGATGTCGTCGAGAATCTGCTTGTGAAGCTGCTCACCAGGGGCATACTGAAGCTGTTCCTTCCGAACCTGGATTTGCTTTTCCAGCTCGGTGATGTCCTGCTTGGCCTGAGTCTGGTTCTTCTCGGCGGCGGAATAGGCGTAACCAGCCGTCTTCTGCCAAACGGAATCGACGCGAGACAAAATAGCGTCTATGTCCGCAAGAGTTTCATCCTTGACGAAGTTGATCTTGTATGGCTGGCCGGTAAGGCCTTCAAGATACTTTTTAAGTTCCAGAGTCCGGTCAATGATCGCTCCGAGATCACCTGTCCCCGAAATAGCGGCAACGTGCATCGACTTGGCAAGCTGATCGAGTTCTTTTCGTACTTCAACCTGCGCTTGAAGCCAGCGAGCATCGCTTTCCAACTGCGATTTTTGTACGTATGTTTCGCTTCTTGCCGCAAACGAACCTTCTGTTATGGATTTACCAGGAAATTGCTGCTGAAGTTTCGCGTTTAATTCGGCGATACGTCTTTGGTATAGACCGAGTTTTACCTCGTCACCCATTCCTTGGTAGTTCTTTACAAACTCACGCGCGTCATTGAACGTGCCGCCTTTGTCAAGAAGGCCCTTGTTCAATGCGGCCCTTACAGCAAAAAAATCACCCCAAGCCTGCGCCCCTTTGTTCAAAGAGTCAGCAAGAGAAGCGCCAAACTGAAGAACTGAATTGAGGATGTCTTTGACGTACCGGTTCTCGGCCAACAGCTTGAAGCTATTGAGAGCCCGCTGTGCGTTGGCGTCGATGCTGTCGGCCGCCTTCTCCCAGCCTTTGGAGAAGACATCCAACTGCGTGGTCAACTTGGGGATGAAGTCCTTGGCGACGATCTGACCCTGCTCCAGCATCCGCTTGAACTCAGATGTGGTAACGCCGAGGGCGTCGGCGCCCATCTTCATGGCGCCAGGGACGCGCTCGGCGAACTGGAGCCGAAACTCTTCCGAGGAGACGGTGCCCTTCGAAATCATCTGCTGGAGGGCCAGCAGCGTGCCCTGGACATCCTCGCTGGAGCCACCGACTTTCGTGATGGCCTGCGTGACGCTCTCAAACACAGCCCGGGACTGCGCCGTGGTCATGCCGACGTATTCGGCCGCGGCCGAGAACTTGCGGTAGGAATCCGCCACCGAGTCCAGGCTCTTGCCATACCGGTTGGCAGTGTCGATCACGTACTGGAACTGGGCCGCCCCGTTGGCCCCGTAAATGCCGTCGAAGGATCGACGAAGGCCGTCCAGCTTTCCCTGGATGGCGACGAACTCTCGACCCATCTGCTGAAGGTTTCCCAGAATCTGGTACGCGCCGCCGTACAGAAACGTATTTTTAAGGATGTCTCCGAGCCCCTTTCCCGGAGTACCAGACACCATGCCGAGAGATTTCAAAACGCTCTCGACAGACTCCACGCTCATCTTGTATTGTTCGCCCCAGGCCTTAACCTCGTTTTTACTAAGCCCAAGGGCAGATGACAGCGCACGGAGAGACTGCTCGGCCGCTTTTGCCGCTCGATTCTCAAGAAACCGAGCTTGCATAGCGTCGAAAGATTCCTTAGTCTGACCGGTGAGTCGCTGAAGGTCTTTGAGATCGACGCCGAGCCCTTTAAGCGACACACCGGAAACCTTGGACGCCCGATCAAGTTCGCTTAACCGAGTAATGAGGGAACTGATGCCGCTCGTAATTTGCTTTCCGCTGAGCGCATTCCCCATATCGTTGGAAATACTTTCCGCGGATGCCCTAACCATGCCGCGGGCACGGTTAAGATCAACTTCGAGCTGACTGAGATCGCCCTGGACAGCTACGTAAATTCCGGGGATGCGCATAATGGCCCTTGCTACGCCGCGTGAAAACGCGTTAAGAGGACAAGCATAGCGGGCTCACAAAGGAGGCGGCTGTGAAAATCAAATTCGCGACATTGGCGTCGGTGCTGATGCTGCTTTGGGCTACGCCCAGCTTCGCTCAGTTTCCCTGGGGCGCGCTGAACAACACGCTGAACCAAATCAACCAAGGCGTGGCGCTCCAACAGAATGAGCAGGCGCTTAGAAATCAGCAGGAATACTTGCGGCAGCAGGCTTATGTTTTGCAACAGCAAACGCAGATTGCGAGAGAGAACCTGGAACTTAAAAAGCAGGGTAGTCGTAGGCAAAATACCGTTGACGAACAGGCACAGTGTCTTAAAGAATGGAACAGTGTTAAAGATTTTGCAGAAATTACTGATAAGGGCTCGGAAGTTGTTCTTAAATGGAAGTATGACTGGGTTAACTACGAACCGGATTTCAAAAAACGTCTTTTTTACACTTTGATTGTGACTGATGCATGCGCCACAGATAAGGTTCGCAAGCTGACTATCTTCCAAGGGAAGACGCAGGTAGCTGTTGCAGACCCGGACACCAAGCGAATCGAAATTCTGAAGTAAAGGCCGGGCCGGGCCTACTCTGCCTGGTCCGGCCCTTCCTTCACGTCTTGCTTCCTGCGCGACCAGATTCCCAACATGTGGCTGCTGGCCCGGAGCACCTTCTGGAAGCACTCCTTCCGGTTGCGCACTTCGTAGAGCCGCATGGCCTCGTGGACCGCCATGTGGATAATGTCCACCGGAGTCCCCATACCCGCGTATAGCATCTGCTTGTAGCATAGCAGGTATATCTCCACTGCGTCTCTGTTGCTCTCATGGAGCGGTGGCAAACACTCCGCACACTTTTCGTTTGTCCACCGCCCCCCCTTCAGCATTTTGCACACGTCGCACGGCGGCTTCTCGAACAGCCGCTCGACGTGATCTATTAGTTTTTTCCGGCCTCCTCCGCTTCAGCCGCTTCGATGCCGTTCAGCTCGTCAAGGCACTTCGAAATGAAGTCCTTGAACTGCTTGGAGTTGACCATAAGCATGTACTTGTTCTCGGCGGTGCAGGGGACGGGGGCGCCCTTCTCGTCTTCTACGCCGGCCCAAGAGACGATGCAGTAGTCCCACAGCATCGTCATGAACATGCGCTCGTCCGTTTCGACGTAGGCGATGCGCTCCAGGCGCTTACCAGCGGCCGGGTTTGGCCGCACTTCGGCCTTCTTCTTGGTGGCCGTTTCGTTGATGTCGTCGAGCGCGGCCTGGTTCGCCACGCGCAGTTCCACGTAGCCAGCGGGCTCGTCAGCGGGGTCGAAGAAAAACTTGGTGGCGGGGTTGGTGGTATCGAAGCGCATAAGATTTTCCTCGTGGAACTCCCTCGTAGTGAACCCTGGCGGGAAGGCGGCCGAGGTTTACCGCCGGCTCCGTCGCGACGGCCCCGCCAGGGCAATATGGGTTTAGACCAGGACCATGCAGCCGGAGACCTTCGCCTTGAAGGACGACTGCATGACGCCAGCCTTGTCGGCCTTCACGTCGTAGGAAGTGATGTTGAGGTAGGAGGCCCGGGTCGGGGCCCCGGTGGTGTTGGTCGGGCTGAAGTAGCCGGTCGTCTGGCACGGCTCGAAGTACGACGTGTGGTCGATGTAGAGCCGGAGCTGGGTGACGTTGGCGTTGTTCAGGTTCGCCAGGCGCAGGACTTCCTGCCCGGTGGCGTCGTCGGGGTCGTAGAACCCGTCGAAGCTGATGTCGCCGCCGTCCTTCAGGCCAAACATGAACGACTTCCAGTCATCGCCCAGGGCGGTGACATCCACCTGATCGGCCTGAATGCCGTTCAGACTCCACGAACCGATGGCGACGACTTGGTTCGAACCAAGCGTCACCTTGCAGGACTTGCCGATACGTTTGGACATGGCTCATCTCCCTTCTGGAGGAGGCCGAGCCATGGACTGGGTGGGCCGTTGATGGGATTTCGGGCGGGCGCTATGCGCCGGGCCAAAAGAGAAGCTAGGCGGCGTTCTTCGAGGCTTCGCGGATCAACCCCACGAGATGGCGCCAGAGGTCCGGCTGCGTGCGCCGGATCAGTTCGAGCTGGGCCACTACCTCGGGCAGGGGGTCCGGACGAGAGCGGCGTTCAGGCGGCATCCATGCCCCCTTGATTGCTCCCCTGATTAAACGCCTGAAACAGCCTGGCTGTGCCGGCGTTGACCCGGAACGTGCTCAGGTGGTCCACCTCGACGCTGGTGTCCACGTGGATGGGGATTCCCGCGGCTCGCGCCTTGGAGCAGAAACTGATGTCTTCCCCAAGCGGAGCGCCGTTGAACTCGCCCAGTTCAAACCATGGCCGCGGAATCTCCAGAAACACTCTCGTGTCGAAGAGGACACACCCAGTGCCCGTGGCGTCCACCGGCACGAGGTCGCCCGAGTAGGCCTCTTCGTCGGGTACGCGCTCATAGGCCCCAAGATGACCCCGCATGAGAATACGGTCGAACGGCGGCCAGCGGCGGTGGACAGCCACCCCGACGATGGGCTGACCGTGGGCGACAATACGTGCATGCCCTGGTTGAGCATGGCTACGTGCGGCCTGTCGGCAAATTCGGCCGGGAGAAGGTCTGGGCCTTGATTAAGGACGGTGGGGCGCGACGTCCCGAAACGTGGGCTCAAACCACCGGGAGGGATGCCTGATGGACTGGCTCGACATCCTGCGCGACCGCGTCGAGGCGCTCGGCCTGGTGGCCGTGGCCAAGGAGCTGGGCACGGCCAAATCCACCGTGAGCATGGTGTGCAACGGCAAGTATCCGGCCTCGACCGATCGCATCCAGGCCCGGGTGCTGGCCACGTACGGCGGTCAGACCGTCGACTGCCCGGTGCTCGGTGCCATCGACGCCGCCGTCTGCGCCGACAACCAGGCCAGGGCCAAGCGTATCGGCCTGCGGGCCGGCAACCCGGAAACCCTGCGCCTGTTCAAAACCTGTTCAAATTGCCCCGTGCGGGGCGCGAAACAAGGAGGATGATCATGCTGTCGCAAAAGATCATGAACGTCGCAAACTCGCTGGGCATGTTGGAAGAGAAGCTCGCCGACAAGGACGCCTTTTCCTTTCTCGAAGTGTGCCGGTCCGAGCTGGCCGACGCGGCCGATCTGGCCGTGGAGCTGGAAAACACGCCCATGGGGCAGGCGGTCATGGCCGAGGAAGCCCGGAGGGTGGCGGAATGAGCGCGACCATCCCCGAGGGGTACATGCGGGACGCCCAAGACCGGCTGGTGCCGGTGGGTTCGGTCAAGGACGTGGACAAGGCGCGCGATTCCCTGGTGCGCGAGATCGCCGGCCGCGCCGTGGCCCTGCGCGAGGCCATGAAAGGCTTTCGCGACGACGTCATGGGGGACATCGCCGCCTTCGTGTCGCTTTCGGCCGAGCAGTACGGGGCCAAGATCGGCGGCGACAAGGGCAACTTGACGCTCACCAGCTACGACGGCGCGTTCAAAATACAGCGCCAGGTGTCCGAAACCCTGGTCTTCGACGAACGCCTCCAGGCGGCAAAGGCCCTTGTGGACGAGTGCCTGACCGAATGGACCGAGGGTAGCCGCGATGAGATCCGCGCGCTCATCAACGAAGCCTTCCAGGTCGACAAGGAGGGCCGCATCAACACCGGTCGCGTCCTCTCCCTGCGGCGGCTGCGGATCGACGACAACCGCTGGCACCGCGCCATGCAGGCCGTGTCCGATAGCCTGCAAGTGGCCGGCAGCAAGGCCTACATCCGGGTCTACGCCCGGCGTCCGGACGGCAAATACGAACCGATCGCCCTCGATCTGGCGGCGCTTTAACCCCAGCCCACGGAGGACGGCATCATGACCAAAGCGGAACTCATCGAGAAGATGGCGACCCTGGTGGCCATCGATCCCCGGAAAACAAACATCGGCAAGGCGGGCATCGGAATCGTCCTTGACGCCCTGGCCGAGGTGGCCGGCAAGAGTCTGGCCAACGGCGGCGAGGTGCCTTTGCCGGGCCTCGGTAAGTTGAAGGGCAAGCCGCGCGCGGCGCGCCGCGGGCGCAACCCCAGGACCGGCGCGGCCATCGACATCGCCGCCCACATGGGCGTGAAGTTCGAGCCCGGCAAGGCGCTGGTCGATGCGCTGAAGGGGGTGGCGGCGTGAGCGTCGTCATCCGCACCGA
>JAEWPX010000126.1 GCA_023399375.1 Pseudomonadota bacterium | reverse complement strand
CTGCAAAGCCAGCCTCCCTCGCGCGCAACCCCATAAAGGGTTCCAGGAAAACTTAAAACATCTTCAATGCCTTTCCCATGCGGCGCTTCGCCGCTGGCGCCCGTGGTCGCGGGAATTGGGCGGCCGTGCTGGCCGGCTTTGCGGCCTGCGGGGCCACCCCATTTCCGCGACCACAGACCCCGACGCACCGCCCGCCGACCGTCCTCCCACGCGCTTACCCCTCTCCCGTCGAGGGGGTCCGGGGGGCATCATGCCCCCCGGCCGCCGGAGGCCTCTTCGCCTTTATCCCTTCCTCTCCCCTCCCCCATCTCCACCGTGCAGCGCCGCCTCGATGGCGGCGGCGAGGTCGCGGCGCAGGATGGGTTTGAGGAGCAGGTCGCGGATGCCGATGGCCCGGGCGTTTTCCTTGCTCATGGTTTCGCTGAAGCCCGTGAGCATGAGCACGGGCAGGTCGGGCCGGGCGACGAGGGCACCCTTGGCCAGGTCCGCGCCGGAAAGTCCCGGCATGTTCTGGTCGGTGACGAGCAGGTCGAAGGCGGCGGGATCGGCGCGCAGCAGTTCCAGGGCGCGACGGGAGTCCGTTTCCGCGTGCACGGAGTAGCCCAGGGATTCGAGGAGTTCGCGGCCGATTTCGGCGAGCGCTTCTTCGTCGTCCACGAACAGCACGCGGCCGCGGCCCATGGACGGCGCGGCCTGGGCGGCGGCCGCCGTCTCGTCGCCTTCGGCGGCCAGGGGCAGGTAGACGTCGAAGGTCGCTCCCGCGCCGGGCGTGCTTTTGACCTTGATGTCGCCGCTATACTTGCGCACCACGCCGTGGGCCACGGAGAGCCCCATGCCCGTGCCTTCGCCGGGTTTTTTCGTGGTGAAGAAGGGGTCGAAGATGCGTTCCCGGATTTCAGGGGGGATGCCGGGTCCGGTGTCGCGCACCCAGAGGTGCAGGCAGTCACCTGCAAGGGCGTTGCCGCGGACGGGGCATGCGGCGGCCGGCGTCTCCTCGAGCCCCACCTCGAGCACGCCGCCGGTTTCGCGCATGGCATGGGCGGCGTTGGAGCAGAGGTTCATGAGGATCTGCTGGATCTGGGAGGGCTCGGCCAGCACGGCGTCGCGGCCGGGGCGGATGTTTTCCTTGATGGCGATGGAATTGGGCACGGTGGCGCGGATGAGTTTGAGGGTCTCCTTGACCAGCGGCCCCACGCGCAGGCAGCTCGCGCCGGGTTCGCTCTGGCGGCTGAAGGAGAGGATTTGCAGCACGAGGTCGCGGGCGCGGCGGCTGGCGGAGAGGATGTGGCCCACGCGCCGGGCCAGGCTGGAATCCGGCTCGGCGTCGCCTTCGATCATTTCGGCAAAGCCCATGATGATGCCGAGGATATTGTTGAAATCGTGGGCGATGCCGCCGGCGAGCGTGCCGATGGCTTCCATCTTCTGGCTCTGGCGCAGGCGGTTTTCCAGATTTTTGCGTTCGGTGATGTCGTGGGCCACGAAGACCGTGCCGATGGACGCGTCGTCGGCCTGGGACAGCGGCGAGGCCGTGACGAGAAATTCGCCGCGAAGCCTGGGGATGGACAGTTCCCTGGAGTGGTAGCGGCCGTCGGTCATGGCCAGGATTTCGCTCGAGCGTTCCCCGGGGCGCTCGGGCGCGTCGAAGAGAAAGGAGCATTCCCGGCCCACCACGTCCCTGGGCGGCAGGCCCAGGCGGTGGGCCATGGCGAGATTTAGGCGGCGCACGCGGCGGTCGCGGTCGATGACAACGACCATGTCCTGGACGGAATCGAACGTGCCTTCCCATTCGCGCTTGGCCGCGGCGATGAGCCCGGTGACGCGTTCGCGCTCCTCGATTTCGCGGGTGAGCTTGCGGTTTGCGCCGGCCAGGGCGGCGGTGCGCTCGGAGACGAGGGTTTCCAGGCGGCTTTTGAGCGCCGTGAAGTCGCGCTCGGCACGCCATTTGGCGCAAAGCGACGTGGCGAACTGGCGGATTTCCTGGGGATGGAAGGGCTTTTGGATGTAGAGCAGCTTGTCCGCAGGCGGCACGCGGGCGGCGATGGCGTCCGCGTCGAGGTCGGTGAACGCCGTGATCACCACGATCTGCACCCAGGGGTCCATGGCCCGGATCTCCTCGGCGGCGATCAGGCCGCCGCGGCCGGGCGGCATGCGCACGTCGAGGAAGGCGGCGGCATAGGGCCGGTGTTCGCGCAGGGCCGCGGCCACGGCGGCCACGGCGTCCTCGCCCTGGCGGCACAGCGTCAGCTCGAAGTCCGTTTCGACCCTGGGCGCGGCCGCGCCGCCCAGGCCGTCGAGGCCGTCGAGGAAGTCGTCCTCCGGGGCCAGGATCTCGGTGAAAAGGTCGAGGATGCGCGGCTCGTCGTCGGCCACCAGCAGGCGCATGGGCGCGGGGGTCGTTGTCGTGCCTGGCATGTGACGCCGTCTCCCTTGTGCGGCTCAGGGCATTTCGGAGCGATCCAGGCGCTCGGCGGCCGAAGGTTTGCGCGGCGCAAACGGGACCGGAGCCTTGGCCGGGGCTTCTGGCAAGGGCCGGGCCGGCTTAGCCGCGGGCGTGGCGGCAGGCGGGGCGGGCTGGGGCGCGGCCGTCGCGGCCGGAGCGGACGCCGCCGGAGCCGCAGCGGCGGGCGTTTGCGGCGTCACGGCGCTCGGCAGGCTGACCTCCTCGGCGGCGGACAGACGGCTCAGGTTCTCCTGGGCCACGGCGTAGAACCTCGGGTTGGCGGCGATGGCGCGCTCGAAATACTCCTGCGCCTTGGCCTTGTTGCCGGCTTCCATGTAGCACACGCCGAGATTGTTTAAGGCCGTGGCCTCCGAGCCGACCCCGGCAAAGGCCGCGTAGGCGTCGTCGTAACGACCCAGCCGGCACAGGGCGAGTCCCAGGTTGTTGGCGATCTTGGCGGATTTCTTCGCCGCGCCGGCCTTGCGGAAGGCGGCCACGGCGTCCTCGGTGCGGCCGGTCAGCAGCAGGGCCAGGCCGCGGTTGTTCTCCACATCCGGGTCGAAGGCCACAGCCAGGGAGCGGTCGTAGACGGCCAGGGCGGCTTCGGGACGCCCCTCGCGGGCCTCGATCGCCCCGAGCAGCGCCGCGGCCCGGGACAGACCCGGTTCGCGCTCCAGGGCCTTGGTCAGGACGGCGGCGGCTTCGCTTCTGTTGCCGCCGAGATAGAGGGCAAAGCCCAGCCCCTGCATGGCCGGGGCGAATTTGGAATCGCTTTTGAGGGCTTCCTTGTAGGCCAGGGCGGCCTTGGGGAACTCGCCCATGCCCAGGTACAGATCGCCCATGCGGGTATGCACCTGCGCGGGGGCGGCCCCGGCGCCAAGCGCCTCCAGATAGAGCCGACCGGCATCCTGGGGCTGGCCATGGGCCAGGGCGGCGTCGCCGGCGGCCAGGGCGGCGGCCCCCTGCCCGGTCCCCAGGCCCGATTTGCCCTTTGCCCCCGAACCGCCGCAAGCGGCAAGCCCGGACAGGCAAACGGCCAGCGCCAGCGCCGCGCAGGCCAAACGCAAACGTCCCTTCACCTCGCTCCCTCCCCATGTCCTGCCGCAGGACATAGCAGAGCCCGCGCGGGGGGTAAACACGCATCCGCGACGCCGCCGCGACGCCCAGGCCCGGCACACCGCGTCCGATCCCCAAACCGTGGTCCGGAAGGCGGACCGCGTTCCACGATTCATGGAGCCCGCAGCGCCGCCCCGCGCCGGCGGCTATGGGAATCCTGCGCCGGCGGCCGGTTACGCTTCGGGAATCGACGTTGCCCCGCGGCTTTTCTTGGCATGATTCTTCCAAACTAGGGGAAAACCCCCGGCCTCCCGGGAATGCCCCCATGGGGACGGACGCCATGCAACGCAAAAAAACAGACGCACGCGGCAGCGCGGCCGTGGAAATGGCCATCGGAATGCTGTTCCTCGTCCCGCTGCTTTTGATCCTGGTCGAAGCGACCACGGCGATCACGGAATACGCGCAGCTGCAAAACGCGGCCATGGAAGGCGCGCGGATGCTCGCGCGGCAAAACGGCGACGTTTCGGGCGTGGAAAACTTCATCAAGAACAGCATCCTCCGCGACGCATCCGGCAACTCCATGCTGCGCGGCGCAGGCCCAACGATTACGATCAGCCCCCGCGACAGCGACAACAACGTAACAGTGCAGGTCAACCATGCCTACTCCCCCCTTTTCACCACGCAGTCCGGCGAAGCGAGCTCGTTCACCTTTGGCAAGGATACGCTCGTTATTTCCGCGCGTTCGACCATGGCCCTGCCTGAGGCGAATTAGCGGCGACACGCGCGGCGCATCGAGCGTGCTTCTGGCCGCGACCCTGGTCGGGACCATCGCCGCGGCCGGCGTGGCCATGGACCTCGGCCGGGTGTACGTGGCGCGCAACAAGCTGCAAAACGCCGTGGACGCGGCGGCGCTGGCCGGCAGCCTGCACCTGGCCGACGACCCGGACGTGAACAACGGCAAAGTGGAAACCGCGGTCAAGGCCAACCTGACCCAAAACGACCCCGACGCCGTCAACGTGGCAGTGGCCTCGGGCGGCGCGACGCGCAGCGTGTGCGTGGACGCCGACGCCGTGGTGGACATGACCCTGACCAAGGTCGTGGGCGTGGACGCGCAAACGGTTTCGGCCGAGGCCTGCGCCGGCTACAACGACATCGAGCTGGTCATGGTCCTCGATGCCACGGGCAGCATGAAGGGCACGCCCATCGCCAACGTCAAGGAAGCGGCCACCAATCTGGTCAAGCTGATCATGCCCTCGGACAATGCCGCCAACACCCGGTCCAAGATCGGGCTCGTGCCCTTCCAGGGCAAGGTACGCATCGACGGCCAGGACCCGGTCGCGGCGGAACAGAACCCCGACGGCGTGGGCACGGGCTGCCGCAACGCCGACGGCACCCTCAACAACGGCAAGCTCAAGACCGAATACAGCAATACCACGAGCCGCAGTTCCATTTTTTACGGCTATTCCATCAGCGGCGTGAGCACCACCCAGGACAAGACCTGCTCCGGGATGTCGCCCATCCGCGCCCTGTCCTCGGACAAGGAGACGATCCTCGACAACATCGCCGCGATCAACGCCGGCGCGGTCACGTCCGGCACCGTCATTTCCGAGGGCATCAAGTGGGGACACAAGGTGCTCTCGCCCGATGCGCCCTACACCGAGGGCAGCACGGACAAGAAGGTGCGCAAGATCATGATCCTGCTCACCGATGGCGACACCGAGGACGGGCGCTGCGGCGGCAACTACGCCTCGGGCTCCAAGACCATCAACAACTATTGGACCAACGCCTACTTCGGCATGGGACTCAAGCCCACGACGGCGACCTCGCCCTACGCGACCCTGACCACGGCCACGGCCACACTGGCGCAGATCCCGAGCTGCGTGGACGGCGGCCTGCTCAACCAGTACGCCCTCGACGAGGCCAACGCCGCGAAAAACGACGCCAATTACCCGGTGGAGATCTTCTCCATCCGTTTCGGCGATTCGGATTCCACGGACAAGAGCCTCATGCAGCAGATCGCTTCGTCCAAGACCGGCACGACCGACCATTACTACGACGCGCCCAACGATTCGGACATCCAGGAGATGTTCAAGAAGATCGGCCAGCAGCTCGGCCAGCGCCTCATGACCAAGAAGGAAGCGACCACGGGCACGCCGTGAGCACGTGCAAGGGAAACGCCATGTCGTGGATGCGACACACAGCGCCGCCGTCGCGGCCGCAATCGCGCAACCGGGAACGCGGGGTCACCGCCGTGGAAATGGCGCTCCTGTTGCCGGCCTTCGTGCTGCTGCTTTTCGGCATCATCGAGGTGGCCAACATCCTGCGCCTGCAGATGACGCTCGACAGCGCCGTGGCCGTCATGGCGCGCACGGTGTCCCAGGACACCACCATCACCGGCGAATCGGGCGCCCAGAGCTACTTCAACAGCCACCTGGACAAGCTCGTGCCCTCGGTGCAGCAGAACAAGGACCAGCAGGACGCCTCCAAGCCTCCGGCGCTCACCATGTCGCCGGCGAGCAAGCCGGCCTGCGAGGAAACGCCGTGCACGCCGTTTCTGATCACCATCAACTACACGTATCAGCCCCTGTCGCCGATCATGACGCCGTTTTTCGAGGGGCTGACCCTTTCCGCCTCGGCCAAGCGGACCTCGGAGCCCGACTCGGGCACGAGCCTGGCCAACTGAAGCCGGGAAAAAGCCCGGAAGGAGCAGGATCATGAAAAGAAGTGCCGGCATCCTCGCCGCGTGGGCCCTGTGTCTGGCCCTCGCGGCCCCGACGGGCGCGTTCGCCGCCGGAAAGCCCGAGGTCGTGGCCTTCTACCAGGCGTACCTCGGCATGGTCAGCGCCAGCGACTACGTGACGCTCTCGCGCGACCAGCCGAAGACATGGGACGCCAAGTTCGACGCCGCCGCGCAAAACGCGGGATTCGAGGATGCGGCCGCGGCCCTGGCCGCCGGCGACGCCTACGCCGCGGACGGCGACGTGGCGGCGCTGCGCAAGGCCGTGGCGGACAAGATTCTCGAACAGTACAAGCCCTATCAGGAATAACCCGCCGTCCCCCCGGCGGGAGTCCGCGGCAAGGATGTCCGACGCGCAGCCGGGCATCCTTGCTTTTTTGCCGGGCGCGGTCAGAAGAGCCCGCGCAGCGCCGTGACGAGTCCCGGCAGACGCCCCATGGCGAGGACCAGGGCCAGGGCCGCGAGCAGCGCGAACCCGATCAGCCGAAGCGCCAGCCGCCGGGCCAGGAACGTGGCAAAAAAGCTCCCCCCGGACCCGCGCGACGGAGCGGGAATGATGTTTTCCGCGCGCAGGAGCCGATAGATGCCGGCCACGGCGAGCAGGCACACGACAAGGGCGAGCAGGTTGTCCGTGCTGCGAAAGAAATCCGTGATCCCATGCGCCGCGTTCCCCGCGCCGGACAGGGCGTCCAGGGCCTGTCCCCGACCCTTGGAAAGCTCCCCCACGGAGCGCGCCACATCGTCCGCGCCAGGCATACCGCGACTCCTTACTTGTTGAGCCCGCCGAACATCTTCATGAGGCTGATGCCCGCCGGCCCGAGAATCACGATGAGCAGCGTCGGGAAGATGAAGAAGATCAGCGGAAAGAGCAGTTTGACCGGCAGTTTGGCCGCAAGCTCCTCGGCCAGCTGGAAGCGCTTGGTGCGCATGGAATCGGCGTAGACGCGCAGGGTCTGGGCGATCGAGGTGCCGAACATGTCGGTCTGGATCAGCATGGCGACAAGGCTGCCCAGGTCCTCGAGCCCCACCCGGGTCGAAAGATTCTTGAGCGCCTCGCGGCGGGACTTGCCGGCGCGCAGCTCGAGCGTGAGCAGGCGCAGCTCGGAGCTTAGGATCGGCTCCTTGTGGGCCAGCTCCACGCAGACGCGGTAGATGGCCGCGTCGAGCCCCATGCCGGCCTCCACGCAGACCACGAGCAGGTCCAGGGCGTCGGGCAGGCCGTGCTGGATGGCCTTCTGGCGCTTTTTCACCCGCATGTCGAGCAGCACGCCCGGCAGGTAGAAGGCCCCGGCCACGCAGGCGAGGACCACGAACATCTTGTACTGCGCGGGCACACGGCCGGAAAAGGCGGCCAACGCCCCGAGCGTGAGCCCGACCAGGGCCGCGCCGGCCTTGAGGCCCCAGTAGATCTCCACCGCGCCGGGCTGGCGGAAACCCGCATGCACGAGCTGGGTGCGGGTCTTGGTCAGCTCCTTGGCCTCCCTGGGCTTGACCGACTCGCCGAAACGGGCGGCCGTGCCCCGCGCGAGCCCGAGCAGCCAGCCGAGCACGCCCGGGCGCGCTCCTCCGCCCGGGCCGCCGGGATTGGCCACGGTCATGGCGCGATCGGCCATTTCCCGGCGCTGCCGGCGCTCCTCGCGCAGGATGGCCACGGCGTAGGCCGCAAAGCCCACGCTTGCCGCCACGAGCAGGGAAATGAAAAGCATCTCCATGACCGCCTCCTAGACCTCGATGCGCACCATCTTGCGGATGACGAGGATGCCCATGAACATGAGCCCGCCCACGAGATAGAGCAGCATGTGGCCGATCGGTTCGCTGAAAAGCAGCCCGAGGTAGCCGGGGTTTAACATCTGCACCGCGCCGCAGACGAAAAACGGCAGCAGGCACAACACCCATGCGGCCATGCGCCCCTCGGCCGAGAGCACGCGGATGCGGCCCTTGAGCTTGAAGCGCTCGCGGATGAGCCAGGAGATGTTTTCCACGATCTCGGCCAGGTTGCCGCCGGTCTCGTTCTGGATCTTGACCGAAACCACGAAGAAGTTGAGGTCCGGGCAGTCCACGCGGTCCATGAGGTTGTCGAGCGCCACGGTCACGCCCACGCCGAAATTGATCTCCTCCAGGGTCTTGTGGAACTCCGTGCGGATGGGATCGGCGAATTCGCTCTCGACCATGCCCATGCCGCTGGAAAAGGTATGCCCGGCCTTGAGCGCGCGGGCGACAAGCTCCAGGGCCTCGGGCAACTGGCGCTCGAACTCCTTCATGCGCGCCGCCTTGCGCATGGCGATCCACTTGAACGGCAGCGCGCCGAGCCCCGCGCCTACAGCCAGCCGCACCAGGAAGTTGGACACGTACAGCGACGCGGCCAGATAGCCCGTGGCCATGAACACCAGGGAAAGCAGGACGAAGATGCCAAGCGGGGCCTTGATGTCGGCCTGGTCGAGCATCTTGTCCATGCGCCGGCTCCAGGCCTGGCGCGAGAGGAACACGTCGAGCCAACGCAGGCCGCTCATCTCGTGGCGCTTGACCAGGTCGGCGGAAATATCCGGGGCAAGCCCGCGGCCGCGCGCCACCTCCTCGATGCGCCGGGCCAGCTCCTTGCCGCTTTTGTCCGTGGCGCGGCGGATGACGAACACCACGGCCAGGAACAAATAGACCAGCGACAACAGCAGGGCCAGGGAGAGAATGGGCGGCACGGCGGCGGACGGCGGCGTCATGTCGGCCTCCTCAGGTCTCGACCACGTTTCGTGGATCGAACACGCCGTCGGGCATGCGGATGCCCTTGGACTCGAACTTGGACGCGAACTTGGGCCGGATGCCCCGGGCCAGAAACGCCCCGCGCACCTTGCCGTCGCCGGCCACGCCCCGCTGCTCGAAGGCGAAGATCTCCTGCATGGTGATGACCTCGCCCTCCATGCCCGTGATCTCCTGGAAGCTCACGAGCTTTCTGCTGCCGTCGGAAAAGCGGGAAATCTGGACGATGACGTCCACGGCCGAGGCGATGTAGCGCTTGAGCGAGAGGGGCGAGATGGTCAGCCCCGCCATGGCCACGAGCGTCTCCAGGCGCATGAGCGCGTCGCGCGGGGTGTTGGCGTGCAAGGTGGCCAGCGAGCCGTCGTGGCCGGTGTTCATGGCCTGGAGCATGTCCAGGGCCTCGGCGCCGCGCACCTCGCCGACGATGATGCGGTCCGGGCGCATGCGCAGGCAGTTGCGCACGAGATCGCGCTGGGTGACCTCGCCGCGGCCCTCGATGTTGGGCGGGCGCGACTCCAGGCGCACCACGTGGTCCTGCTTGAGTTGCAGTTCCGCCGCGTCCTCCACGGTCACGATGCGCTCGTCGTGGGGAATGAACCCGGACAGGCAGTTGAGCATGGTGGTCTTGCCCGTGCCCGTGCCGCCGGAAATGAGGATGTTGAGCCGCGCCAGCACGATGCCCTGAAGCACTTCGGCGATGTCGCGCGTCATGGCCCGGAAGCGGATCAGATCCTCGATGGTCAGCTTTTCCTTGGCGAATTTGCGGATGGACAGCGCCGGCCCGTCGATGGCCAGCGGCGGAATGATGGCGTTGACGCGCGAACCGTCGGGAAGGCGCGCGTCCACCATGGGCGAGGACTCGTCCACGCGCCGGCCCACCCGGGACACGATGCGGTCGATGATCTTCTTTAAATGGTCGTTGTCCTTGAAGCGCGACTCGGTGAGCACGAGCTTGCCCGCGCGCTCCACGTAGATCTGGCGGTAGGAGTTGACCAGGATGTCGTTGACGCTCGGGTCCTTGAGGAACGGTTCCAGGGGGCCAAGGCCGAGCATCTCGTCCTTGACCTCGTTGATGAGGCGCTCGCGCTCGGCCAGATTGAGCGGCGTCTGGGCGAATTCGTCGCGCAACAGCCGCTCGACGAGCTTGCCGATCTCGAGCCCGAGCGACGCGCCGTCCAGCGTGTCGAGCAGCGACAGGTCGATCAGGTCGATCAACCGGTCATGGATGCGCGTCTTGATCTCGTAATACTCGTCGGCGGCGATGCCGGCCGCATCCTTGCGCTCGGGCGAAGCCGCGCCCGCCCCCATCCGGGGGCCTTGCCGCAAAAGCGGCGGCCTTCCGCGTTCCATAGTGCGAGTGCCTCCGGCGGCCGGGGGGGATAATCCCCCCCGGACCCCCTTGACGGGGGTCTCGCGGCGGGCCGGGATGCAAAGCCATCCCGGCC
>JAEWPX010000059.1 GCA_023399375.1 Pseudomonadota bacterium | reverse complement strand
GCTTTGCGTCCCGGCGACCCGCGCAACGCCAACCGAGGAATTCCGGAAGAGATCATTCCTCCCATCGGATGCATCGTCCCCGAAACGACTTGCTCCCCTCCTCCGGGAGAGCGTATCCTCTCCCTACCCCGCTCTTGTAAGTTTTTGAGGAAGGAAGGGGTGTGGGGAATTCCTCCCCAGCTTGCTTCTGGCCAGAAGGAGTCACCATGCGCAAAGGGACCGAGGAAAAGACGCCCATCGTGGTGCGGTCGGAGGCGGTGGAGCGGTATTTGCGCGAGGCGTTCGGCGAGAGCGCGCGGATGCACGGCGTGTGCGCCCTGGGGGCCGACGGCGGCCAGGGCATGAAGGAGTTCGGCTACGGCAAGCCCGTGTGCCTCGATTTCGAGGTGGACGGGCAGGTGCGCCGGGGCGTGCTCTCCATCATGCGCGGCGACAAGTACGGGCATCAGTTCTACTGGGACCGCGCGGCCATCCTCATGTTCCAGTACGAGGCCGGCGGACGCATGGAAAAACACGTGCGCCCCATCGCCCTGGGCTATTTCGACCGGGACGACCGCCTCGTGCCGGTCAACGCGCCCAAGGAATTTTTCATCATCAGCGAAAAAGCCCCGGGCTACGACTATTACCTCGATTTGCAACGCATCCAGAAGACGGGCCTCGAGGCGCGCGACCTGGACATGGCGAAAGCCTTCGCCTCCTGGCTGGCCCGTGTGCATGCCGCAAAAAAGGACGATGCGGACCTGTACCTGCGCCGCATCCGCAACCTCATCGGCGCGTCGGAATGCATTTTCGGGCTCGTGGACGCCTACCCGCACCCCTACGACCTGTTCCCCCCCGAGCGCTTCTGCGCCCTGGAAAAACGCATCATCGACTGGCGCTGGAAGCTGCGCGGCTTCACCCATCGCTTAAGCGAAGTGCACGGGGACTTCCATCCCTGGAACGTGCTCGTGCAGGAGGATGGCGACAAGCGGGATTTCGCGGTGCTCGACCGCAGCCGGGGCGAATGGGGCGAGCCTGCCGACGACGTGGCCACCATGAGCCTCAACTACGTGCTCTTCGGGCTCTACAAGGAACCGCGCCTGTCGGGCGATTTCGAGCGGCTGTTCCTCACCTTCTTCGAAACGTACCTGCGCGAGAGCGGAGACGACGAGATTTTTTCCGTGATCGCGCCGTTTTTCGTCTTTCGCGGGCTGGTCATCGCCTCGCCGCAGTGGTACCCGGGCCATCCGCCGGAAGTGCGGCGGGCGCTTTTGCGCTTTCTCGGCAACGTCCTGGAGGACGAGCGCTTCGACTGCCGGGACTTCAACCGTTACCTGCGCGAGCCATGACAGGCGTCGTCTGGTTCACGGGGCTTCCGGGCTCGGGCAAGAGCGCAACGGCCAGGGCGGTGGAGAAAACCCTCGCCTTAAGCGGCCTGCGGGCGCTACGCCTGGAGCTCGACGCCCGGCGCAAGGCCTATTTCCCCAAGCCGACCTATTCCGAAAAGGAACGCGAGGAGGCCTATCGGCGCTTTGCCCGGGAGGCGGCGGACATCGCGTCCGGCGACGCCTACGACCTCGTGCTCATGGACGGTTCTGCCCCCAGTCGCGCCATGCGGGACTACGCCCGGTCGCTGACGCCGCGCTTCGCGGAAATCCACGTGCGCTGCTCCCTGGCCACGGCCATGGCGCGCGAGTCGGCCCGGCCCGAGGGCCTGGTCATGGCCGGGCTTTACGCCAAGGCCATGCTGCGCAAGACCACGGGCCGGCAGTTCCCGGGCCTCGGGCAGGTGATCGGCGTGGATGTGCCCTTCGAGGAGGACCCGGGAGCGGAATGCGTGGTGGATGCCGAGCATCTTTCCATAGAGGGCTGCCGCGACGCGGTGCTTTCCTTCCTTCGCGCCTGGCTGCCGGAAACGCTTGCCCCGCGCCTGGACCTGCCCGCTCCGGACGATGCCCCGGAACCGGCCTAACGCCCTTCAAAACACGCGCTGGCCCAGGGCGACCTCGCGTTCGGGCGTAAGGAGCACCACGCCGCCCTCGCCGGCAAGGCCCAGCACGAGCACTTCGGAGAGAAAGCCGGCGATACGCTTGGGCTCGAAATTGACCACGGCGACGACGAGCCGACCGGGCAGATTCTCGGCCGCGTACAGGTCGGTGACGCGGGCGCTCGTTTTTTTGACGCCGAGTTCGCCGAAATCGAGACTGAGCTTATAGGCCGGCGCGCGGGCCTTGGGCCGCGGCTCGACGGCCAGGATGCGGCCCACGCGCATATCCGCCTTCATAAAATCATCAAAAACAATATGTTCCATATCTTCTCTTTCTCTCCGAGCATTTGTGTAACCAATCGTGGTGTTGTGGGTACTTCTTTTGCAACAAGGCGACCATCGGAGGCGCGATGAGCGAGGGACCCGTGCGTACCTGTCCGGGCTGCGGCCAGGCGCTTCGTTTTCCAGGCAATATCGGCGGCATGCTCATGGCCTGCCCGGTCTGCGGGCATCGCTTCGCCTCGCCGTTCACGCTCGCCGCCGCACCCCCGCCTCTTGCCTCCAACGCGGCATTCCCGCCTTCTTCCCAATCCTCCCCTTCCAAACCTCTCACGCCCAACACCCTCGCCGCCCGCGTCGCCGCCCTCTACGCAGCCAAGGCGCGCTGACGCTTCCCTTGCGGCGCTTCGCCGCTGGAGCCCATGGTCGGCAGCCGGGGTTTAGGGAAAGAGAAAACCATTCCAGGATCCACACATTATTGCCTAACGGTGTTCGGAATGAAAGAAGCATTATTGCGCTGCGCGACAGATACCAAAACAGGCAAAGAAGAAACACAGACAAAAACGCCATTTATTTTTGATTCAATATTGAAGCGATGCATCCCGGCACGATCAAAAGACGCTCCATTCAACACAAAATTCATCCGATGTCGATAACTTTGCACAGCGATACTTCCGGTCTCGATAAAGGGAGACACCGTCCCTTCCGGGCCGACATGCGAGATTCTTATAGAAAAATTTTCAACGACATCGACACCAGTATCTTTTTCCCATGACGTTCCGATGGCGAGAAACGGCAGGATCACAGGGAGCTCAGGCGCGACAACATTATCGATCGCCATTATATAACTTGCAACATTTGTTTCAACATCTGTTATTATATTTTGACACAGCACGGACCAACAATGTTTGATCATATCCCCTCCTCGCAACAGGATTTCAAGTCACAATACGGAACACCAGGAAACATTGAACGCATGTTTCACTCTTTCCCAGAAAACTTCCCTTCAATGTTTGAAATCGGTTATGCCAAGCCCTGTCCCCTCTGGCAACGACATTCGAATTCACCGACACGGGAGGTGCGCGTACGCATTGCGGACTGACGATATTGCAAGCGTTGCCGCAAAACAGCCTTATTGAAAGACCGGGAAGTATTGGGATGCGGCCGTCCTGGGTCGGCATCGCCCGGGCCTCCCAGACCCTGCTCTTCGACACCAGCAAGTATTCCGGCGACGTCCGGCTCCAGATCCAAGACCCAACGCCGGCACGGGCAACGCCTTGCAGGCCACCTGCAACAACGGCCAGTCCTCCATCACCTGCGGCAGCACCAGACCACGGACATCCCGCCTCGGACCGTCACGGGCCTGATGTCGAACCCGGTCAAACTCTCGACCATCGGGAGCGGCGGCCGACCGCCCACAAATCCATCGGTTGCGTCTACGACCTGTTCTACGACGACCCGAGCGCCGGGAAAACACCTCACGATCGCGCCCACCGTGTTCACGACGCTGCAACGGTTCCAGCAGTTCGAAACGTCAATGAACGGCGGCAGTGGCGACGAGGGCAACCTGACGAACATCGACGCATTCACGTCCCCGCTGAGCATCAAGAGTTAGCGGCAGCTGACGCAACGACACACCGTCGCACACGGTGGACGGCAGCCTGCGCGCGTCCGCTCCCGCGGGCTCGGCGGGGCGGGTCCTCCCGTGGGAGTGTTTATATAAACAACATATTGTTTATTTTTATAGACAGCAAACCCCGCGCATCGTATGTTTTGGGCCATGCGCGACCTCTTCTCCGGCATTCCCGCCACACCCCGGACCCGGCTTTCCCTGCCGCTCTACCTCTCGCCCGTGGCGGCGGGCTTCCCCTCGCCCGCCGAAGACTATGTGGACAGGCGGCTCGACCTCAACGAGCTCCTCGTCCGCAATCCCGCCGCCACCTTCTTCGTGCGCGCCCAGGGCGACTCCATGCGCGACGCCGGCATCGCCACGGACGATCTGCTCGTCGTGGACCGAGCGGCGCAGCCCCGAAACGGCAGCATCGTCGTCGCCGCCCTGGACGGCGAACTTACGGTCAAACGCCTGTGCCGCAAAAACGGCCGGCTGTTCCTGGTCCCGGACAATCCCGACTACTCGCCGCTCGAGATCCCGCCCGAGGCGTCCCTCACGGTCTGGGGCGTGGTCACCTACGTCATCCACAAGGCGGGCTGACATGCCCTGCTTTGCGCTTGTGGACTGCAATTCCTTCTACGCCTCCTGCGAACGCGTCTTCGTGCCCGCCCTGGCCGGACGGCCGATCGTGGTGCTTTCCAACAACGACGGCTGCGTGGTTTCCCGCTCGGCCGAAGCCAAGGCCGCGGGCATTCCCATGGGCAAACCGGCCTTCCAATGCCGGGAGCTCTTCGAACGCCACGGCGTGGCGGTCTTTTCCTCCAACTACGCGCTCTACGGCGACCTCTCGGCGCGGGTCATGGCCACCCTGGCGCGGTTTGCGCCCGCGCTCGAGGTCTATTCCATCGACGAGGCCTTCCTCGACCTGACGGGTCTGCCCGGCGACGTCGCGGCCTATGCCCGGCGGATCCGGGACACGGTCGGCGCATGGACGGGCATCCCGGTCTCCATCGGCATCGGGCCGACGAAAACCCTGGCCAAGGTCGCCAACCGCATCGCCAAGAAGGACCCGGCCCACGACGGCGTGTTCGATTTCGCGGCCTGCCCCGATCCCGACGCCGTGCTGGCGCGCTTCCCCATCGAAGACGTCTGGGGCATCGGCCGCCGGCACGCGGCCATGCTGGCCCGCTATGGGGTGTCGACGGCCGGGGAGTTTTGCGAACTGCCCCGGGATTTCGTCCGAAAACGGATGACCGTGGGCGGGGTGCACACGCAGCTCGAACTGCAGGGCCGGTCCTGCCTCGAGCTGGAAACGGCGGCGCCGGCGCGCAAATCCGTGGTCTCATCCCGTTCGTTCGGGCAGCCGGTGGTCGATGCCTCCGATATGCGCGAGGCCCTGGCCATGCACGTGACCCGGGCGTCGCAGCGCCTGCGCGCCTGCGGCCTCGTCGCAAACGGCGTCACGGCCTGGGTGCAGACCAACACCTTCGTCAAGGGCGCGCCGCAGTACTCCGGCAGCGCATTTGCGGCCCTGCCTGCGGCCACCGCCCACACGGGCGACATCTTGCGCACGGCCCTCACCGTGCTCAAAACGCTTTTCCGGCCCGGCTACCGCTACAAGAAGATCGGGGTGATGCTCTCGGGCCTGGAGAAAATCGGAAGCCGCCAATTGTCCCTGCTCGCCCCCGCGCCGGAAAGGGACGCCAGGGGCGAGCGCCTCATGGCCGCCATGGACGCGATCAACGCGCGTTTCGGCCGCGATGCCGTGCGCCTTGCCGCCTGCGGCATCAAGCAGCCGTGGCAGATGCGACAGGCCGCGCGCTCGCCGCGCTACACCACGGTCTGGGACGAACTGCCGACGGCCCGGGCCTAGCGTTGCGTCCCTAAAAAACAACTATTCTAGCGTATTGTTCTCGAAAAAACATCACCTTCCTTCGAGGATGCGGCAAGATGCGCGCAAACGCCCGGGGAATTGACTTGACCTGCAGCAAGTGCAATACCCTGAACTATATGCCGGAATTGGAGGATCACATGGAAAAGCAGCAGGGAACCCGGGACGCGTTTACGCAGTTTTTCATCAAGCACGCCGTGGCCATCTTCCTCGTCGCCACGGTTGTATGCCTGCTGCTCGCGGCGTTTCTCACCAACGCCCTCAAACCGAACGTGGTGGGCGTGTGGCTCGTGGTCGGCATCCTGACGTCGCTGCTTTTTTCCGGCGTGGCCCTGGTGGTGGTGCTGGCCATCGCGGCCGTGGACAAGGCGCGGCGGCTGCGCATCATTTCCCTGGACACCCAGGCGGACCTCGACCTCAAGGACCGCTTCGAGGGCGAGAAGCTGCGCATTGAGGGCTTCTACTGCCCGCCGCCGCTTAAAAACTCTGGCAAGACCTTCGTCGGCTGCGAACTGCGCGGCCCGGGCGCGGTGCGGTTCGCGAGCAACATCACCCTGTCCGAGTGCGTCTTCCAGCTGTGTGACTTCGTCGTGCTGGAGGACCTGTGCCGCACGAACACGGCGGCGGTTTTCACCGACTCCACGTTCACGCGCTGCACCTGGGTCAAGACCACGGTGTTCGTGTCCAAGGCCGTGGCCTCCGAGCTCGGGCCCGCGCTCGTCAACGAAAACGAGGAGCCCTGCCTGCTCGGCCAGGCGGAGTAACCCCGCGCGGCCGGATGACGCCCTCTGCCGCGTCCGCGAAGAAAGCGCCTGCCCTTTCGAAAAAAATGCGGGCGTGTTTTTCTCTTGGAAAACACGCCCGCATTTTTCGAGGGCCGCGATGCTACGCGGCGTCGAAGGCCATCAGGACGCTCAAAAGGAAAATGACGGCGATGGACGCGAAGACGAGCCTCCCAGCCCAGGCGCGCGCGGCGTCCGGCGAGGACGGTCCGGCCAGGGCGAAAGCCAGCCAGGCGAGCCCCGCGACCGCGGCCGCCGCGAAATAGGCGTACCCGGCGTAGCCGCCCACGGTCAAAAGCGGCGCGACTAGGACGAAGGCCGCGATGTGGCCGACGAGCAGCCGCCGCGTCGCCGGCGTGCCTCGCGTGAGCGACACCACCGGCACGCCCGCCGCCTCGTACTCATCCTGGCGGTAGAGGGCGATGGCGTGGGCGTGGGGAATCTGCCACAGGCTGAAAATCGCGAGCAGCAGCGCCGCGCCGCCGTCGAAGCGCCCCCTGGCGGCGCAGTAGGCGGCCACGGGCGGAGCCGCGCCGGCAAGGCTCCCGAGCAGGGTCGCCAGCAACGAATGCCGCCGCTTGAGCAGCAGGCTGTAGACCCCGACGTAGACGACGAACCCCGCCGCAACGATCCCCAGGCACAGCGCGTTCGTCCCAAGCCACAACATGCCCCCGCCCGCAAGGCCAAGGAGCGCGCCGTAGGCCCAGGCCGTTGCCGGCAAGACCGCGCCCGCCGGCAACGGCCTTTCCCGCGTGCGCGCCATTTTCCGGTCGATGTCGCGGTCGATGCAGTTGTTGCACACGCAGCCCGAGGCCACGAGCAGCGCCGTTCCGCACAGCACGGCGAAAAAAAGCCACGCCCCGCCGCCTCCGGCAAGAAAAAAGCCGCCACACGCTGCGACCAGGTTGGCGCAGACGAGCCGGGGCTTGATGAGAAGCAGATACGGCCGCAGCACGACAGGCGGTCTCACATCCGGTAATGCAGGCTGTGCATGATCCAGATCGAGCCCCCCACGAAGAGGAAAACGATAAAGAAGGTGAAAAGCAGGGACATGAACTGCCAGTGCATGGCCCGCGACCCGTCCACGTGTAGGAAGAAGCGCACCTGCACGAGCATCTGCAGGGTCGCGGCGGCGAAGACGCAGAACACCGCGGCCCCGTGGGAGAGCGCGCCGGTCATGACCGCGATGAAAGGCACGATCGTGAGCACGAGCGACAGGGAAAAGCCGATGTAATAGGCGCGGGCCAGGCCTGCCCCGGCCCGGCCGCCATCCGGTTGCGCGCTCATTGCAGCACCCCCATGAGGTAGACCACGGAAAAGACGCCGATCCAGACGACGTCGAGAAAGTGCCAGAACATGCCAAGGCGCGTGAGCCGCCCCGCAACCGGCGCGGTCAGTCCCTTGCGTGACACCTGGGCCAGCATGACGACAATCCAGACCAGGCCCATGGTCACGTGCGCGCCGTGCGTGCCGACCAGGGTGAAGAAGGCGGAAAGGAAGGCGCTGCGCTGCGGCCCGGCTCCCTCGTGGATGAAGGTGGCGAACTCGTGGATTTCCATGGACAAAAAGCCGAGCCCGAGCAGGAAGGTGAGCCCGAGGCCCAAGAGCACCCGGCGCGCGTCGCCGGTGTGCATGGCCGTCATGGCGAGGCCATAGGCCGCGCTGCTGCACAGGAGCAGCATGGTCTCGACCAGCACGAAGGACAGGTCGAACAGCTCCCGGCCCGTGGGGCCGCCGGCGAAGTTGTGCGACAGCACCACATACGTGGCGAACAGCGCCGCGAAGATGATCAGGTCGCTCATCAGGTACATCCAGAACCCGAGCGACCGGATGGCTTCCATGTCGTGGTGTTCGGGATGCCCGGCTACGGATGGGCCGGAATGTACGGCAGTCGCCGCCATGGCGTTCACCTCCAGCGATGCGTTTGCGTCAACACGGCGTCAGGACTCAGGAACGGCCGGCAGCGGCCATTTGCGCGAAGCGCAGTTCCTCGATGCGCGCCACCTCGGCCGCAGGGATGATCTCCGTGGTGTCGTCGTCCATGGAGCGGGCGACGACCACGAGGAGGAGACCCAGAAAGCCCGCCCCGGCGAGCCACCAGATGTGCCAGATCATGGCGAAGCCGAAGAGGAAGGCCAGGATGCCGAGCAAAAATCCATGGGCGCAGTTTTTGGGCATCTCGATGTCCTGGTAGGCTTCGGGCCGCCTGGAGGCCTCGCCGCGTTGTTTCATGTCCCAGAAGGCGTCGATGCCGTGCACGGTGGGGATCACGGCGAAGTTGTAGGGGGCCGGCGGCGAGGCCGTGGCCCACTCCAGGGTGCGGCCGTCCCAGGGGTCGCCGGTCGCGTCGCGCAACGCCTTGCGGTTTTTAAAGCTCACGAACAGCTGGATCAGCATGCAGCCGATGCCCGCGGCCACAAGCAGCGTGCCGAGCGCCGCGACGACGAGGTACGGCTGCCAGGCCGGGTTGTCGTAGTGCTGCATGCGGCGCGGCATGCCCATGAAGCCCAGGATGTAAAGCGGCACGAAGGCGAGGTAGAAGCCCACGAGCCAGCACCAGAAGGAGAGCTTGCCCCAGGTCTCGTCCAGGCGGAAGCCGATGGCCTTGGGGAACCAGTAGGCGTAGCCGGCGAGGAAGCCGAAGAGCGTGCCCGGCACGAGCATGTTGTGGAAGTGGGCGATGAGGAACAGGCTGTTGTGCAGCACGTAGTCCGCGGGCGGCATCGCGAGCAGCACGCCGGCCAGGCCGCCGAGGACGAAGGTGGTCAGGAAGCCGAGGGTCCAGAGCATGGGCGTGGTGATCGTGACCCGCCCCTTGTACATGGTGAGCAGCCAGTTGAAGACCTTGACGCCCGTAGGAATGGCGATGAGCATGGTGGAGATGCCGAACGCGATGTTCACGCCCGCGCTCGCGCCCATGGTGAAGAAATGGTGCACCCAGACGGCGAAGGACAGAAACATGATGGCCGCCGTGGCATAGACCAGGGACGGGTAGCCGAACAGGCGCTTGCGGGAAAAGGTGCTCACCACTTCGGAAAAGACGCCGAAGGCCGGCAGGATGACGATGTAGACCTCGGGATGGCCCCAGGTCCAGAACAGGTTGGCGTACATCATCATGTTGCCGCCGAAGTCGTTGGAGAAAAAGTGCATGCCGAGATAGCGGTCCATGGAGACCAGCGCCAAGGCCACGGTCAGCACCGGGAAGGAGAAGATGATGAGCACGTTGGTGAAGACCGAGGTCCAGGTGAAAAGCGGCATGCGCATGAGCGTCATGCCCGGCGCGCGCATGGTGAGCACCGTGACGAGAAAGTTGATGCCGCTAAGAAGCGTGCCGAGGCCCGCGATCTGCAATGACCAGATCCAGTAGTCCACGCCCGTGTCCGGGCTGTATTCCAGTTCGGTCAGAGGCGAATAGCCGGACCAGCCGGCTTTGGAGAATTCGCCGATGCCGAGGGAAACCATGACGAGCAGGGCTCCGGCCACGGTCAGCCAGAGGCTTACGGCGTTGAGAAAGGGAAAGGCCACGTCGCGGGCCCCGATCTGCTGCGGCACGACGATATTCACGAGCCCCGAGAGAAACGGCATGGCCATGAAAAGGATCATGATCGTGCCGTGGGCGCTGAACACCTGGTTGAAGTGGTCCGGCGGCAGGAAGCCCTGGGACGCGCCCACGGCCATGGCCTGCTGGGCGCGCATCATGAGCGCGTCGGAAAAGCCGCGCAGCAGCATGACGAGCGCGAGGATGATGTACATGATCCCGATCTTCTTGTGGTCCACCGAGGTGAGCCACTCCCGCCACAGCGTGGGCCAGAACCGGAAATAGGTGATGAGCCCGAGCACGGCGAGTGCCGCCAGCACGGACCCGACCACCGCGCCCATGACGATGGGATCATGGTAGGGAATCGCGGAAAGGCTCAGTTTTCCAAACATCGCGTCGCTCCTCCGTGTCGCCTTACTGCTGGCCGTGCATGGCGTGGCCCTGGCCGTGCCCGCCGCCGGGGACCTTGTCCAGGGGACTGTAGAGATTGAGGATGTATTCGAACATGTCGGGCGAAACCGAGGAAAAATAGGTCACGGGGTCGCCGCTCGTCGGTTTGCGCAGCGCCTCGAACCGGGCGGCGTCGAGGGTCTGGGGCGAGCGTTTCACCTGCGCCACCCAGGCGTCGAACGCCTCCAGGGTCACGGCCTTGGCGGCGAAGGACATGGTCGGGTAGCCCGCGCCGCTGAACTGCTGGTTCTGGCCGGCGTAGACGCCGGGCGTGTCGGCGAGCAGGTGCAGGCGCGTGCGCATGCCGGCCATGGCGTAGATCTGGCTGCCGAGCTGGGGGATGAAAAAGGAGGTCATGACCGTGTCGGAGGTGAGCTGGAAACTGAGCGGCGTCCGTGCCGGGAACACCAGCTCGTTGACCACGGCGATGCCCTGTTTCGGGTAGATGAACAGCCATTTCCAGTCGAGGCTGACCACGTCCACCCGGAACTGCTCGGCGGCCGGGTCGATGGGCTTGTACGGGTCGAGGCGATGCGTGTAGCGCCAGACCAGGACGGACAGCGCCAGGACGATCACGAGGGGGATGCACCACATCACGGCTTCGATCTTGTTCGAATGGCTCCACTCGGGCTCGTACGCGGCCTTGGTGTTGGAAGCGCGGTACTTGAGGGGAAACCAGACGGACATGATGATGACCGGCACGACGACGAGCAGCATGAGGACGAAGGCCGCCAGGATGAGAAAACGCTCCGCTTCGCCGACGGGGCCTTTGGGGTTGAGCAGGACCAGCTCGCTGCAACCGGACAGCAAGGCCGCGGCGCATGCAAGCGTCAGGAGGGCGCAGGCGAAGGAGAGTTTTTTTGCCATTTACCTACCTCGGCGTTGGGAAATATCCTGACAGGAGCCTTGTTCCATTCTCTACGTTTTCCAGGGGTTGGTGTCAACAAAGGAAATATTTCCGCCCGTTGGCGCGACCTGCATCGGCGCGCGGCGACCAAAACAAAAAGGCCCGGCGATTAACCGGGCCTTTTGCAAGGAAATATCGTGGGGTGACTGATGGGACTCGAACCCACGGCAACCAGGGCCACAACCTGGGACTCTACCAACTGAGCTACAGTCACCACTGGAGAACGAATGCTTTAGACCTCCCGGCCCGGCCCGTCAACATTTTTTTGTCCCGCTTGCCCAAAGCGCGCCCCCGCGGTATCGTCCGCAACGCCCTTCCGGCGAAATCCGCCTTGCCCTACCCGGCAAGGCTGCCCAAGGATTCTCCATGGACAAGCTGCTCATCCGGGGCGGAAAGCCCCTCAACGGCGTCGTGCGCATCAGCGGCTCCAAAAACGCCGCCCTGCCCATCCTGCTCGCCGCGCCGCTTCTGACCGAACCGACCGTCATCGACAACGTGCCGCGCCTGCGCGACATCCAGACCACGCTCAAACTCCTCGACATCCTCGGCTGCCCGTCCACGTTCACGGACAACGTCGTGACCCTGGAGCCGAGCAAGACACTGAGTCCCGAAGCCCCCTACGACCTCGTGCGCACCATGCGCGCCTCGGTGCTGGTGCTCGGCCCCCTGCTCGCCCGCACCGGGCATGCCCGCGTGGCCCTCCCCGGCGGCTGCGCCATCGGCGCGCGCCCCGTCGATCTGCACCTGACCGCCCTGGAAAAGATGGGCGCGGTCTTCAGCCTGGAGGCCGGCTACATCGACGGCCGCTGCGACGGGCTCAAGGGCGCGCGCATCGTCTTCGACTTCCCCACCGTGGGCGGCACGGAAAACCTGCTCATGGCCGCGAGCCTGGCCGAAGGCACGACCATCCTCGAAAACGCCGCGCGCGAGCCCGAAGTGGCCGACCTGGCCGATTTCCTCAACGCCATGGGCGCGAAGATCAGCGGCCACGGCACCTCGGTCATCACCATCGAAGGCGTGCCGCGCCTCGGCGGCGGCCGCTACGCCATCATGCCCGACCGCATCGAGGCCGCCACCTACATGATGGCCGCGGCCATCACCGACGGCGAATTGCGACTGGAACACTGCCCGTTCATGGAGCTCGACGCCGTGGTGTCCAAGCTGCGCGAGATGGGCGTGCAGGTGGAGGCCACCAACGCCGGCGTGCTGGTGCGCCGCCGCGAGCAGCTCGTGGGCGTGGACCTCGCCACCCAGCCCTACCCCGGCTTCCCCACGGACGTGCAGGCGCAGATTATGGCGCTCATGTGCGTGGCCATGGGCGCGGGCTCGATCCGCGAGACCATTTTCGAAAACCGCTTCATGCACGTCCAGGAACTCGTGCGCCTGGGCGCGCAGATCCGCATTTCTGCCCAGCACGCCTTCATCCGGGGCGTGAAGAACCTGACCGGCGCGCCGGTCATGGCCTCGGACCTGCGGGCCAGCGCTTCGCTCGTACTCGCGGGCCTGGCCGCACGGGGCGAGACGCTCATCCAGCGCGTCTACCACCTGGACCGGGGCTACGAGGCCGTGGAGGTCAAGCTGCGCGCCGTCGGCGCGGACATCGAACGCCTCGCCTGAACCGACCGCCCTGCCCCGCCAAGGAGACGGACGTGGCCGCCATCGACCTGAGCGTTTTCGACCTGTTCAAGATCGGCCCCGGGCCGTCGAGCTCCCACACCATCGGACCGATGCTCGCGGGCGGCGACTTCCTTGCCCTGCTGCGCCGCCAGCCGCCGGAAGTCCTGGCCGCAGGCGCGCGCGTCGAGGTCGAACTCTACGGCAGCCTCGCCGCCACGGGTCGGGGCCACGGCACGGACCGGGCCGTGCTGGCCGGGCTGCTCGGCCAGGATCCCAGGCATTGCCCGCCGCAGTTCCTCGACGCACTGGCGCGCGCGCCGGACCGGGCGCACCCTCTGGACCTCGGCCCGAAAACCATTTCCGTCAGCGCCGCGGACGTGGTCATGGGGCCTGTCGTGTGCGACCTGCCGTGCAGCAACACCCTGGCCCTGCGCCTTCGCGGCGAAAACCCCGCTACCCCGCCGCTGCTCGAACGCCACTACGCCTCGATCGGCGGAGGCTTCATCCAGTACGCGGGGCAGCAACTTCCCGCGCGCGGCGAGCCGACCTACCCCTACGCCAGCATGGCCGACATCCGGCGCATCGTGCGCGAAGAGGACATCGGGCTGCACCGGCTCATGCTGGAAAACGAGGCCGCCGTGACCGGCGACCGGCCAAACGAAATCCTGGCCCGCCTCGACGCCGTGCTCGCGGCCATGGACGCCTCGGTGGTCGCGGGGCTGGCCGCTTCGGGCACGCTGCCGGGCCCGCTCGAGCTTAAGCGCAAGGCGGCGCGGCTTTTCGCGCGCGGCAGCCGCAACCGCCGCCCGCCCCACGACAGCGCGCTCACCAAGCTCATGGCCTACGCCTTTGCCGCGGCCGAGGAAAACGCCGCCGGCCACATCGTCGTCACCGCGCCCACCTGCGGCGCGGCGGGCATCATCCCGGCCACGGCCCGCTTCATGCGCACCGAACTCGAACTGCCCGAACATTCCATCCGCGAAGGCCTGCTCGCGGCCGCGGCCGTAGGCTTTCTCGCCAAGCACAACGCCACCATCGCCGGCGCGGAAGGCGGCTGCCAGGCGGAAATCGGCGTGGCTTCGGCCATGGCCGCGGCCATGCTCGCCCATGCCATGGGCTACGGCGTACGCGTGGTGGAAAACGCGGCGGAAACGGCGCTCGAACACCACCTAGGCATGACCTGCGACCCGGTCGGCGGCTACGTGCAGATTCCCTGCATCGAGCGCAACGCCATGGGCGCGGTCAAGGCCTACGCCGCCTACTGCATCGCCTCGGACGAAATGCCCGCACACCACAAGGTGGGCCTCGACCAGGCCATCGCCGCCATGCGCGCCACGGGCCTCGACATGAACCGCAAATACAAGGAAACCGCCGAAGGCGGCCTCGCCGTCAGCGTCGTCGCCTGCTGATGGATGACGGAGGAATGGGGAGGAGAAGAAATGCCTCCGGCGGCCAGGAGGGGCGACGGCCCCTCCTGGACCTCCAGAAAGGGGGAAACCCGGAGAGAATGCGGGACGGAAGGACAGCGGGATTGTTTTTTCAGTGGTGCATCAGGGGGAGAAAGGGCTATAGGGACGGCAAGCGCGTAACAAGGAGGCGTGTATGTCCTTATCGCGAATTTTCCCTGCCGCGGCGCTTGTCGCCGTATTGCTGGGCCTGCCGGGGCAGGCCGCGGCCGTCGGGCTTTTCCAGTGCGTCGATCCGGCCGGGCAACAAGTCTGCGTCGTAGACAGCGGCACCATGACCGGCTTTTCGCCGTCGGCCCTGTGCAACCGTTCCTGCCCGGCCTGCGCCGGCCGTTGCGACGGGGCGCGCTACTACCCCTCGCGCAGCGGGCATTGGGAGAAATCCTGGCAGGTCGCGCCCGGCATCACGGGCAACAACATGCTCACACCCGGCCCTGACGTGAACCAGGACGCCCGCACCATCGTGCGGGAAGGGCTGGCCACGCCCGGGACACCGCCCCCGGCGACGCCGCCCGCTCCGACGGCCCCGGCTCCGGGCTCCTATTATCCCGTTCCCACCCCGACCCCGGGCCAGCCCCTGCCCCCGGGCTATTACTACTACGTGCCGCCGTCCCCGGGCACGCCGACCAACTAGCCTGTCCCCACAAAAAGCAGCCTCCCGTCGGGACTCACCCGACGGGAGGCTGCAACCAACGTTTATTTCCTCAAATGCGGCGCTTCGCCGCTGGCGCCTTGGCGGCGGAATTCCGGGCAACCCGCTTGCCGGCTTTGCGGCCTGCGGGTTGCC